>CALWSR010000017.1 GCA_944384265.1 uncultured Clostridia bacterium
AAATTGATAAGAAAGAAATCTCCTTTTTTCATGAAATAGCACATTCTTTTTTAATTCTCTTTCTTTCTCTTCTTCTGTTATTTCATTTTGGGATAATATATCAAAAAATTCTTTTTCTTTTTTCCACTGCTTATATCTCTTTAGGATAGATATGCCATTTCTATTTTCTAAATTAAATTGATAAGAAAGAAATTTCCTTTTTTCATAAAATAACACATTCTTTTTAAACTTATTTTCTTTCTGTTTTTGTATGGTTTCTGATATCATTTCAAAAAACAGCCTTTTACATTTTCCTTTTTGATATTCTCTTATGACAGGCATTCCTTTTATTTGTTCTTGAAAAAATACAGAAGAAAAGGGCCATTTCTGTTTTTCATACTCACTTACATTTTTGACAAAGCCATGATTTTGCTGTTTTATTTGATTTACATTTAAAAATTTATCATATACATATTGATATTCATACCCATTCCCAACAGCTTCAAAGACATATCCACGCTTCACATTTTTTAGGTTTATTTTTAAGCTCTGTGGAAATAGGAATGGGTTCTTATATAATTTTTGTATATATTTTATAAAGCCATAATATTTTGTTTCTTTCAAATGAGAATATAAAATGCCCCTTTGTTTTATATCATTGAATGTATAAAAATGCGCCCAAAAATATTTTTTATCATACATTTTTAAAAAGGACACTGCTTTGCCAACATAGTATGCTATTTTTTGAAATTCTCTTTTTTTCTGCATCACAAATGGCTGGAAGCTGTATGCCAAAAATGTTTTAACATTTTTTATACCATAATTGATATACTCATTTTTATCATATTCATTGAATACACTGTTTTCAAATATGTTTTTTAATTCATTGAAAGCAGCATTATATTTTAATTCCTTTAAAAATGGCTTTTGCAGCATTTGATTTTGAGAAAATGGTATGTACCTTTTATTGGAGCATAATATATGCCTATTTTTGATTTTGCCGTATTTTGGTGCAGCATATTCTATTTTTGCATATGGATTGCTGCTTTGATATGCATTAATATGCTTTTGCAAACCGGGCCATGCTCTTTCCAATGTTCCTATACCATTTTGTGCAAAAATCAGATGACTGCCGTTAAATTGCTTTTCAAATACAGCCGTAGAATTTAGACAAATATTCCCTTTTGAAGCAAACGCCTCTTTATAACATACAGCAAAATGATTTTTAAAATCAAATGGTTTAAAAACAGATATTTTTGTTTCATGTTTTTGAAATGATGGCTTCCATACAGCTTTTAAAGCATTTTTTTGTGGGCTATGGTCTTTTTTGTTTTTTTTTATATTGCTTTCTATTTCATATATCACTTTTTCCAAAAAAACAGCATCCCATTTTTTATTTTCATACAGCAGTTCTTTTAAAAAGTGCATTTCTCCAAAAACAACAGTTGTCTGTAAAATGGATTGTATCTGCTGTTTTAGCATTGTACTTTGAAATACATATTGATTTGTATACTTTAATGACCTCATTTGATACAACAATTCCAATATCATTTCATACAGGCCATTGTCCTTTTTATGCATCAAAGAAACATTTTGCTGCTGTGCAGAAGCAAAGGGTGTATATTTACCGGCGATACTTTTGTAAAAAGCATCCTTTTTCATTTGTGATTTTTTTACAAAAAGCTTTATTTCCTCTGTTTTTTTCATAGCATCACAACTCCACCCTGCTTGCAATTTCTTTTTGCTGCTGCATATGCTTTTGGGCATCATATTGATTTTTTTGCATCTGCTTTTGCATTGCCTTTTGATTTTGTTCCTTTGCAATATGCACTGCTTTGTCTTTATGTGGTGTTTTTTGGCTGCTTTCCGCCTTTGGCACAGCATTTTTATTTTGCTCTGAGGCCATTTTTGGCAAAGTATTTTCATAAAACACAGCATTTTCACCCTCCAGACCTTTGCAGCTTTCCAGCACATTTTTTGCCACAGCCAATTTTGTATAAGCTATGGTCATAGACTGTATCAAAATTTTTGTATCAGCTGCCTCCAAGTTAGAAAGCTTTATTTCCTGCACAACAGCATAGCTGGTGGCATAGGCCTGTACAATATGTCCGTTTTGGTTTCGCAGCAATATTGTCACATCTGTTATTTTGTGGGACAATTCCAGCAAATCCATTGTGCCATAGCCCTTTTCCAATGTCATAGTATACACATTTTTTCTGCTGTCCCGAAAAAGATAAGGCTGGTTTCTTCCTCCTTCATTGATGGCTGTCACCTCTGCTGATTTCAGCACAAGCCCTGATATTTTAGAAAAGCTTGTTAAAACACCTCCCAAAATCACATCATATTGATGGGAAAGCATAGGATATGCCTGTTGCTGTCCTAATTGCAGCTGCCATTGGCTTGCCAATGTGCTTTGTTGCAGAAACGCCATTTTTTCACCCTCTTTTTATATATCAAAAATGTTTTTCTTTGCTTCCTCCCCGTTGATGCTTGTATTGATTTTTGAAATTTCCTCACACCAGCGTATTCTTTGCTGATGCTCCATATGCATCAATGTTTTATAATCCCAATGGTTGTAATAAGCAATAAAAGCCATTTCCTCATAGAGCTTATCTATGGGATATCTGGTTACTCCCCCTCAAAATTCCAAGGCACTTGTATTTGTTCGTTACAGTGAGGGCATACTGCTTGTATAGTAACCGGTTCCGTTTCATTGATTTTTTGATAAAACTCTTGTAAAAATGCCAAATCTGCTGTAAAAAGATTTTCAATGACTCTGGTATCTATATGGGACAAATCTCCCAGCCTTGTAATCACCCTTGCCAGCAATATAATGCTGATGTAGCTTGGATTTTGCTGTACTCTTGGGTCCTTCATGGGAATGATTTCATCTGCCGCCGTTGCCAAACGCATTATCCCTTTTTTATGCACCATACCTGTACCGTCTACATATCCTCTTGGCAATTCAAAAGGATATTCTGTTTGAAATCCGTCCATATTGCTTCTCCTTCCATATCCATTGATTCTGTCATTTTCATACTGCAAGGCATTGATGCTGCCCCCAAAAGCTCTACTTTGCATTTTTCCCTCTTCATACAAAGCAATGGCTTATGCAATGTTTCATTCTGTCGTGAAGGGATTTGGGCCATACAAAGAAATTGAAATTTTTTTTTGAAATAACATAACACCAATGCCTTTGTTTTATTTTGTAAATTCATGCTTGCAATGCTGTATGATTTTTACTGTTCATGTAATACATTCCATGTTTTTTTGATTCAAACCATATATTATGCAGTGGGAAAGGCCATGTTTTTTTTGCGCATTTAAAAAAAAACCGTCCTTCCCCATTCAAAAGCAATGCGCAAAATAGGATTGCTTTGTATCAAATGACTTTTTCTATCATTTTATAAAAGCCATTTTTTACTGCTGTTTCTTTTTGTTTATTGTATTTTCAAACAATTCTAGAGCCGTTTAAAAATACTTTTTTATCATGCTCCTCCGCCCAAAGAGGTACGAATCAATCCTTCATGGGCAAACTCTATGGACTCTATGGCCACATCAGAGCTGTTTCCTTTTAATTCCGGACCTACATATTTGCAGGGAAATGCTCTGACCAGCTGCCATTCTGCCACCGGTGTGTCTGGATTGCTGTCATCAAACAGACGGATGATGACAGATTTTCTTTCCGGAGTGATGCTGCCTTTATTGATTTCATCAATCCATGTAAAAAATTCTATGGCATCTATCACCCCTCTTTTCATTGTAATGTTGCTGTATTTTACAAGCCCGGGCAATTTTCTGACAGTGTTGTCCTTTGCATCTCCCTCTCTGTATTCTGTCACATCAATGGTGGCGTCAAAGCCTGTCACCTCGCTAAAGCCTGCTACAAAAATATTATCAATTTCTACTTTAAAACGATATCCCTTATAAGGATAAGGAAATTCTCCAGCCATTTTGATTTACCTCCCTTATGCTGCATTTGTTTTTTGTGTAATGCGGAATATAACAAATTCTGCCGGTTTGACCGGAGCCACACCAATGACACAAATCAGCCTGCCGCTGTCAATATCGTTTTGGCTCATTGTGGTTGTGCCAATGTCAACAAAAAATGCTTCTCCTTCAGAGCCTCCCGCCAATGCTCCTGCTCTCCACAAATCTCCTAAAAACAGTTCTATTGTTCTTTTTACACGCAGCCAAAGCAAAGGCTCGTTTGGCTCAAAAACCACCCAGTTTGTGCTGACACGAATGGACTGTTCAATAAATAAAAACAACCTTCTTACATTGACATATCTCCATAAGCTGTTGGAGCTGACTGTTCTTGCACCCCATATGCGTATGCCCTGCCCAGGAAAGCTGCGGATGAGATTGACTCCCTTTGGATTTAATATATCCTGCTCCCCTGTGGTATAATTACAGTCCAATGCTACACAGGCAGATACAATTTCATTTGCAGGTGCCTTTTGCACCCCTCTTGTACCATCTGTTCTGGCGTATACACCTGCCACAGAGCCGGAAGGCGGTATGGCAATGTTGTTTTTTGTAATGGGGTCTGCCACTTTTACCCAAGGATGATACATTGCCGCAAAATCACTGTCAAAAAAATTGCGATATTCTATGATTTCATTGACGGTTCTTTTTTCTCTGGGAATATCTAATATGGCAAAACGATTTCCCATATTTTCACAGTGGGCCACCAGCGACAATGCCACTGCCGGGTCTGTGATGCCGGGAATTGCCATCAGGCTCACTTCATTGTTGTCAATAAATGCCTGCAAACCGCTGCGGTTTCCCGGCCCCTTGTCCTCTCCTATAAAATCAGCAGCAGAAAGGGCTTGCTTTGTGCCGTTTTTTCCGCCAAAAAAATCAATGGTATATTCCTGTCCTTCTTCTTGCCCGCTTATGACTTCAAAGGGGGAAAGCATTTTTTCCATATCCTTTGTTTCTGCCATAATCAGTTCACTTTTTGCCAGCCGTTCTTCTATAAAATCGGCAGAGCCTCTGTTAAAAGAACAATATTCATATCTTTCTGTGATAGTATCATATTTCACTTCCAAATGAAGCTGGCAGGTGGAAAGCACAATTTCCGGTATCAAAGCAGTGTCTGTCACATTTTGAGAAAAGGCTCTTTCCATTGTCAGCACAGCGCCGTCCACATCTATGACCTTGTTATATTCCTTCATTTCTCCCTTTGTAATGCATACCACATCTCCGGGAAAAAAGCCTTGGGCATTTTTGACAGTATACTTTGGCAGAGGTGTTGCAGATTCCTGCAATATTTGTGTTTTTGCTCTGCTGCTTTTTGTGACAGTCAGTGTGATTTTATTGCCCCATTCCCCCGGTTGCTTTGCATAAAATACAACAGGTGCATCCTCCTTTGTAGCACTGTAAGCTGCATCAGCAGGCACCACACGTTTTATATAGCATCTGGAGCCTCCGTTTGTAAAAAATTGATTGACTGCATAAGCCAAATAACGATAGCTGCCAAATTCCTCTTCTGTCAAATAACCTCCAAATATTCTGTAAAATGAAGCAAAATTTGTAATCAGCACAGGTGCGCCATGCTGAGGTCCCTTTTCAGTCACACCTATCAATCCCACTGTACTGGTGCTGACACTGGTCATGGGCGGTTCTCCCGAATCAAACTCTTCCACATATACCCCCGGCGTTAAATATTCTGCCATACTCTCCCGATTTTATAGCTATTATAAAATCAGTTCCTCCCTTCCTTTCATTGATTTTAGGACGATATACTACGTCCATATATTTAATATTTTAATTGTATTTTTTTATCAAAAATACTCTTTTTTCTATCTCTATGAACAACATTATAACATACAATTCTTTGTTGTAAAGCAAAAAACAGCATAATGTGACGTATTTTTTATATTTTTTCACATATTTTTTGTATATACAGTATACAATTTATATTGTAATTGCTTTATAGTATTGTTAAAATAGTCAAATCTATAAAGCATTATTTTTTTAAATCATTTATAAAATTTTGTTGCACATTATTTTAAAGCAATGGGATTTATGGTAGTATAAAATCAAATATTTCATTGTTTATTGTGGTTGATACAAAAAAGGGGGAAGCAAAGTGTCCTATATACCGGGAATTGATACCTATACAGACGGCGTCATTGTAGTCTGTTTCAAAAAAATACTTTGCAAGGCAAAGGCATTGACAACAAAAGAAAACGGAACCATTGGCATACAAAATTGTTTAGACCACTCATATTGCCAAAATATTGGTCTGGCTTCACTTTCCACCAGATTGGCCACAAATACCATTGTAGAAAGCAGAGGCTGCACAGTGGGCTTCATATGATTTGCTCATATGCCGAAATCAGAGCAGCTGTCTGCCCATATCTATAAAATCATAAAAGGACAGTTTGACATTATGGAACGCTTAAAAGAGGATATGGATAAAACAGAGGCAAGAGAGGTCATTGAGGAAATGTAGACGCCGTTGTCATATCCCCTCAGAAACCCCGAGCATGAAAGCTGCATCCAGACCCTTGTAAAAAAGATATAAAATATTCCTACCCTTTGTACCCATCAACGGACTATCTCTTTGGGCCTTCCTCACAGAACGCCACTGCCATATTCCATGTTTGGCTAATACCCATTATTACCGAATTGATTTCTGCCACTAAAAAAGTGCTGCGCCAAAAAAATATTTGCGCTCCCATTATGATTACAAAAGGCGACCATACCTCTATGACAGAGGAAATGGCAGCAGAAAAGCCCAAACAATACTTTCCGGTACTGCCGCCGGTGTCATAGGAGGCTCCTTTTTGACCGGAGAAAAAAATGTCATGATTATGGATATGGGCGGCACCACCACAGATATTGCTCTCATTGAAAATGGTGTTGTCAAGATGCGCAAGTGTAGGAGGCTGGCAAACCCGTGTGCAATCTGCTGAAATTTCTACATTCGGTTTAAGATTTATTTGGACACAAAGGGCAATCTGCAAATTGGCCCCAAAAAAAGCAATGCCTCTTTCGTATTGCAGCACATCAACATCCTTATTTGATACACGAATTAAAAAGCTTTCAAAGATGGGACATCTTTAAGGCATATCATGGGCTGATTGCTATTCACTTTTAAAACAGCTTCATACTGCTTTGCTGACAAAAAATAATACAGCAGCTTTCTGATGGTCCCCACAGCATAACAAACCATAGGAATGGACTCTGAAGCAGTGGATTTGACAAAGCTGGTAGAATAAGGCTATCTGATGCCCATTTACACCAACAGATATTGCTCATGCTCAGTAAAAATATAACCGGCGGGATACAGATATGGTCCAAGCAGAGGCAGAAATATTGGAAAAAAGAATGGAACTGCCGCTCAATGTATTTTTGAAAAAGACTTCCGAAATGCTACATTCAAAATTGGCATTGTCTGCATTGCCAATGAGGAGGAAAAAGAATTTGATATTTCAGAAAATCCAGCAGCCATGTATCTGATAGGGCAAGCATTTTCTCCAAACCCAAGCTGCTTTTTTCAATGTGTATTGCCATTGGACCGGCCTATCATAGGCATTGGCACACCTGCAAAGCAAAAAATCTCACTTGATGATACCAGAAGCAAGCAGAGGTGGCAAATGCTGTGGGTACTGCTATGGGGCAAAATTATGAAAACCACAGAAATATTGATACACATTGATACCAAATACAACACATACATATTAAATATCTCCTGGAACAGAGAGGTCTATAAAGTATTGAAGGAGGCAGAGTTTTATGCTGTTGATGAAGGCAGAAGGTATTTGCAGCAGCTGTTTGAAAAAATCGGCTGTGACCGCTGTAAAATCAATCAAAAATATAAAGAAAACAAATTTGTAAATCAAGCCATAGATATAGAAACATTTTCTGATGCAGTGCTGACAGCAGTGGGCAATGGGGGGCTGTTGTAAAAAAGGGCCATAGCATCGCCTTTTTTTGTTGTATCAATAAAATCTATTTATGGTTCAAAAAAGCCTTTTGGCATTGAGGCAGAAGTAAAAACACCTTTTGCCTTTCATAAAATTAGGGCTTGCCCACTGCAAAGGTATGGCAAAAAGAAGGTATGGGGATATTGATGGCATATAAAATAATGCTGTAAATATCATAGCTCAAATATAGACACAATGTGTTAGAAGGATGACATGAGAGAGCATAACAAAATTGTATGCATAAAAAGGGGCAAATGGTATAAATGGGGTCATATACATATGCCGGTATAAATGTTATTTTTGTGGATACAGGTGCAGAAACAATAGAGAAGGCAAATCATCAGCAATTTACATTAAAACGGCATCAAAACAGCAGATAACAAAAATCCATCTAACAAATAGAGGGTTTCTCATAATCAATGGCCTATGAGGAAAACCACTGGGCAGATGGCTGCTTTTTTATATTTATTTCTATTTTTTTTATATCCAAGGTTCTAATGTATATATTTTCGCAAAACTACAATGATACTGTTATGTATGTATTTAGAAAGGTGGTTTTGCTGTATTGGACTGTAAAGATTTTGGAAAAAACATCAGAATACTTAGAAAAAGAAGGGGACTTAAAATTTCTGATATTGCTGCGGCACTCAATATACATACCTCCTATTTGGGGCAAATTGAAAGAGGTGCAAAAGTACCCTCTGTGGCTGTGGCTGTCGGCTTGGCAAATTATTTTGAAATCAATTTTCAATCTGTTGTAGCTCCCATAGAAGACAATTATACTTTATTGCGCAATGAAATCCTGCTGCATATTTCAAAATTAGAGCATTATGAAAAACAGTTTTTATATAAAACATTATTAGAAATTATATAAGGAGTTTATATTTTTATGTATGATATGATTTCATTGGGAAAAAAGGTCAAGCTGTTTCGAACACAAAAAAATTTGACACAACAGGATTTAGCAGATTTGATAGGAGAATCCCAAAGCAATATCTCCAATTTAGAACACGGAAAAAATAAATTTAATCTAAAAAAGCTTTCTGATATTGCTGACATTTTAGACGTTTCATTGGACACATTGCTGGAGGATTCCTTAAAAGTACACCAAAATCAAGAAAATTCCGTTTCTTATTATGAAAATAAGCTCAAAAAGCTCATAGAACACTTTGATGAAAAGCAGCTTTTAATCACACTGCATTTTTTAGAATATTATGATGAATGTAAAGCTTGCTCTATCAATAAATAATATCTTTTTTGCCAATCATACCACCATGAATATTTTTGAAATTACAAAGATAAAGCAGCCCATAAAACCCCTGGTTTTTACTGGGGGTAAATCAAATTCATATATAAAAATACAGTAACGTCAATCAATATCATACCTATGTATATCACAGCACATTTTCGTCCAAAGCCATTTCTAAACAATCCTAAATTCCCTTTTACAGAAAAATGCCAACAGCACTGTATTTCTTTTTACAGCCTTTGGCTTTGCTTGATACACCCACTGTTATACTACTGACAGTACACTTCATTTGCAGAAAACTGCTGTTTTTATTTTATTTATTTTTGTAAGTCATAAAGGAATCCTCTTTTTGACACTGCTTAGGGGCGTGTTTTTACATATCTTAACCCTTATAAGCCATGAAACATTGGTTTTACAGTCATTCCATTTTTCATAAAATATTTTTGAATATTCCATTTTTATTTACATCCTTGGAGCCTTTGGGAACCCCTTCCATTTATTTTCCATTAAAATAACAGCCATCCCTTTCTCATTTCCATTTACAGTATCATATGATTTTTCATGTGAAAGAAACACATTTCTTTTTTACATTTTTGTACAATATTCCATTTGCCCTATTGCTTCTTCCAATGTGTTTCTGTCGCTTTTATATGAAATAGAAATCTATGCAGCTTTACAGTCAAAATCAGCCTTCTGCATTTCTCCTTTTTCATGGACTGCAAAAGCGGAAAACATTGCTAATACCCTCAATTATTTTGTTCATTGCTTTTAAATAAAATACCAGCAATCCTTTTACTATATTTTAAAGCAGCACCATATCATTTTTTATATTAATACATTTGTGTATCTAAAAAATTCCATCCTCTCTGATAAATCTATATGATATTATGGGCCTTTATACTATATCACTTTTATCACACCATTTTATTTTTAAATATGGGCTTTTTTGAAATGCACAAAAATAGATTGGCGAAATAATTTTAAAGCCTGCCCAAAAGTACTTCACTTTTGCTAGCAGGTTTGTATGTAACATTTTTTATACAATCCATTGCATAAAAAAGTATTTTTCATAATTTTGTATCAAAAATATACTGCTCTCACAGAAAGCAGGGAAAATATAACAGCCGGCAAATACTTTTCTGCCGGCTGTTTGTTTGGCACCAAAAATGATTTTTCATTGTTTTCGATTTCCGTCTACTGTAATAGTGACCACATTGAGAGGAATTTCCTTTTTGCTGTTTTCTATTGCTGTTTTTACAGCATATTCTATGCCTCCGCAGCAAGGCACCTCCATTCTGGTCACGGTGACGCTTTTGATATCATTGTGAGAAAATATAGTGGTCAGCTTTTCTGTGTAATCCACCATATCCAGCTTAGGACAGCCAATCAATGTGATTTTTCCCTCCATAAATTCTCTGTGAAAATTCCCATAGGCATATGCCGTACAGTCTGCGGCAATCAACAAATGGGATTGTGAAAAATAAGCTGCATTTTCTGCAACCAATTTTATTTGAACCGGCCATTGGTTTAATCTGCTTTCTATTTCCGTTTCTGTTTCTTGTTTTGTGGTATGAAAAATAGATTGATTTTGTTCTCCCGGACAGCCCCATGCTCCTTTATTGTTTTTCTTGACAGCCTCCTCGTCAAATGCAAGTGCTTCTCTTTCTTCAAAGGAAATGGCATTTGTGGGACAAACAGGCAGACAATTTCCCAGCCCGTCACAATAGTCATCTCTAAGCAATACAGCCTTTCCGTTTTCCATGCCAATGGCTCCTTCATGACAAGCATTGACACAGGCTCCGCAACCGTTGCACAGCTGTTGATTGATTTTAATTATTTTTCTAATCATATTTTCTTCCTCCCATATTGTCATTTTTCTGTTTGATAGTTTACTATATTTTAGAACAAAAATCCGTTGTTTTTACAACAAAAAACTTTTTTGCTGCAGCTTCAAATGCTTTTTGTGATAAAAGCAGTCAAATACTTTGTCATTGACAAAACAGCAAATTTTATTTTACTATTATTCATACAAAACAGTTTTTTTGATAGATATTTTCCCAAACAAAGGAGTGCTTTTTTTGAAACAATATTATTCTTTATTGGCTTGCATCCCCTTTTTTGAGGGCATTGCACAAAAGGATATGGAGCAGATTTTACATTCCATTGGCAGCTTTTTGCAAAGCTATTCTAAAAACACATTGCTTTTTTCTGCCGGCGATACACTCCATTCCATTGGCATTGTGCTGGAGGGGCGTGTACAAATCACATATGACGACGCCTTTGGAAATCACAGCATATTGGCAGAGGTAACACAAGGCTCTCTTTTTGGAGAAGCATTTGTATGCGCTGGTAAAAACACATTGCCTGTGAGCATACAATGTGACTGCAAAAGTACCATATTGTTTCTGCCCTATGAAAATATGCTTACAGCCTCTTATCCCTGCCGCAATCAGCTGGTTCAAAATATGATACAAATTTTGGCAAACAAAAATATATTGTTAAATCAAAAGGTGCGCTATCTTTCCAAAAGAACCACAAAAGAAAAGCTGCTTTCCTATTTTTCTGATTTAGCCTCTCAAACCGGCTCCAAAACCATTACCATTGCTTTTAACCGTCAGCAGCTTGCAGATTTTCTTTGTGTGGAAAGAAGTGCCATGTCTGCCACATTGGGAAAACTAAAAGCAGAGGGTATCATTGATTTTCATAAAAATACATTTCGCCTTTTGTCCTAAAAATTTCATACAAAAAAACACTGTTTATGACAGCGGTCCAGTGTATGAAAAAAACCGACACCCTGTCGTCAAAGGCTCATTTCATGCAGGCCTTTGACCAGAAAAATATAAAGCAGAAGCTGCATGGGCTAAAAGCCTGGAAGCTTCTGCTTTTTCTTGCCAAAAATAAATTCCCACTGGGGATTTTGGTTGTAAAACCCTTCGTTACCTAACCCCTTCCCTGCTGTTGAAAAAATATCAAATTTAGTTTTTCACAGTCTGAACCACTGTTTATGACAGCATTTTTTTGTAATAAAATCATTTCTTTTTTCTGCTTTCTATCAGTCCAAACAGACGGGAAATCCTTTCTTTGCCCTCTTTTTTAAATTGCTCCAATTTCTCTGCTTCTGCTAAAAAGCTATATTTTAATTTTTGTATTTCCTCCAGTGTTTTTTCTGTTTTATTTTCCTCTCTTTTTTGCATACAAAGCTCATAGGCCTTATCATAAAAGCCTTCCCACATTTTTAATATATTTTCTGCACTGTAAAAATGATGTCCCTTTTGGGATTGCAGCTTATACAAATGATAACATTGCTTATTTTGTGAAAGCGATTGTATGATGTGGCAAAAGCCCTCCACGTCACTGGCTTTTGCATAATAGTCAAATAATATAT
The DNA here is from genome assembly GCA_944384265.1 of uncultured Clostridia bacterium. Classification (GTDB taxonomy): domain Bacteria; phylum Bacillota; class Clostridia; order Lachnospirales; family Anaerotignaceae; genus Coprocola. Next base: position 12,554 of record CALWSR010000017.1, read on the forward strand.
CATTATAAATATCCAAATCTCGCAATAATATGGGTTTTCCCACTGCCATTGCCTCCAGCACCGTCATGGGAAACAGCTCGCTGAAGGAGGGCAAAAAAAACATATCTGCCATGTTATAAATGCCATTCATATCTTCTCTGTCAATAATACCTGTAAATATCACATTTTTTGGAGGATTTTCCATGGCTTTTTTTAATATTTCATAACCGTCTGTCATGGCTCCAAATGAAAATCCTCCTGCCCATACAAATTGTATATGAGGCAGTTTTTTTGCTGTTTGTATAAAATCTAAAACACCCTTTCTGGTTTGTACCTGTCCGGCAGACAGCACTACAAATTTACTTTCTTCTATATTCCATTTTTTGCGCAGTGCTGCTATGTCTTTGTGACACATTTTATAAAAACCGGTTTCGGAAACATAGTTGGGAATATAACTTATTTTTTCTTTTTTTATTCCATATTTCTCCAATTCCTTTATAAAATAGGGGTTCACCGTCACAAGACTGTCCATGGCATCATAAAATGAAATGATATATTTATAAAAAATTTGCTTTGCAGATTTGGGCAGCTCCAAGCTTTCTTCTATTGTTTCCGGCAAAAAATGAACATATCCCACATTTGCATTTTTTCTTTTTTCCAAAGCCAATGCAATCAAATATTCCGGATTGATGGTGTGAAAATGCTGTATATCACATCTTTTTACTGCGTTGATATAAATTTCATATTTTCCCTGAAGCCCTTCTTTTACAAGGGCTACCTGCTCTTGGTATGCAGAGCCTACCCCCTGCCCTTTTATGCTGTCTGCTGAGGAAAGCATATTGATTGTTCTCATAGGATAAAACACCTCCTGTTTTATTCATATACTAAAAAAACAGCAAAAAGTCTTATGAAAAATCATATTATTTTTATGCCTATTTGTACTTTTTTATATTTTTTATGGGAAACTATGCCTTATTTCATATTTCTTTATATTCAACAACATTTTATTTCCAAAAATAAAAATCCCTTATTGATATTTCACAAACATATACTTTTTATTTTATTTCGTGACATTCTTAACAAATTTCGACATATTTCTTTTTTTTGTTACAATATTTTCTACAATAACAAATAATATTCTTTTTTATTCGTGAATATAGCATATTTACAACATATTTTATTGTTAAAAACAACAAAATATGTTAAAATATCCCTTGAATTTTATACCAATGAGCATTATTTTATGACAATCCTTGTATTTTTGTGTATATTATTGTTTTATGCTTATTAGTATGGAAAAATATATACTATTATGATTTTAAATGAGGAGAATATTATGCAATCTAATCTATTACATCAAAATATGGCTGACGGCCTTGATTATAATATATCTGTTTTTCAGCAATGCTTTCCATCATTGCCTTATCAATATAAACAAGAGGATATTTGCTCTATGGAAATTTTAATAGATGAATCCCTTTCCATTTTTTCTGCAAACGAATGCTTTTTTAACACTTATTCCAATCAAAGCACACATTATATGGACTATGTGTTTGAAAAGGAAAGGGCATTTGTAAAAAAAACAATTTTGACGGCTGCTTTGGAAAAAAAACCTTTTTCTATGATACATACAATAGAAAAAAAAGAAACTATTTTTTGTTCGGTTCATTTGAGCGGTATTTTTGCAAGAGAACAAAATGGCATCCCCATTTATACACTGCTGCTGCTTCCCACAGTCCCTCAAAAATGCCTCGAACCTCAGCAAAGCCACAAAGCTTCTTCTTTATGCAATACAAAATATACCGATAAAGCCGTCGAAAATATAACTCCCTTTATGCACTCAAACAATAATATGCCTTATGAGTCCATTTCTTTTTATTATGATACAAAAAAAGAAATTTTTTATTTTACAAAATTAAACCAATTTCCTCCTTTTTCACAAGAATTTTTTACATTTACATTAAGCCAGCTAAAAAAAACAAATTGGATTCATAACGATGACAAAGAGCATTTGTGCATATTTTTACAGCAATATAAAAATATGGTTCATACAGACACGCCTTTGCAAACGAAAATTCGTATTTTATCAAAACATAAAATGTATCAATGGGCTTTTATACTGCTTTCTCCTGTTTATCCTGCACAAAACTATATTTTCGGCACTGTCAGACAGCCTGCTTTTGTGGATGAAAAAGAAGAAACAGACCATTTGACAGGGCTTTATAAGCGTGCTGCTTTTGAAGAATATGTACAGTCCTCTTTATGTCACCCTTTAACAAAGCAAGCCGCTTTTATTTTCATACAGCTTTCCAATCTAGAAAAAATTGCAAGGGCCATAGGCAAGCCTCTCAAAAACATGGCATTGCAGGATATTGTAAAAAATATAAAGCGGTATTTTAGACAAACAGACTTGTTATCAAAATACAATCACAATACCATTGCCATTTATATGCCTAATATGCACTCAAAAACCGCTTTGGAAAAAAAATTAAATGCCATGCAATCTATATTTGATATTCCCTATGGCAATGCACAAAAAGAATATACTACAATCGGTCATATGGGCATTTCATTTTATCCGGAAAATGCCACATCCTACAAGGCCTTATCATGCTGTGCCTCCAAAGCACTGCAAAAAGCAAAGGAAAGCACAAAGGGCTGTTTTCAATTTTATGAAAAACCATTTTTATAACCTTGCAGCACTTTCTAAAAAAGGTTAGAGAAAAATTTCTCTAACCTTTTCAAAAATAAAATTATTTTTGTTGAAATTTTTCAGCCCATTTTTTAATTTCTTCCAGCTCTTCCTTGCTCACATCATTATCCCCTGTAAATGCAAACAAAAAATGAGATAAGGAATTGGAAAAATGTGTTTTTAAAAATTTCTTTGCTGCGTTTTTTGTAAATTCTTCCTTTTCCACAAGAGGATAGTAATAATAGGCTAGTCCTCTTTTTTCAATGGCAACCACTTTCTTTTCTTCCATTCTTTTCAAAAATGTTGTCACAGTTCTGTGAGCCCACTGTATATCCTGCTTTTTCAGCTCTGCAATAATTGAGGCAATGCTGATAGGCTCTCCTGCCTGCCATATAATCTGCAATATTTTCAGCTCCGATTCTGAAACCTTTTTGATTTGTTCCATATTATTTCACTCCATTTCAATCAATACAAAATAATCATATATATAATAGCATTTTTCAACACGAAAACACAACTGTCAAAAGCATTTTAAACTGCTGCTGTGCATACACAGCATGGGCAGCATGGGCCGGCATAACAATGGTTTCCCCTTCCCTGAGTAAAAATACAGCACCATCAATGGTTATTTTTGCACTGCCTTCCAAAACAGTCACCATAGCATCCCCTTCGGAGGAATGGGTGCTGATTTCTTCTTCTTTATCAAATGCAAATAATGTTAAACTGACTGCTTGATTTTGTACCAGTGTTTTGCTGACGATTTGTCCCGGCTGGTATTCTATTTGTTCTTTCAGCAGCAGTATTTCTTTTTTTTGAATATTTTTCAAAATACCATTCATATCCTGTTCTCCTCCTTTCCTATTTTTATTTTCATATGAAACGAGTATAATGTCAATATATTTTATCATATTCCCAGTATCATACCACACTGCCATTTGTATTGCCGCCGTAAAAAAGGCCTGTTTTATACCCAAGCACCATTTCATATCATATATTTTTATTGCTTTTTTTGCATACATTTTTTTAAACACAAAAAATAATTCGGCAGCTAGAAAAAGAGGCTTTTTTTGCAGAAAAATTCATATTGGCAAACCATTTTTTTATTTAAATTGCTTTTTCACACACCATTTTCACAAAAATTTTTTGGACCATTGGCAGACGAATATATAAAGCCAATGTACTGCTTTTTGCAGTGATATGACTATTTTTTCATACTATACAAAATCTTTTTTATTCCAAATAGGCAATGACATCGGAAAGCGTTTTGCCCTGTGCATAAATTGCATTCATCCAAATTTCCTCCGGCATAACCAAATCCTTTATAAAAAACACAGGTATTTCTGCATTTTTTGCCGCAATGATACCATTTTGAGAATCCTCCAGTATCAAACATCTTTCCTTTGGCAGCTGCAATTTTTCCACTGCTTTTAAAAAAATATCTGCAAAGGGCTTTCCTCTTTTTACATCATCCTTGCAAACAAATGTATGAAACTGCTCTGAAAGTCCTGTTTTGTTTAACACCAGCTGTACATATTTTCTGCTGCTGCCCGTAGCCAATATGCTTTTGATATCCTGCTTTTTTAAATACGCCAGCAGCTCCCACAGCCCTGCCTTTACAGCAATGGGCTGACTTTCAAACAGCAGCTCCTTTCTTTTTAAAAGCTGCTCTAAATATAATTGAAATGGAAATGCTTCTCCCAGCATATTTTTTAATGTTTGCTCTGTTTTTGTGTCAGATAGTCCAATGAGCTGCAACAGCATATCCTCTTTTACAAAAAAACCCATTTCCTCCAAAAGATTTTTTACTTCCTTTTGCATCATTGCTTCTGTATCCACAATCAATCCATCCATATCAAATATAATGGCATCAAAATTTCTCATTATTTTCTCTCCTTTTTGTTTTCAAGATTCTGTTACTTTAATATGAAATAGAATGCTATGAAACACTGCTTCTGCCCTCAAATCCACCTCTCTCCCCTTCCACAGCCTGTCAAAAGGGCCTTTACAGAGAACTGCTGCAATGCCCCAATCCTTTTGTTTGCTTTTTTTTAAAAAGCAGCGTCCATCTTTTTGGTATATTTTTAAAATTCATATTTTCAATACCATGTCATTTTTCATATTAACGCAACACATCCGTTTTCAAGCTCTCTTTTTTTTCATGAGAAAATAAAAGGTTATGAAGCATTGATTTTACAGCCAAAAGCAGTTTTCTGCATTTCTTCTCTGCCATAGCCTAAGAAATGGAATTTTTAAAGTCCCCCTTTAAGCATAGGGCGTTTAGAGCGATTTCCAATGTCCTAAATTTCTTTTGTTTCCTTCTTTCAAAGACAGTAACACATTTATTCTATTTTGAAACATTATGCCATACACTTTTTATATCACACATTCCTTTTAAGGAATCCGCTGCCTTCATGATAAAACAGAAAACTATGAAGTGCTGCATTACCGGCCAAAAGTCGCCCTTCTAAAATTCCTTTTTATACCATTTGCTTTGATTTTTCCTTCTATGACAGGGGATTGAAGGACATTCAAAATGCTCCTAATTTTTTTACTTCACTTTTTCAATATAAAATGTAATATTTTTAAACTGCATACCTACCATATTGTATTATTTTTTATAGAAACCCAGCACATCTATATTAAGGCACAATTTTAATTTTTTCCATTGTAATATCCTTTATTTCAAAACAGCCTGTCATCAGCATGGTTTGTTTCAATTCTTTTATCACCTTTTCTGTGTAAATCCTTACTCCCTCTTCCTTTGCACCATAGGCTGCAATAGCATAGGGCCTGCCAATCAATACACCGTCTGCACCCAAAGCAATCATTTTAAACACATCGCTTCCGGTACGAACACCACCGTCTACAAACACCTTCACTGCATCTCCCACTGCTTTTTTAATTTCCGGAAGCATTTCTGCCGTGGAAAGTCCATCTTCTATGACACGTCCCCCATGGTTGGAAACCACAATGCCATATACCCCTGCTTCCACCGCCTCTATTGCCTCTTTGGCTGTCATAATGCCTTTGACCACAAAGGGCAGCTTTGTGGAGGAAACAATCTCTTTTAAATCCTGCTGACTTTTTGGCACAATAGGCTTTATGGTTTCATCATCAATGGAAGCCTGCAGTCCTATACCATCAACATCCATTGCAATTGCAAATACGCCGGCCTCCTCTGCCAAAGCAATTCTTTGCTTTACCACATCCATTTTCCAAGGCTTTAATGTGGGTATTGCCCAGCCGCCAAAATGCTTTGTAACCTCTAAAGGGGCAAAAAAACATTTGTCAAAAGCCCCGCCGCCTGTAAAAGCAACAATGCCTGCCTCCTTTGCTCCTGCTACCACTGCCTTTGCATATGTTTCATCATTCAAAAAGGGCGTGTATGTAAAATCAGGCATACCAATGGGGGCACAAAACACAGGTGCCGCAAATGTTTTTGAAAACAATGTCACTTCTGTATTTTGCTTTTCTTCTTTTTGTGCCAATACATTCATGTGTATTTTAACATGGTCTGCTAAATACTGATAATTTCTTTGAAAGGTACGCCCCAGGCCCCTTCCTCCCGGCCCCGGTGAAATCCCCCTGCAAGCTATGCCGTTGCATTCTGTGCAAACCTTGCACCGTGGTGCCATTGTTTCTTTTGCTCTTTTTAAAACCTCTTGATAATTCATTTCATATTCTCCTTATTTCTATTGGGATTTTTGGGAAACCATCCCTTTTCCACTCTTTTTTCCTGCTCGTATAGCTCAATGATACTCCATAGACAGGTGATTCCTGTCACAGCCAGTATAATGCTGATTAACACATTTTCTATAAAAAGAGAGCCTGCTACAAAAAAAAGGCCTGCCATGCCAAAAACAGGCCATATTTTTTTAGAAAAATAATATTCTGCTTTAATGACAATGGGATGAAATAATCCAATCAATAAAAACGTAATCACCCCTACTATCACACCACTATAATGCATTGCTTTCCTCCTTTTTTATTTTTTGGATGTGTTACATTGATATGAAAAATCATATGGTGTTGTTTAAAAATATAACAAGAAGCTTGCTGTTATTCTCACTAAACAAATAACTGAAGGCTTTTTAATACTTTCACCCTTTGCAGTCTATAAAATGGGAAAAAATACAGAGGACTGATTTTGGTTATAAAATATATTTCAGCCAAAAAGGAATTCCTTGCCCTCTCTGCTGATAAAAGCCAAAATAGCAGGATTGTTTTCGTGAGGAGTAAAACTGCCAAAAATACAGGACTGTTCCAATCGTCTTCCATTTCTTTGATAATCTTTTATAGCAATGCTCTTATACTATTTTCAAATCTTATCGTTATCATATCATTTTTCCCACGAAATGAACACATACTATTTTTTAATAAAAATGCATAATTCTAAAATATCAAAATAGAAATAGTTTGTAAACCTATTTTTTATAGATTACATAAACCAAAATCATGCTCCTCTCCCTTTCTCCGCCTTTCGTTGCGTCACAAAGGTGAATCCACACCTTTCCATATTTTCATGCTGCAATAGATTGGCTTTAAAAGGTATTTCGGTATCGTAGTCCCCCCCATTTTGCTTATTGATGTACAGGTGTGTTTTTCTGCTTATCCGGAAATCCTCTTGAAATCGGTTTATTATGTAAAGCTGTTTTTTTGTGTTTATTCCATACTTTTGGCCTCATTTACTTTCCTTCACACCATCACTTTTTTCAGAATGCATAAAATTTGATTTTGTCATTGTCACCATTGGATTTTATAAAACAAAAAATCCCCTTATAAAAAACAATATAAATATATAACACCTTTATGAAAGGAATTGTCAATACAAAAACACGAGAAAGTGTCATGCAAGCCATTTTTTACACACAGATAAATAAAATATAGAAAAAAGCACTTTTGTATCTGCCCCATATTTTTGATAGAATTTATTTATACTATATCCACAGACTATACCATATTTCTCATATAGACGTCCATAGCTTCTCTGGTTTTAAAAAGAATACTATTTTTCGTTGTGCCGTATTTTTTTAACAGTTCATATATTTGAGGCAGCTGTTGGCTGTGAAAATCACAAATATACTGCTTAAACTCATCATCAAACGCCGTTTCTATCCATGGCAAATCTTCACGTTTGTGGCCTATGCGGGATTTTGCCCCCAAAATGCAGCTTTCCAAAGGAATATCCAAGAAAAATATAGTATCGCATTGTTTTATGCGCTGCTTGAGAGTACGCAGATAATTTCCGTCAATAATCCACATTGGTTTACAAAGTATTTCTTCTAATTTACTGTCAAATTCCTCTGGCGTAATATTTGTTTTGTCTGGTTTGTGCCAAATCATATCTAAATAATATAACGGCAGATTTGTTTCATCCCTCAATCTGCGGGCAAATGTACTTTTTCCACTTCCCGGACATCCAATGACAATCACTTTTTTCATATTTGTTATTCCTCCTCAAATCACAATTTACTCATTTTTATGATACCACTTGGACACAAAATAAGCCATTATTTTATAGTCTGCTCTTTATATCATAGCAATCTCCTTTGCTCCATCAATATTTATAAAAATCTCTCTCAAAAAAATCAAAAATAGTGACAAACATATTTCTATCAAAGGTTTTTTCCTCCAAAATAAATGGTTTGATAGACTGACGCTTTCAAAAATATGATATTTTTTTCAGAAATACATTATTGTAAAAAATGTTATTTTATAGTAAAATTTATCATATAATAATAAATATTAAATCAATAAGTTAAGGAGGAATTGATTATGTTTTCATTGGAAAAACTGCCTTATGACTATATTGCATTAGAACCCTATATTGATACACAAACCATGTACATCCATCACGACAAGCATTTACAAACATATGTGGATAACCTCAATGCTGCATTAAAGGACTATCCTCAATACCAGGACTGGTCATTGAAAGAATTGATTTGCAAACAAAAAAATCTGCCGGAGCAAATTCAAACCCCTGTCAAAAACAATGCAGGAGGCGTTTATAACCATAATCTGTATTTTGAAGGCATGGCGCCTGCCGGCACAACCTCTTTTTCCGGCACATTGGCAGACGCCATTGTAAAAACATATGGCTCTTATGAAGATTTTTTAGCAAAATTAAAATCTGCCGCCTTGGGACAATTTGGCTCCGGCTGGGCATGGCTGGTATCAGACAGAAAAGGGCATCTTCAAATCATATCCACACCAAATCAGGATACACCACTTCCCATGAATCTTACTCCCATTTTGTTGGTAGATGTTTGGGAACACGCTTATTATTTAAAATATCAAAATATGCGGGCTTCTTATTTTGATAATTGGGTAAATGTTATCAACTGGGATGTTGCCGAAAAAAGATATCAAGAAAGTATGCAGTAATACCATATTGCCGCAGTAAAAACCAATGGGGCTGTTGAGAAATCAACAGCCCCATGAAATATACATAGCCGGGCTTTATACTGTATTGCTGTGGGTTAAAGACTTATTATGATTGCTTGTATTGCTTTGCAGTGCCGTGCCATCTATTTCACACTTTTTTAAAATTTCTGCTGTCTTTATTACACCACACTGCCATTTTCTGCTTTTTATTTTGTTTTTTATTGGCATTGCATCCCCTTTCTTTTAATCCCTTTTTTTATTACATCACAGCACCATCTTCTGTTTTTTTATTTTTTATGGGTTGTACAATCTTACTTCTGACAGTTCACTGCCAAATTGCAGTCTTTTTCGCAAAAACACACTTATGAGCATTTCATAAAACCATATCACTTTTTTTCAAAACACCATTCTATCCATCACACTGCTTCTTTTTTCAAACACCGCTATTTTATCAGCATGGCATCTCCAAAGCTAAAAAAGCGATATTTTTGTTTCACAGCCTCATGATAAGCATGAAGTGTATTTTCTTTTCCTGCCAAAGCTGAAACAAGCATAATCAATGTGGATTCAGGCAAATGAAAATTGGTAATCAAACAATCTACGGCACGGAAGTTATATCCGGGATAAATAAATATATTTGTCCAACCGCTTTTTCCATGGACAATGCCATTTTCATCTGTGACAGATTCCAATGTCCTTGTGCTTGTAGTACCCACAGCAATGACACTGCCCCCTGCTTTTTTGGTTTCATTGATGATATCAGCCTGCTGCTGCTCCACTACATAATATTCGGAATGCATTTCATGCTCCAAAATATTTTCTGCTTTCACCGGACGAAATGTACCCAATCCTACGTGCAATGTCACATAGGCAATTTTGACTCCCTTCTTTTGAATTTCATGCAGCAATGCCGGTGTAAAATGAAGTCCGGCAGTGGGTGCGGCAGCAGAGCCCTCTTGCTTTGCATACACTGTTTGATATCTGTTTTTATCCTTCAGCTGATGTGTAATATAAGGAGGGAGGGGCATTTCTCCCAGCTCCTCTAATATTTGCTCAAAAATACCATCATATACAAACTGTATGATACGATTGCCGCCTTCCACAATTTCCAGCACCTCTGCCTTCAGCTTTCCATTTCCAAACAATATCATATCTCCCGGTTTTGCTTTTTTCCCCGGTTTTACCAGCACCTCCCATCTGTCCATATCCTTTCTGGTCAAAAGAAGCACTTCTATTTTTGCCCCCGTATTTTTTCTTTCTCCAATCAATCTTGCAGGCATCACCTTGGTATCGTTTAATACCAAACAATCCCCCTCATGTACATATTGTAAAATGTCATAAAAGCTTTTATGCTCTATTGCTCCTGTATTTTTATCCAAAACCAAAAGCCGGGAAGAGGCTCTGTCTAAAAGAGGCTCCTGTGCAATCAGCTCCTGTGGCAGTTCAAAATAAAAATCCTGTGTTTTCATTTTCTTTCTCCTATTTTCTTGTTGGATTTTGTTATTTTAATATTCGTAAAAGCATTGCTTTGGTACCATTTTTGTTTTTTTGGCAATGGGAATTTTGAAATCAAAACAGCCGGCCAAGCTGTATGATAAAGCATAGGCATATTTTTTGTTTGCAAGCCCCCATTTTTTTACTATATCAATGCACAAAATCCTTTATTGTTCTTTTTCATTATAACATACGGCTTTATTTACAATACATTAGTTTAAATTCATTTCCCATTTCTGTCAAATACTTCTTTGCATAAAAATAAGTGCAGCTATGGAGTGAAGTACTCTCTGACAACTACACTTTTATGGTGCTAAAAACGCCTGTATTTTTCATACAAAGGGTTTTTATATTTCAAAAATATTTTCATTGCTTTTTAAAAATCAATTTGTTTTTCATTGTCTTTCCAAGCCATTTTTGTCACAGTATGCTTTGTGCAGTCTATTGGCATTTTATATTTTTTTCAAATGCAGAAAATACATTTTGTTGTTTTGAGGTATCCAGCACAGCAAACAAAATGGTTTCAAATGCTCTGTCATATCCCTTTTCCAACAGCTCCTGCCACCACATTGCCACATCATCAGGCACATTACGAAACACACCACAGCCATATGCCCCCAATATAATGGTTTTACAGCCCTTTTCTGCAAATATGGAAAGTGCCAGCTCCATTCTTTTTTTCATCACTTTTTTGGCAACTTCTGCATTTTCTTTTTTCAACAAAACCTGTCCATAATTTACAGCAGGCAGCGTCAACACAGAGGCAGTTGTAAACTGTTGCAGCAGTGCAAATTTTTCATCTCTGAAAAACACCACATTTGGGGAATAAATTGCATGGTTTGTATACATCATTGTACCGCATTGTCTATTGATTTCATAATAGGCCTTGTGGGGCAGCAATGTTTCATAAAGTCCGCTGGAGGCGGCAATGCTCTCTTCCTGCGCCATTGCGCCGTTTAAAAAGCCTCCTCCGGGATTTTTGGCACTGGCAAAGTTTAAAATCCCCGTTTCATTTTGGTATTGCTTTGTACAATACAGCACTGCTTTGATTACAGAAATATTTTTTAAAAAAACATTTGCCTTTTTTCCGTCATGGCTGAAATATTGTTTTTCTACTAATTTTTGTCCTTCCTCCGGTGTAATCAGCAAGCTTTTTTCCACAGATTGTCTATGAGGCTCTGCAATGTCTATTTTTTGATTGCCATATAAATAATAGCCCCTTTGCAGTATTTCTAATGTTTGGTTTGCAATTTCCTTTCGATTCAGCAAAATCGCCTCCCTTCTGTTGTCAGCAACGGTATTTATTCTATGGTAACACCGGTATAATAATGCTTTAATATGCCTTCATAATCACTGCCCTGCAATGCCATGCCCTGGGCTCCCTTTTGGCTCATGCCCACGCCATGTCCATTTCCTTTTCCTTCTATCACAAACACGCCTGTACCATTGTTTGTGCTGACTGCATCATTGGATGCGCCCACCACATTCACAGCCTCCTGCTCCACTGCTGTCTGCTGTGTATTTGTACTGACAGCCTGCTGCTGTTGGTTTACAGTGCTTTGTGGCAAAGCAGTATTCTCCTGCAAAGCCTCTGCGCTTTTGGGCTGTATTTTATCTATCATCACAGTAGTACTGGCACCGCCGCCTTTTCCATTGATTGTAAACATTTTGCTGGGCAGACTGCCTCCCAAGGAAGAAAAATAGGTGCGGATTTCATCCTTTGTCAAAATCCTTGTACCGCTTGTCCCAACCAGCTTCAGCTCTTGTACACGACCTCCCAGAGATACCTTTGAAATGACCATATCCGTAACCTGTCCAATGTTATCCCCTTTTGCTGTTGTCAAATTTGTCAGCTGTGCCGCTGTAAATTCCCTTGTCCATGTGTTTGTATCCACTTCATAGGTATCAGGCACCGCTTTCAAATATTCCACAGGAGCAGTCCAAATATCTTGGCTGTTTTCTGTATATCCTCCACTGCTGGCAAAAAATACAGCTTCAATGGGCGTACCGTTATAATAAATCACTTTTCCCTTTGTCTCATCCACTGCCGTGTTTGTGCTGGGCTGCTCTGCTTCTTTTCCTTTATAAACCTGACAATGGACAGCATCACAAAGCTCATAGCCGTTTTCGCTATGGGCTTTCATTTTTGTAATCGTATAGGTTCTGGCTGCTACCGCCTGTGCCTTCAATGCTTCCGGGGCATAGCTGGGAGGCATTTCCGCCGGCACCACACCATATAAATATTCCTCCATAGAAATGGCATTGACAGGAGTGATATTTCCTCCATTGACACGAGTGCATTGCAGTCTTCCTCTGTATTGCTTTTGTGCCACTGTAAGAATGCCCTCTTGGTCTGCCGCACCAAATTGAGGTGTGATGATGTTTGTCAGTGCCATTGTTTGTCCACTAGACTGTATGAGTATCATATTTGCCACAGAAGCCACATCCTCAGCAGGAAGTCCAGTTTTTTGGTTAATCTCTGTGCCGGTTAAGCCTTTTATGTATACCTTCCATTGGCCGCCGCCCACATAGGCCGGAACTGCATTTTCAACAGCGTCTGCATTTTCCTTCGCCATTTCATAGCTGGTGTATGTTTGTGCAATGGCTCCATAGGTGCCGCTTCCCACCGCCATGGTAAAGCCGCTTTCAGACTGAAGTGTTCCTCCGTCTACATACACGCCGTTTTCTTCTGCTCCTACTGTAATCATTTGATTTGCAATGGAAACAGAACTCATATCACTGCCTATGGCAGTCAGTCCAATATGTACTGTTGCAGGCACATCATGAGCAAATACCTTTTGAGAATACCCTCCCATACATAATATGGCCGTTGCAGCCAAAAGCACTATTTTTTTTCCAAAAAATTTCATTTTTTACAATCCCTCCACTCATTATTTTGTCGTTTTATTATAAAATATTCTGGAAAAAAATACAAATTAAATTATTGTAACAACGCCGTCAAAGGGTACTGCTGTTTTCTGCAAAAAAAGAAACAGCCCTGTCATTGTGCTGTTTCTTGGCCTTTCAAAAACAATTTAAATACATACCCTTATTGTATGGAAATTGCCATAACGCCATTTGTGTCTGTGTTGATTTTCAACTGTATAGTATATTCTTTTTCTTCAATATGGTTGTATGACTCAAAAAGCTGTATGTATTTTTCTATATTTTGTTGCTTTATATTTTGCAATACACTGTCTTTTCCAGGATTTTGGGGCAATGTCACCAATTCTGCCTTCAAGGCCATATTGATGGTTTCTAAATTGTGTTGTTTTGTTGTATTTATCATTTCAAAATAAATGTATTTCACAAATTTTTCTTTTTGCTCTGTCAATATCATACTTTTGACTGCATTTGCAATATGAAAAAATTCTGCTATATTTTCTCCTGCATATCCTCTTGAAAAAATACTGTCTACCACTGTATGACTGGAAATATCATATACAAATAAATCCGTTGTATTTTGTGCAATGACTTCTATAGTATTTTTATTTTCATTCCAACCAAAAGCAATATAATCCCACATCACATAATATTGTTCTGTGCTGTCCATCATAATATAAAAAATTTCGGCACTTTCCTGTTCTATATTAATTTCATAATCCACCACCCAAGGGCTTGACCAGCCTATGCTCCTGTTCCATGCTTCGTCCTTTGTAGAAGATTTTTGTTCCTGTTCAAATTTCAGCTTCATTTCATCAGACATCATGTCGTATCTGGTCTGTCCGTTTCTGGTTTTCAGTGCCTCCGCCCATGTTTCTGCCATAGACTCCATTGTCTTTTGTGAAATTTCTTTTGCAAATATTGGTACACTCATGACACACAGCAACAACATTGTAAACAAAGCAATGATGCCTTTTCTTTTTTTCATATCTGTTCCCCTCCTTGTTTTGAAAGCTTCTGTTGCTTTCATAGAAAATAGAAGGCCATACATATCAGTCCTCTACATTTTCCCCTTTTCACAGAACTGCAAAAAGGAAAGGTATAAACAAACCCCTAGATGATTTCATTGATTTTTTTCCATAGGGTAACATCCGGCCTATTGTGATATTTTGAAAATGTATATGGATAACACCACATTATTTTTCATATTTCATATCAGTCAGCTGTTTGAAATAGCGGCACTTGTTTTATGATTCATTTCTATGTTGCCTCATTTGTTTCAACAACCATTATATCCAAAAAAATACTTTTCTTTACAGCAAAAAAGCTGCTGCAAATACAACAGCTTTTTTGATTTTCATTATTTATCTCTCAACTGTGCCTGCACCTCTTTGGAAAGTCCCTCCAATATTTCTTTCATGGCATCTGTCACATCTTGGTCCACCAATGTTCTGTCAGATGCTCTGAATGTAATGGAATATGCAACAGACTTCAAGCCTTCTCCAATTTGCTTTCCTTGATATACGTCAAAAAGCGTCACACTTTCTAAATACTGTCCTGCATATTTTTTAATCACTGCTTCAATTTCTTTTACCGTCACAGCTTCCTTTACCACCATTGCAATATCTCTTGTAATGGCAGGAAATTTTGGCAATGGCTGATACATATTTACCAGATTGGAATATTCCACCAATGCAGGCATATCCAGCACTGCAATATATACCTTTGTACCAATGCTGTAATTTGATGCAATTTGAGGGTGCAGCTCTCCCACATATCCAAATTGTCTTCCCTCTGCGGTGATAGAAGCCGTTCTGCCGGGATGCATCCATGGAATGTTTTTTTCTGTGGCAAATTCTGCTTTTTCTGTCATGCCCAGCACTTCAAAAAGCTGTTCCAGTATGCCTTTGATGTCATAAAAATCCATTTTGCCATACATTCCTATTGTCAATGTGGGAATTTCCTCCGGCAATTCTGTCACAGGCACAGCCTTTGGCAGATACACCTTTCCAATTTCAAACAATCCGGCAGAGTCATTTCTTCTGTTATAGTTTGTTGCCAAAGAGGTCAGCATACCATTGAGCGTAGTGGTTCTCATAATGCTGTAATCCTCTCCCAAAGGATTGGAAATGGTGACAACCCTTCTCAAGTGGCTCTCTGAAGGAATGTTAAGCTTTTCAAACACTTTAGGACTTTCAAAGCTAAATGTCATTGCTTCACAAAGACCGCTTGCTATCATATTTTTTTTCACCAGCTCTGTAATATTTTGACTATAACTGCGTTTACCCACTGTTGGCGTACCTGCCGCCAATGTAGGCTCAATTTTGTCATAGCCATAAAATCTTGCCACTTCCTCTGCCAAATCCTCCTGTCCTTCCAAATCAGGACGGAATGTAGGCACTGTCACGGTGTGATTTTCTTTATCTACCTTTAGTTCAATTCTTTCAAATATTTCTATCATTTCTTTTTCAGAAATATCTGTGCCTAAAAGTCCATTAATCCATTGGGGAGAATAGGAAAGGCTCCAGCTTTCTCTTTTGCTTGGATAGCAGTCTACCACACCATGGACCACTTCACCGGCGCCCAGCATTTCCACCAGCTGTGCCGCTCTGTTGACTGCTTCCAATGCCAAATTGGGGTCCAGTCCCTTTTCATATTTGCTGGAGGCATCTGTTCTCATACCCAGCTTTTTGGCCGTAACACGAATGTTGGAGCCGTGGAATGTGGCAGATTCAAACAATATGGCTTCTGCCTGTTCACTGATTTTGGAGTTTTCTCCCCCCATGACACCTGCAACAGCCACTGCTTTTTCCGGGTCAGCAATCACAAGCATAGAGGTGTCTAAATTTCTCACATTGCCGTCCAATGTTGTAATCTGCTCTCCCTCTTTTGCATTGCGGACAATGATTTTTCTTTGGGCAATGGTATCAATGTCAAAAGCGTGCATAGGCTGCCCCATTTCCAGCATCACATAGTTTGTAATATCTACAATATTGTTGATGGGGCGTACTCCTGCGGCACGAAGTCTTTTTCTCATCCATCTTGGAGAAGGCTCAATTTTTACATTTTTCACCACTCTTGCAGCATATCTTGGGCAAAGCTGAGGATTTTCAATTGCAACAGAAATGTAGTCAGAAGCCTTTTCTCCCGCCAGTTCCTTTACTGCAATCACTGGATATTGAAAAGGAATTTTGTATGTGGCCGCCGCTTCTCTTGCAATGCCCAAAACGCTGAAGCAGTCCGGTCTGTTTGATGTAATTTCATATTCCACCACATCATCCTTCAAATCCAGCACATCCACCACATCTTTTCCCAGCTCTACGGCATTTGGAAAAACATATATGCCATCCTCACAGGCCTCTGGAAAATCATGCAAATCAAATCCCAGCTCCTGTATGGAGCAAAGCATACCCTGTGATTCTACGCCTCTTAATTTGCCTGTGTGTATTTCTGTGCCATCTGCCAATACAGCCCCGTCAACGGCCACAGGTACATAATCCCCTTCTTTCAAATTGGCCGCCCCTGTTACAATGGTCAGCTCATTGGAGCCAGTATCTATTTTGGTAATGACCAATTTATCCGCATCAGGGTGTTTTGTAATGGCTTTGACTTGGCCTGTGATGACATTTTTGATGGCTCCTCCCATTGTGGTATAGCCCTCCACCTTGGAGCCTGTCATTGTCATCGCTTCTACAAATTCTTTGAGATTTGCTGTCACATTTGCATATTCTTTCATCCATGACATTGGTATATCCATTGTTTTTCTCTCCTTTACTGAGGATTTTCCTCTTTTTGAAATTCTATTTTTTCATATCCTATCCATTAGAATTTAGAATTGCTTTAAAAATTTCATATCGTTTTCAAAAAGCAAACGCAAATCTGTAATGCCGTATCTTTGCATTGCCACACGCTCCAATCCCATGCCAAAAGCAAATCCGCTGTATTCCTCCGGGTCAATGCCAGACATTTTCAGCACCTTGGGATGTACCATGCCACAGCCTAACAGCTCGATATAGCCTTCGCCCTTGCAGACACGGCAGCCCTTTCCGCCGCAGGCAAAGCAGCTTACGTCCATTTCTGCGCTTGGTTCTGTAAATGGGAAATGGTGTGGCCTAAAACGTACCTTCACATCTTCTCCAAACAGTTCCTTTGCAAACACTGCCAAAGCACCCTTTAAATCTCCCATGGTAATGCCCTTATCCACAACCAGTCCTTCCAGCTGATGAAACACAGGGGAGTGGGTTGCATCCACCTCGTCAGAACGATACACTGCGCCGGGGCAAATGACACGAATGGGCAGCTTTCCCTTTTCCATGGTTCTCACCTGCACAGGGGATGTCTGTGTTCTAAGAAGAATATCTCCATTGATATAAAATGTATCCTGTTCATCTTTTGCCGGATGGTCTGCTGGAATGTTTAGCGCCTCAAAATTATAATAGTCCTTTTCCACATCAGGCCCCTCTGCAATTTCATATCCCATGCCAATAAATATATCAGAAATTTCATCAATGACAATGCTCATAGGGTGCTTATGTCCACAAACGCAGGCTTTTCCCGGCATGGTCACATCAATGGTTTCTGATTTTAACCTCATTTCCTGCTCTGCTGCCAAAAGACGTTTTTTGGCCTCTTCCAATTTTGATTCAATGTCTTGACGCACTTCATTTGCCAGCTGTCCCAAAATAGGCCTTTCCTCTGGGGCAAGCTTTCCCATTTCTTTTAATACAGCAGTCAATTCTCCTTTTTTGCCCAGCAGCTTTACTTTTGCTTCCTCCAGTTCTTTTATCTGGCTGATTTCTTTTAATGTACTGATGGCTCTGTCATGAATTTGTTTTAATTTTTCTTTCACGTCCTATTCTCTCCCTTCAACAAATAAAAAAGCCTTCCTCCCAAAAAAGGGACGAAGGCTGCTCATTTCCGTGGTACCACCCAAATTCCTGTAAAAACACAGGCACTTTTGGCTGTCTAACGCACAGCAAACGGATTTTCCTACTAACAAGGCTTTCACTTGTGCTTGCATTCAAAAAATCAACTCCTGTGAGAACTTCAGCAACCCACTCAACCAAAAACGCTTTCAGCCGACGGCGTTTTCTCTCTGAGGCGGCAGCATTGCCTACTTTTCACATTCAATGTTTTTTACTGTATATAATGGAATTATTGTATCACATTTTTAAGCCTTGTCAATATTGTTTTTTAGAATTATTTATTTTTTTAAAGCAAAACATATTTTTTTGTAAGCAAAATAATATACATATTGTCCACTGCATTGTTTTATCTGTTTTTGTGGCAATACTATTTTTTGGAGATGTGTTTATAAAAAATGATATGACATTGTAAATATCCATTTTCAATATAAAACAATAAAATGGGGGGCATGGGCAAGCTCCCTTCTAAATGATACATTCAAAAGCCTCTTTATCCATATGGCAATGGAAAGCAAGGGGGCTGTCTGTAAATGCCTCATCCCTTTGTGCTTCTATAAGCGGCAAAAGCTTTTTTCAAACCCATGGTTTTGTGTTTGTTACATTTGTCAGTATTTTATATTGTTTTTATTGCTTTCTGTTCAATAGTACTAAATCCCATAAATACCTAGTATTTTCATTGCTTTTTATCCCATTCATTGCTATACTAAAAAACAGTGTCTTTTGGATTGCGGCATTTGCCAAGACACAAATGATAAAAAAAGCTGAAGGGAAAAAAGATGCGTGTGTTGTAAGCTGCCCAAAAAATATCATTTCTTTTCCAGTCGGCTGCAAAAAATGAGAAAGGAATCAAAGGAATGGAACATTTAAAATTTGAAGATATGAATTTATCCTCAGAAACCTGCCGTGCTGTGTTGGACATGGGCTTTGAAGAGGCAACACCCATACAGTCACAGGCAATTTCTGTCATTTTAGAAGGAAAAGACGTCATTGGACAATCTCAGACAGGTACCGGAAAAACAGCTGCCTTTGGCATCCCCTGTCTGGAGCTGATTGACCCTGATGACAGAAGATTACAGGCTGTGATACTTTGCCCCACCCGTGAGCTTGCCATACAAGTCAGTGAGGAATTTCGCAAATTGTTAAAATATAGAGAAAACATTCGTGTACTGCCCATTTATGGCGGTCAGCCCATTGACAGACAAATTACTGCATTAAAAAAAGGGGCCCAAGTCATCATTGGCACTCCCGGCCGTGTGATGGACCATATGCGCCGCCGTACATTGAAAATGGAAACAGTCAGAATGATGGTGCTGGACGAGGCAGATGAAATGCTGGATATGGGATTTCGGGAGGATATTGAAACCATTTTGATAAAAGTACCTGAAAATCACCAAACCATTATGTTTTCTGCCACATTGTCTCCGGAAATCCTTTCATTGAGCAAACGCTTTTTAAAAAATCCCCAATTTATCAAAATTGTACGAAAAGAATTGACTGTGCCAAACATTGAACAGATTTATTTTGATGTAAAGGAAAGGACAAAATTGGACGCCCTTTCCCGCATTATGGATGTATACGACCCAAAGCTTGCCCTTGTGTTTTGCAACACCAAAAAGCGTGTGGATGAAGTGGTGGAGCTGCTTCAGGGCAGAGGCTATTTTGCAGAAGGCCTTCATGGGGATTTAAAACAATCTCAAAGAGATAAAGTGATGCAGAAATTCAGAAACGGCACCATTGAAATATTGGTTGCCACAGATGTTGCCGCCAGAGGCATTGACATTGATGACATTGATGTGGTATTCAATTATGATGTACCGCAAGACGAGGAATATTATGTACACCGTATCGGCAGAACAGGCCGGGCAGGCAGAACAGGAAAAGCATTTACATTTTGCGTGGGCAAAGAAATTTATAAGCTTCGTGACATTATGCGCTATACCAAAACAAAAATCATACAGCAAAAGCTGCCTACTCTCACCGATGTGGAGGAAATGAAAACAAATCTCTTTGTGGAAAAAATCAAAGAAATCATAGAACAGGGACATATGACAAAATATGTCAACATTGTGGAAAAGCTTATGGAGGAGGATTATGCCGCCATTGACATTGCGGCAGCCCTTTTAAAGCACAATTTAGCTGATGTGAGCATAGACAGCATTGATGCCATTGACGACATCAATTTTGGCGGTACAGAAATATATGGCGGCAGTGGAGAAAAAATGGTTCGTTTGTTTATCAATGCAGGCAAAAAAAATAAAATTCGAGCAAAGGATATTGTGGGAGCCATTGCAGGAGAAACAGGCATCCCCGGCAAAACGCTGGGTTCCATTGATTTGTTTGATGATTATGCCTTCATTGACGTTCCCGCAGAGTATGCCAAAGACATTCTATTTGGCATGAAAAACGCAAAAATCAAAAATAAAAAGGTCAATATTGAAATCGCAAAAAAATCCAAACATAAAAAATAATCAAAATATGTGGCAAAACAGCATAACACAAAAAGCCGGCATCTTCAGACGGCTTTTTGTGTTGACAAACAAATGATTGCCTTTCTTTTTTTTGCTTCATTTGTTGTACTGCATTGCTTTATGGCTATCAATCCCCTTGTGTTTTTTCATTCTGCTTGTTATCTTTTTTTATAACAAATGCTTATTGGAAGCAGCCACAAAGCCTCTTTACAGACCGGTCATTTCATTGAGCCAAGCAAAGAGATGTATGCCCTGGTTTTGACCCATTAAAATCATACAAGCACTGCCAGAAAAATAAAGTACTGTAAAAGGGACTATTTTTGAACAAATATTTTGCTATTTTCTTTTCTATTTCATTTTTATTTGGCTTTAAAATAAAATCCCTTTCTTGACATAACATTTTATTTGTGTCATTCCAGCAGAAAATGCCTTTTGTAAAAAAAGCCTTCCATGGCAGCTTAGAGGATATGCTGTTATGGAAGGCTTTTTTTATTCTGATTCTTTTTTATCAGTACAGCTTCAATCAATAGATTACTTTTTTATAAAAACAAAAAATAATGTGATAAAAGGCCAACAAATTTTTAAAATTAAAAATGCTGCAAAAAAAGTCAATTCACATAGCTGATTTGATTGAAAATGATATTGAAAAAAACAACTTCTATGGCAAATTATACATTTTCTGCAATGTAAAGAAGCAATTTTTCTGTCGTATCCCAGCCAATGCAAGCATCTGTAATGGATTTGCCATACACATGGCCATCCACCTTTTGATTGCCCTCTTCTATAAAGCTTTCAATCATAACGCCCTTTATCATTTTTTGCAAATCCTTGTTTACTTTTCTGTTGTGAAGAATTTCAGATACAATTCTTGGCTGTTCCGAATATATTTTTTTAGAATTTGCATGGTTTGCATCTATCATAACACAGGGATTGGTCAAGCCTTGTTTGTGATAAAGCTCATGGACCAGCACCACATCTTCATAGTGATAATTGGGTATGCTTCGGCCATGCTTGTTGACAGAGCCTCTCAATATGGCATGGGCATAGGGATTGCCATCTGTGGAAACCTCATGCTCACGATACATAAATGTATGGCTGGACTGTGCCGCATGAATGGAATTTAACATCACAGTATAATCCCCGCTGGTAGGATTTTTCATACCCACAGGCACATCAATACCGCTGGAAACAAGACGATGCTGTTGATTTTCCACAGAACGTGCGCCAATGGCAATATAAGAGAGCATATCATCCACATAAGCCAAATTTTCAGGATAGAGCATTTCATCTGCTGCTGTCAAATAAGATTCCTGTATGGCTCTGATGTGCATTTTCCGCAGTGCTTCAATGCCCTTTAAAATATTTGCCCCCTTTTCCGGGTCCGGCTGGTGAAGCATACCTTTGTAGCCCTCTCCTGTTGTTCTGGGTTTGTTGGTATAAATACGGGGAACAATAAAAAGCTTTTCTTTTACCCTTTCATTGAGCTTTCCCAAACGGGAAACATAGTCACAAACTGCATCCTCGTCACTGGCAGAGCAAGGCCCTACAACAACAATAAATTTTTCTCCTTTGCCTTCTATAATGGATTTTAATTCTGCATCCCGCTCTGCCTTCAATTCCTTCAGCTGCTGAGGCATGGCCACTCTTTGCAGCATTTCCTCCGGTGAAGGAATGGTTTGAACAATTTTAAAACTCATAATCACACAACCCCTTTTTTGTTTTTTATGACACTCCCATATTGAAAAACGGGAAAAAACATAGTATACTAAAAAAGCCTATTTTTTTGGATATATACCATGTTTTATAATAATAGTAAAATTTGTTGTATTTTGCAAGTAATTTTGTTGGAATGCACGATTAAAATAGAAACGGTAAGAATGAGGAGTGAATTTTTTTATGACAGAAGAAAAGAAAATCATATTCAGTGGTATGCAGCCATCGGGCTTGATTACATTAGGAAACTATTTGGGTGCATTAAATAACTGGACAAAATTACAAAATGATTACCATTGCTTATACTGCATTGTGGATATGCACGCCATTACAATACGGCAAGACCCCATCAAATTGAGAAAACAGGCAAAGGAGCTGCTTTTGCAGTATCTGGCCGTAGGCCTTGACCCGGAAAAAAATATCATCTACTACCAGTCCCATGTGTCTGCCCATGCAGAATTGGCTTGGATACTCAACTGCTATACCTATATGGGAGAATTAAACCGTATGACACAGTTTAAAGAAAAATCTCTTTCCCATGCAGACAATATCAATGCAGGCTTGTTTACCTATCCTGTTTTGATGGCAGCAGACATATTGCTGTACCAAACAGATTTGGTGCCTGTGGGGGAAGACCAAAGACAGCATCTGGAGCTGACAAGAGATATTGCAAGCCGTTTTAACGGCATTTATGGAGATGTTTTTAAAATACCTGAAGCCTATATCGGAAAAGTGGGGGCAAGGGTGATGGCTTTGCAGGAGCCTACTAAAAAAATGTCAAAATCTGATGAAAATAAAAATAATACCATTGCACTGCTGGACGAACCCAATGTGATTATGAACAAAATCAAAAGAGCCATGACAGACTCTGACAACCAAATCCTATACAGTGATGAAAAGCCAGGTATCAAAAACCTTTTAAACATTTATTGTGCCGTGACAGAAGCAAGCATTGCTTCGGCAGAAAGGGAATTTGCAAACACAGGCTACGGCGCATTTAAAAAAGCTGTGGGAGAGGCCGTTGTGGCAAAGCTTGCGCCCATACAGCAAAAGGTAAAGGAATTGGAAAAAAATCAGGATTATATTGATACAGTGATAAAACAAGGCGCACAAAAGGCAGATAAAATGGCCCGCAAAACATTGCAGAAGGTACAAAAAAAGGTGGGATTTCCTGCCACAATCAGATAAACGCAGTATTCCGCCTTGCTTTACATTTTTAGAAATGAAACAGTACAGGTCCTATTTATGAGAAAATAGCCCTCTGAAACAATCATATACAAAAACCGGCTGCTTTTTAAGCAAATTCCGCTTAGAAAACAGCCGGTTTTTTACTATTTGCAGGCTTTCTTTTACAAACTGCCGCCGTAAATTTCATTTTGCCATATCCCTTTTATTTTGTATAAATTGGAGTTATATTCCCTTGGCAGCAGTATATTTTTTATTCTGTTTGGCGCAAAAAAGAATACTCCAATCCACAAAAGGGCTTTCCATAATATTTATTTTTTTGCTGCATCAAAAATGACAATGCCTTTTTTTGCTGTGGAAGGGGAATGTGGTGTGTTTTTAAAAGCTGCTGTGTTCTTTCTATGAGATATAAAAATGAAATATCATGGGGCATTTCGCCACATGCCAATCCCACTTCAAAAACAATATAAATGTCATATAAAAGCTCTTTAAATAAAGGAAAACAGACATCCACAGCCATATAGATATTTTTTAAATTATAAAATTCTTTTTGAGAAATTGCAAATCCAATGTCGGCCGGAAGACTTTTTAAATAGGCTTCATAGCAGTCATATTTCAATATGGCATCAAAAAGCACATAATACATCTCCCTCACCCATTGGGCCATATTTTTTGTGGCTGTCACCTGCCACAATTTTTGTAATATCCACTGCCATTTTAAAAAATCCTGATGATAAAATTTTAATATTTCTTCCAAACACAAAATCATATAGGCAGCTCTGGCTCTTTTGGAAACGGCAAAAAAGGGATGCTGTTTTTTTTCATTACAGGCCCGTTTATAGTCTTTTCTTTGTTTTTTAAAATACAAATCCCCTGGAAATATGGTTTTTTTGGTATAATATAGAATATAAAAGCAGCTTAGCAAAAATAAAATCTGTTCCTTTGCAGTTTTTGTGCCATACGAAGCACCTCTGTAAAACAGTAAAAATGCCGCCCATAACAATATAATTTCCAATACTCCTTTTTTTATTTTTTTTTTATTGTTCTCCAGCAGCAGCAAAAGAAGACCGGTCATGCCTCCCAGGCAAAGTAATATGATTAAAAAAGCATTCATATTGTCGTTCCTCCTTTTTTCAAAAGAAATCCATTTCAACTATTTTTATCATAACACGGCGTTGCTGTTATAAAAAGACTTGCAAAAAAACAGCAAATCATATATAATTAAAAATTGTTTGTATCCATATACAACAAAAGCATACTGCTTTTTACATAAAAAACAAATTACAAACAGAGATGTTCCTTGCATAACCATCTCAAAAATAAAAAACAGGGAGGAAAACAATATGAAACAAACAATGGAACTGAACGTAGGAGAAAAAAAGAAAATTACAACAAGGGCCATTGCCTTTACAGGCATTGTGGCAGCGGCATATGCTGTTACAACCCTTGCCATTGCACCACTAAGCTTTGGAGCAATACAGCTTCGTTTTTCAGAGGTTTTGGTACTGCTGGCATTTATTGATGCAGGCTTTGCTCCGGGACTGATATTAGGCTGTATCATAGCAAACGCCTTCAGCCCCATGGGTATGGTAGATGTGGTATTTGGCACGGCCTGCACCACAGCAGCATTGATTGGCATTACAAAATCTAAAAATCTGTTTATCGCAACACTTTGGCCAACCATTTGCAACGCCTTTATCGGTGTAGAGTTGTATCTGGTATTGGGTATGCCTTTGTTTTTTTCTATGGGTACTGTGGCATTGGGAGAATTTGCCGTTGTAACCTGTATCGGTTATCCTTTGTTTAAAAAAATATTGAGCCATGAAAAATTGGTACAACAGTTAAAAATCAAAAGACAGTAAAAATAGAAAGCAGAGAAATACTCTGCTTCAAACCATAAAAAACTAGATTTTATATTTTTTCAAGGACACAGAAGAGGTTGGAAAACGAAGGCTTTTTCAACCAAAATCCCCAGCCGGAATTGATTTCCGGCGGAAAAAAGCAGGAGTTTCGAGGCTTTTGGCCCATGGAGCTTCTGCTTTATACTTCCGTCTACTCATCAAAAATGAGCCTTTGACCACAGAGCGTCGACACTCTGAAGCAGAAAAATACTCTTATCAAATGAGGTGAAAAAATGCAATCCAAAGAAGATATCCGGCTGGGAAAATTCATCAGCCTTGTACTGCGCCACAATCCCCAGACAATCGGCATTTCACTGGACGAACAAGGCTGGGCAGATGTGGGACAGCTGATAGAGGCCATGCAAAGGGCAGGAAAAAACATAGACCAAACAATATTAGAGCGTATTGTGGCAGAAAATGAAAAACAAAGATATGCTTTCAATGAAAATCATACAAAAATCAGAGCAAATCAAGGGCATTCCATAGCAGTGGATTTGCATCTGGAGCCAAAACAGCCTCCCAAACTGTTATACCATGGCACAGCCACCCGTTTTTTGAAAAGCATTCAAAAGCAAGGGCTAAAAAAAATGACAAGACAATATGTTCATCTTTCTGATGAAAAGCAAACGGCCCTATCTGTGGGACAAAGGCATGGAAGCCCTGTGGTGTTAAAGGTATATGCCCACAAAATGTATCAAAAGGGATACCGTTTTTATTTATCCCAAAATCATGTATGGCTTTGTGAAGAGGTCCCTTGGGCCTATTTGGAAATCATATAATATGGCTGCAATTTTTCATTTTAGCGCAATAAAAACCCCAGCCTATGCATCTTCCTTTTTGATTTATTTTCAATAAGCCATTCAAATAATCCGTCAACAGAAAAGTCTGCATATTCATTGTGTAATAGAAACAGCAAAAATTTCATGCTTTTCTTTTTATCATCAAAACCAAATTTCCTCCTGCAAAAGCCTGCGCAATTTTTTTGAATGTGCAGTTTTTCTTTCTGTTCTTGGAGGTTTGGAAGGACTTTTCATTTCTTTGCTGACTTTCCTTTCTTTTTTCATGCTGACAATATCCTATCCCTACCATTTTAAAACAGTCAAACCAAAAAAAGCTATGCCACGGCTTTAAAATGTGGCAGATATATTTTTTATGTGCTTTCACATGGTTGTATCAGAATGACACAGCTTCATTGAAAAAGCTGATGATAGAACAAATTACATCTCTCCATTCATTTTTATGGTATCACCCTTTATAAAAAATAGCTCTATAAAAATATGTTGTAAAAAACCGCTTCTTTTCAAATGGTAACAAAATATAAAAAAGACAATTCCCATTCATAAAGCATTTTCATTCAAAAAAGGAACTGTCTTTTTTTATATTAATATTGTTCTTTAAATTCTCCTATGGCTGCCGCCAAATCCTCACAGGTCAGCACAGATAATCTTTGGCGTTCCTGCTTTTCTTTGGCCGTTTCTGACATAAATGCAGTATCTGCCAGCCAATCCATAAATTTTTCTGCCGTCACTGCCATGGCATGCTCCAAAAGTCTTCTGGCTTCTCTGCCGTTTCCAAAATTTTCATCCTTTACTCTTTCTTCAAAAAAAGGCAGCAGCACGCTTTCCCAGCCTTTTTCCAAACGAAATGTAGCATTGTTTGCCAGTGCCTCAAATATTTCCAGCATTTCATTTGCAGAATAGGGTGAAAAATGCACTGTAAATGTAATTCTGCTGGCGATACCCGGGTTTTCATCCAAAAAACGCTTCATTTTGTTGTTTTTTTCATGAATATCCCCTCCATAGCCTGCAAATATAATCAATTTATCATGGCTATGCTCCTCCACTTCAATACAAAGCTGTGCCAACGCCTCCTGAGAAAAATTGTCCGTTCTTTCCGCCTCATTATAATTGACAAGAGAATAGGCCTCATCAATGATGATGATATCATTGTTTTCAAATATTTGATGCACCTTGTCAGAGGTTTGTCCCACATATTTTGCCTTTAACTGGGTACCTGTCACATATGCCATGCTTCCGCCGGAAAGCAGCTCTTCCTCTATCATCATTTCTGCAAAATATTTTGCCGATGTTGTTTTGGCCGTTCCCGGAGGGCCTATAAATGCCAGCACCTTGTGTATAGGCGGCGTAGGCAAATGATAGTCCTCTCTTTTTTTGGCAAATTGGTATACAGCGCCCAGCTTGCACAATGTTCTTTTCATTTCCTCCTGCCCAATGACATTTTGGCAAAGACGGTGGTATGCCGCCGTTTCCTTTGGAGAAACACGCATCATCCTTTGCTTTTGCCGCTGGGGTGTTTGATGCTGCAAATGATATTTCCCATATTCCAAATAGGCCTTCAAAAATTCATATTCCTGCACAGAAAGCCTTTTTTCAAATTTGTTTCCCACTTCCGAAATGTCTGCATTTGCCAGCAGCTCCAAAAATTTCAGCCTGTCATTGTTAAATTTTCTCACACCGCTGTCATTGATGATGGCAAAATCAAAGCCCTGATTTTTGTAGACGGCATATATTTTTTGTATGGTCAGTTCTGCCTCCTCTGACGGTGTTTTTGAAACATATATTGCGTTTTCAAAAGAACGCTGTTCCAGTTCCTTTTGTTTTTTTTCATCCATAAATACATTCCTTCCTTGCATACAAAACCATATTTTTATTTGTAAAATAGTATTTTCCTTTTTTTCATAAATGCAGAAAACTGCTCTTTTTTTCCATTTTTTCTGTTTTGAAGCATTCTCATTACCCCATCACAGCTTTTTTGAGATATGGGCCTTTTATACCAGTGGCCTATTTCTGTTGCAGCCATATTTCATTTGTACCATTTTTACAAATATTTTTCAATGCTTTTTTTATTTTACATCACATACAAATTCTTTTATATTGTTTTTTTGCTGTTTATGATTTTTATGGTTTTTCTTTTCTGATGACAACTGCTTTTGCGGCTTCTATGATTTCTTTTTGTGCATAGGGAAACAATATCAATATGATTTGCCCTTCCTCTGCCACAGCGTGTTTTGTTCTGTATCTTCCAAACCAATCTATATCCAATATATGGGTTGTTAATAAAACATGATTTTTTTCATCTATAACAGATACCCTTGCCGTATCCCATATTTTTCCTTTTTGTATTTTCCCTCCCACTGCAACACCTCTTTTGGGACTACAAAAACATTTTTCTATTTCAAAATAAAAAAGCTCTGTCATAAAACCACCCCATGATAAAACATCAAACACATCATAATTGATTTTATAAAATACATAACGATTCTATATCCATTCTTTTTCATCATACAATATTTTGCACAAATCCCCATCTTTTTAAAGATGGGGATTGTTTGTAATGGATTTGTTTTATGGTTTTCAAAATCTATTTTGAAGCAGATACTTCCCACTGCTGCGGCAAATTATTTTTATTCTGTATAGCCTATTGCAGTATCCAGGGCAATGGTTTGGGTATCCTCCTGCCATGTCACGCCAAAATCAATGGCCTCTCCCAAATCTCTCAGTTTAAAATAAGTATTGCCATCAATATTATAAGCAGTCAAGTCTGCTGCCACACCATCAAAATACAGCATCCCCTCAGAAATCACTGCTTTTTTGGTTTCTCCGCTGCCCCCTTGCAGTTCTCCTCCTGCCACAGTATAAGGCGTATTTGTCACCACATTGATGGCTCTTACAGCTTCATCCCAAAGTGTGTCGAACTGTTTTTGCGTACCATTGAGTGCCATTGCCACATCTCTCAGTTTAAAATAAGTGTAATCCTCTATGACATAGGCATCAAATGCCACTTCTTTTCCATCTATCAGCACCTTTGTGGCAGAAGCAAAGGCATCTGCCTCTTGTGCAACAAAGGTCACAGGAGCGTCTTGTATATTGTTTTTTGGCGGTGTTTCTGGTTGCTCTGGTGTAGTCTGCTCAGGAGCCGTTTCCGGTGGTGTTGGTATCATTTCCCCTGTATTATCCTTTTGGGCATAATAATTCATGACAGAAACCTTGCAGTTTTGTCTGTTTTCCAGCAAATCCCGCAGGCTGAAATAAAAGCTGCCCTGCACACCATATTTTTCATTTATCAAAAGCTCTTCTCCAATTTCAGCCGCCACATCATCTTTATAAATGCCCTGTCCTATGTACAAATCCACATCAGTGCCTTTTACTTCATTGCTCCACCAATCCACCAATGTTTCATAATCTGCCGCCGCTGTACCCCTTGCCCAATAAATTTGAGGCACAATATAATCCACATAGCCATTTTGAATCCATGTTCTTACATCTCCATACACACTGTAATAGCCTTCTGCTCCCTTTGTAGCAGAGCCTGTGGCGTCAGAAGTATTGTTTTTCCAAATACCCATGGGGCTGATGCCAAACACCACATCCGGCTTTATACTATGTACTGTTTCATGGACACGGCGAATCATATCATTGACATGGGCTCTTCTTTGGTTTGCCTCCGGACCGTCGGCGGTTTCTCCCTCACTGAGGGGATAATTATTGGGATAAAAATAATCATCAAAATGAATGGCATCCACATCATAATTTTGCACAATTTCTGCCACAGAATCACAAATATGCTGTTTTACCGCCTCATTAGAGGGGTCATAATACAAAGCATTGTTATAAGTAATCACCCATTCCGGATGCAGCCTTGCAGGATGGTTTTCTGCCAAAGCATTCATATCAGTGCCGCTTGTTGTAATGCGGTAAGGGTTCATCCATGCATGAAACTCCAAATCCCTTTCATGGGCCTGCTCAATCATAAATGCCATAGGGTCATAGCCGGGATTTTGCCCCTGTGTGCCTGTCAATATTTCTGACCAGGGATTGATTTGAGATGCATAAAATGCGTCTGCTTTGGGGCGCACCTGCACCACAACTGTGTTCAACCCCATATTTTTAATTTCATCCAATTTTGTCATAAACTCCTGTTTTTGTTTTTCTGCATCATTTCTCACAGAGGGATAATCTGCACTATATACTGTGGAAATCCAAACGGCTCTCATATCATCGGATTTTTTCAAAGCCTCTGCTTTTTGCGGCATAAAAGCGCAGGCACTCAACAAAGTGATGCTCAATAAAGCAGAAAGCCATTTTTTTACTTTTTTCATACACACAATCCTTTCTTTTGCTATTAAAATTTTTTATATTTTTTATTATAGCATGATTTTTGGCTGCTGTCTTTACCATTTTACGACAATAATCTGTTGAAAAATATTGCATATTCTTGTATGATATATAAATGGAAAATGTTGTCATTTATATATCAATCAAAAGAGGTGACCTTTTATGGAATATGGGCTGATAGGAGAAAAATTGGGACACAGCTTTTCTAAAATCATACATGAAAAGCTGGCAGATTATACATATGACATACATCCTGTTGCAAAAGAGGATTTGGATGCTTTTATGAAAGAAAAAAGCTTTCGTGCCATCAATGTAACAATCCCCTATAAAATAGATGTAATGCCTTATTTGGACCACATAGATATGAAAGCAAAGGCTGTTGGCTCTGTCAACACCATTGTCAACCGAAACGGCAAATTATATGGCTACAATACAGATTTTGGAGGCTTTCACTATCTTTTGGAGCATAATCATATTTTGGTAAAAGGAAAAAAAGTCATTGTTTTAGGCAAGGGAGGGGCCAGCAAAGCTGTCATTGCAGTTTTAAAGCATTTGAAAGCCAGAGAAATCATTGTTGTTTATTACAAAGAAAGCCCGGATACCCTCACATATGAACAATGTAAAAAGCTGCACAGCGATGCAGATGTCATCATCAACACAACGCCTGTGGGTATGTATCCTCATATAGAGGATTGTCCCATTGATTTAAAGCCCTACACACAATGCAATGCTGTTGTGGATATTATATATAATCCTATTAAAACAAAATTTCTTTTAGAAGGGGAAAAATATGATATGACAGCCGTAGGTGGATTAGAAATGTTGATAGCACAGGCAAAATATGCCTCAGAAATTTTTTTGGATACTGAAATAGAGGAGCAAAAAATAGAACAGCTTCATAAACAGCTGCTTTTGCAGCAGGGCAATGTGGTGCTGATTGGTATGCCAAGCTGCGGCAAAACCACCATAGGAAAAGAATTGGCAGTGCAGCTTCAAAAACAGTTTGTAGACATAGATGAAGAAATTGTTTTCAAAATAGGTATGCCCATTGCCGACTATTTTCAAAAATATGGCGAAGACGCTTTTCGTGACAGAGAGGAGGAGGTCATAAAAGAATTTTCTGCAAAAAACAATTTGGTCATTTCCACAGGAGGCGGCTGTGTCAAACGGGAACAAAACATGATGTATCTGGCCATGAATGGCTCTATTATATTTATACAAAGAGATTTGTCAAAGCTTGTCATTGGTGAAGGCAGACCCCTTTCCTGCAGTACAGCGGCATTGCAGCAAATGTATCAGCAAAGACTGCCTTTATACCGCCGTTACAGCCACAGAACCATTGAAAATAACACAAGTACGGAAAGGGCCATAGAAAGTGTCAAAATTGCTTATCGAGATATATTAGGACTGAAATAAGGAGGAAAATATGGTACGAGTTGCACAAACAAAGGATATGCGAAATGTGTACAATCTTATTTGTCAGCTGGAACAGCAAAGACTACCCTATGCACAGTTTATATCTATTTATAAAGAACAGCTGGAAAGCCCCAAATTTTTTTGCTTTGTGGCAGAAATCAATGGAGAAATTGTCGGAATATTAAATCTGCATATGGAAAACCGCCTGCGCCATGTGGAAAAGGTGGCAGAAATTACAGAATTTGTTGTCAAAGAGGGCTTTCGTTCTTTGGGCATTGGAAAACGTCTTTTTAAAATCGCTTTGGAGCTGGCAAAGGAAAATTACTGTGCCCATGTAGAAAGCTCCTGTCATAAAAGCTGGAAGGATATGAGAGGCTTTTATCAATCTGCGGGCATGGAGGAAGACTCCTATAAATTTATAAAACCTATTTCTTATATATTGGATTAATCATTTTTTTCACTAAAAAAAAGCGGCAAAACCGCTTTCTGTTGTAGACAAATTGGCTTTTGCATCCTTTTCAAAATGGGGAAGGGCTTGAAAAATGCCATGCTTCCCAAATGCAATTCCCAACAGTCATTTATTTCAGGGAGTTTTCCTCTTTCAAAACTCCCTGTTTATATTTTCTGTCTACATTTCAAAGGCTTTTAAAAAATCAACCTTTAACAAGGGGATGCTTCGTCAGTCCTCTCAAGGGCAAAGCCGCTTTTTTCCGTTCCAGACGAGAATAAGAAACAAATTTTTAGTAAATAGAAAATTAGGGGAATTTTTTATTTTTATAGTAATGTTATTTTGATTACCAGCTCATTCATATTATTATTTTGCACTACTTTTTTCTTTGATGAAGGCACCGATAATACCACAAATAATCGTTGGCACCAGCCAATTAAAGCCGTAGCTTGACAATGGCAGTGCTGTTTTGATAAAGCCAAGAGATGGCACAAGGTATGTAGCCAAAAAGCTTAAAATACTCATTACAAATGCTCCCAGTGCCGCCCCCTTATAAATGTTTTCATTTTTAATGCTGGGTGCAAACAATGACAATACAATCATTGCCAATGCAGGAGGATATACAATGTCCAGTATAGGAGCAGAAATTGCCACAATGCGGTCCAAACCAACATTTGCAAGCAATGCACTTACCACACAAACAATGATAACAACTGTACGATAGCTCACTTTGCCGTTTGTCAGCTCTTCAAAATAGGCTCCGCAGCTGGATGTCAGGCCTATGGATGTGGTCAGACAGGCAAATGCTGCAATCACACCCAAAAATATAACGCCGCCCTGACCCAAAAGGTCTTTTATAATTTCTGTAACCAATCCCGCTCTGGAAATGGTAGCTTCTGTAAACATAGAGGACACGGTTGCGCCAAGATAGGTCAAACCGCCATATACAATCAATAAGCCTACACCTGCAACGATTGCAGCCCCCGCAGTAACCTTATTTTTTTCGGCAACAGCATGATATCCCTTATCTTTTACTGTTTTTACAATAATGATACCAAAGCACAGTGCCGCCAAAACATCCAATGTTTGATATCCTGCAAGCACACCGCTTTGCACCACTGTATCAATTTGGGCAGTATCGGAAACATCATTGATTGGTGTAGCCACACCCTTTATAATCAAAATAATCAATCCAATAAATAATACAGGTGTCAAAAATTTACCCACAATATCTACAACGGAAGATTCGTTCAAACAAAGCACCAATGTCAGTACAAAAAATACAATACTTGTAATGGCTACTGTCATGGTATCCATATTTCCCACAATGGGAGCCACTGTCATTTCCGCTGTGGTTGCCGCTGTTCTTGGAATGGCAATGCAGGGTCCAATACACAGCACCGCCGCAGTGGCCAAAATTCTTGCAGGAATTTTTCCCGTGTGTCCCATGATGCCCATAATGTCTGTGTTGCTTCTTAACATAGCAAATATTGCCAGCAGAGCCAAACCGATATCTGCCATAAAATAGCTGATGAAGCCGGCAATCCATTCCGGTCCTGACTGCATACCTAAAAATGGAGGGAAAATAATATTACCTGCTCCAAAAAACATAGAAAACAGTGCCAAACCAACGACGAGCATATCTAATTTCTGATTCTTCATCCAAATCACACACCTTTCTTTTACTTTTACCTTACTTGTCATAAACGGTTTTCAGTTTTGTTTCTTGTTATAATGTTAACTCCTCTCATCTTTCCCTATATACACATTTTACTATAAAACTATGAAATAGTATAGTAAAATTTTTGCATTTTTTAAATTTTTTTTCATAAAACAAAAAGAACACATTGATTTGTCTGTCAAATTTGTATACACTACACACAACAAAATAATATTTTTCATTCATTTTTTAAAAAACAGACAATTTTATGTGTTCTATTTTTACAATATAGACAGCCCTGTGCTTACAAAAAGCAGATAATATCATTATTTTTTTAAAATTATGTTAATTTTTTGTATATTTTTATACAAAGTAAATAGAAGTTATTTTTTTTATTTTGAAACCCTTATTGTTGTCATACAATGTTATGACAATATTTGTTAAAAAAACAGCATGAAATCATTCATGCTGTTTTTTTATTTTGCAATCAGTGGAGATTAAACCACGCTTTTAAACCTGGATATTGTGCCACATCATCCAACTCTTCTTCAATTCTTAACAACTGGTTGTATTTTGCAACACGGTCTGTTCTTGCAGGCGCACCTGTTTTAATCTGACCGGCATTTACAGCCACTACAATATCTGCAATGGTTGCATCCTCTGTTTCACCGGAGCGGTGGGATACAACTGCTGTCATGTTGTTTCTGTTTGCCAGCTGTATTGCATTGAATGTTTCTGTCAATGTACCAATTTGGTTTACTTTGATTAAAATCGCATTTCCTGCTTTTAAATCAATACCCTTTTGCAGTCTTTCTGTGTTTGTTACAAAAAGGTCGTCGCCAACCAGCTGCACCTTGTCGCCCAGCTCTTTTGTCAGCAGCTGCCAGCCTTTCCAATCCTCTTCTGCCAAACCATCTTCAATGGATATGATAGGATATTTTTCGCAAAGAGCCTTCCAGAATGCCACCATTTCTTCAGATGTTCTGACAATTTCTTTGCCCGCCATTTTACTTTCACCAGGGAAGTGATATTTTCCGTCTTTTTCATCATAAAGCTCTGTGGAAGCAGGGTCCATAGCAATTTTAATGTCTTCTCCCCATTTATATTCTGCTTTTTCTACTGCTTCTTTAATCAGGTCAATCACCGCATCTGCTGTTGGCAGGTCAGGTGCAAAACCGCCTTCATCTCCCACTGCGGTAGAAAGACCTTTGCTTTTTAACACATTTTTTAAGTGATGGTAAATTTCAGCACACATTCTCAATGCTTCTTTAAAGGTAGGTGCGCCAACAGGCATAATCATAAATTCCTGAATGTCTACTGTGTTGTCAGCGTGTTTTCCGCCGTTCATAATGTTCATCATAGGAACAGGCATTGTTTTTGCATTAAATCCGCCCAAATATTGATACAAAGGCATTCTCAGTGCTTCAGCCGCTGCCTTTGCCACTGCCATGGAAACACCAAGAATGGCATTTGCGCCCAATTTTGCTTTGTTTGGTGTGCCGTCCAATTCAATCATTTTCATGTCAATGGCAACCTGGTCCAATGCATTCATGCCAATGATTTCATCTGCAATGATGTTGTTTACATTCTCCACTGCATCCTGTACACCGGCACCCACATATCTGGAGCCTCCGTCACGCATTTCAACGGCTTCAAATGCACCTGTGGAAGCACCGGATGGCACTGCTGCTCTTCCCACAATATTGTCTTCCACCACAACCTCTACCTCAACAGTAGGATTGCCTCTGGAATCCAATATCTCTCTTGCGTAAACATCGGTAATTTCGATATAGCTTTTCATTTTTTTTCCTCCTTAAAATGATTTTTTAAACACCTTCTCGTTTGATAAAAAGGGGTTATCCTTTTTTTAATTTATCAAACCTTTGCTTTATTTTCAACCAAAAACATTGTTTTCGGCAAAAATCCCATAGATTATAGCATTTCTTTTTGTGACTTTATCCATTTTGTCCTTTTTATTTGCTCACAAGCAAGCTTTCTCCGGTCATTTCAGTCGGCTTTGGAATATCCATCATTTCAAGCAATGTTGGCGCAATGTCAGCCAGCTTGCCTCCTTCCCGCAATCCAATACCATCTGTATAATTTACCAGTATAAATGGTACCGGGTTTGTGGTGTGGGCAGTAAATGGCTCTCCTGTTTCATAATCAATGAGCTGGTCGCTGTTTCCGTGGTCTGCACAAATAAACATTTGTCCTCCCACCTCAAGCAGTGCCTCCAAATCTCTGCCAATGCAGGCATCCACTGTTTCAATGGCTTTGATGGCTGCATCCAGCACACCTGTATGCCCCACCATGTCCGGATTTGCATAGTTGATGATAATTAAATCATATTCCCCGGAGCGGATTGCCTTTACCAGTCCATCTGTCACCTCAATGGCACTCATTTCCGGCTTTAAATCATATGTGGCAACCTTTGGAGAAGGCACAAGCCATCTGTCTTCATTGGGGTTTGGCTCTTCCACACCGCCATTGAAGAAAAATGTAACATGGGCATATTTTTCAGTTTCTGCTGTTCTAAGCTGTTTTAATCCCAATGAGGAAATATATTCTCCCAGTGTGTTTGTCAGTCTTTGCGGCTTAAATGCCACAAGCTTGTTTTCAATGGTCACATCATATTCTGTAAAGCAGACAAATACAATGTCCTTTGGAGCATTTTTTCTTTCAAAGCCGTCAAATTCCGCATCACAAAATGTTCTTGTAATCTCTCTGGCTCTGTCAGGGCGGAAATTAAAGAATATGATAGAGTCCTTGTCCTTTACTGTACCAACAGGCTTTCCTGCTTCATCTATGATAGCCGTTGGCAATACAAATTCGTCTGTTTTTGCTGCATCGTATGATTTTTTGATGCACTCCTCAGCACTGAGGGCAGTGGTGCCCTTGCCGGATACGATGATATCATAAGCCTCCTGCACACGCTCCCAGCGTTTATCTCTGTCCATGGCATAATATCTGCCTGTTACACTGGCAATTTTGCCAACACCGGTTTCTCTCAGCTTTTCCTCCAGCTGTGCCAAATACTCCACACCGGAGGTAGGCGGTGTATCTCTGCCATCTAAAAAGCAATGTACAAACACCTTTTCCAATCCATTTCTTTTTGCCAGCTGAAGCAATGCATACAAATGGGTGTTGTGGCTATGAACACCGCCATCAGAAAGCAGTCCAAACAAATGCAGTGCTGTATGATTTTTTTTGCAGTTTTCCACTGCCTTGAGCAGCTCTTCATTTTCATAAAAATCGCCATCCTCAATGGACTTTGTGATTCTGGTAAACTCCTGATATACAATGCGTCCTGCGCCAATGTTTAAATGTCCCACCTCTGAATTGCCCATTTGTCCGTCAGGCAAGCCTACGTCACGGCCGCTGGCATATCCCTTTACACAAGGGTATTTTGCTACAATGCTGTCCAAAACAGGCGTTTTTGCCAGCTTAATGGCATTGCCTTCTGTTTTGTCATTGATGCCAAAGCCGTCTAATATCATCAAAACTGTTGTTTTTTTACTCATAATGACCTCCTTTGAAAAGAAAATGCAATTTACTATAAGTAAAATAATATTGTTTGATTATTTTTCATAATTGACAATTTGTGCAAATTCCTCTTTTAAGCTGGCACCGCCCACAAGACCGCCGTCAATATCTGCCATGGCAAACAGCTCTGCCGCATTTTTGCCGTTTACGCTTCCGCCATACTGAATGCGGACCTCTTGAGCTGTTTCTTTGCCATAAACCTCTGCAAGCACTTCTCTGATGGCTGCACACACCTCTTGGGCCTGCTGGCTGGTTGCTGTTTTGCCTGTGCCGATTGCCCAAATTGGCTCATAAGCAATCACTACCTTTTTCACATCCTCGGCAGAAATGCCAAAAAGTCCTGCTTTTACCTGCATACGAACCACTTCAATGTTGATGCCCAATTCTCTTTGCTCCAATGTTTCGCCACAGCACATAATTGGTATCAAATGATGCTCCAATGCTTTTTTCACTTTTTTATTCACAGTTGCATCTGTTTCTGCAAAATATTCCCGTCTTTCAGAATGTCCAATAATCACATATTTTACACCCATTTCTGTGAGCATAGCCGGCGCAATTTCTCCTGTATAGGCACCGCTTTCTTCAAAATGCATATTTTCTGCCCCCACAGCAATGTTTGTTCCCTTTACAGCTTCCAATACAGTAGAAAGGTCAACAGCAGGCACACAAAATACAACGTCTACTTTATCTGTATTTACTTTGTCCTTTAGCAATGCACAAAGCTCTGCCGCTTGTTTTGGTGTTTTGTTCATTTTCCAGTTGCCTGCAACAATTTTTTTTCTCATACCAACGCCTCCCATTCTCATTTTATAATATGTCTTTTTACACCGTTTTATAAAACCATTTCCGCTATGCACACACCCTTTCAGTATCATTGAAAAGGCTTGTGCATATGCCTTTTATTTTTTCTTAATTTTAGCAACAATAAACAATATTACCAAAATCACCAATCCAATGACACAAATGGTGCCTGAACCGCTGAATATCAAACTAAATATGCCCTGTGAATCCATATACTCTTCCCCTTCCTAAAAACCCACAATCTACATTGTATTTGTTTCCATACCGATTTCAAAAATCTCCTGAAACAGCATCAAATATGGATTGTGTATTTATATCATCCTTTTCTTTTTTTAAAAAATAACATTGCTCCCATTTTATAAAACCATTTCCGCTATGCACACACCCTTTGAGTATCATCCAAAAGGCCTGTGCATATGTCTTTTATTTTTTCTTGATTTTAGCAACAATAAACAATATTACCAAAATCACCAGTCCAATGACACAAATGGTGCCTGAACCGCTGAATATCAAACTAAATATGCCCTGTGAATCCATATACTCTTCCCCTTCCTGAAAAAACACATACAATTTATGATTCAAATGTTTTTTTTGCTGTCTGTTCTATTTTTTCCAAAAGCTGCTGGCCTGTCCAGCCGGAATTTACTGTAATTCTGGGAATTTCCAATATACTTGTATTTCTGTTTACCACACCGCTGTTTGTGGTCAGCTGCAAATCATACCCCAGCATAGAACGCATCAATACCTGTGTTTGATTGGTATAATTTCCATTGGGATAAGTCAGCACCTTCACAGGGCTTCTCATCTCCAATTCCTTTTCCAGCATTTCCTCCCCCTTCAACACAGAGGAACGGAAATCTGTAAACAGTCTGTCCCCCACAGGCTCATGGTCATAGGTATGGCTGAATATTTCTACCAAACCGCTTTGCTGCATTTCATTCAAATTTTCCCAGCTCATTTTTTCAATTTCATTGGAGGAATGAATATAACCATGGTGAATGCGGGATGTAATCACAGAAATGCTTGCTTTCATATCATATTTTTGCAGCAAAGGATAGGCAAGCTCATAATTGCTTCTATACCCGTCGTCTATTGTAATAATGATATATTTTCCATCCAAGTGCAGCCCCGGGTCGGTAATACCCATCTGCTTTTCTGTTTGGACATTTTGCAAAACATGGTTCAAATCACTTAAAAAAAGAGTGGTATAGCCTGCCTCCTGCAATGCTTTTAAATGCTCCTCAAATTCATCAATGGACATATTGGCTCCATCGCCTGAAGGCACATCCTCCGTTTTAAAATGATGATACATCAATATAGGAATGTAATCATTTTCTTCCACATTCAGCGTCTGTGTTTCTGCCGGCTGTGATAAAGCTTCAGAAATTTCCATATTTTCTGTTTGATTTTGCACTGCACCTTCCTTTGCACTGGCAGTGGAAAAAAAGCTTCCCACTGTCAACAAAAATGTCATGACAAATACGGT
This sequence comes from uncultured Clostridia bacterium, assembly GCA_944384265.1. Taxonomy (GTDB): domain Bacteria; phylum Bacillota; class Clostridia; order Lachnospirales; family Anaerotignaceae; genus Coprocola. The sequence goes on from CALWSR010000017.1 coordinate 52,670, forward strand.
ATATTTTTTCATAGTCCTTCCCCATACAAATCCATTTTATTTATCATCCACTGCCACAACACCCGGCAGCTCTTTTCCTTCCAAAAATTCCAATGAAGCACCGCCGCCTGTGGAAATATGGGTCATTTTATCACCATAGCCCAGCTGGTTGACAGCCGCCGCAGAATCGCCTCCGCCAATGATTGTTGTTGCATCAATCTGTGCCATAGCCTCTGCAACAGCCTGTGTGCCTTTTGCAAAATTAGGAAATTCAAACACACCCATAGGTCCGTTCCAAACCACTGTTTTTGCATTTTGTATTGCCTCTGCAAACATTTTTCTGGACTCTTCTCCAATGTCAAGGCCTTCCCAGTCATCAGGAATTTCCATAGTGGAAACGGTTTTAAAAGGTGTATCGTTTTTAAATTCCTGTGTGATAACTGTGTCAACAGGAATCAAAAATTTTACGCCCTTTTGCTCTGCTTTTTCCATCATTTGCTTTGCATATTCTACTTTATCTTCTTCTAAAAGGGATTTGCCCACTTTTCCGCCTTTTGCAACGGCAAATGTGTATGCCATGCCGCCGCCGATAATCAATGTATCCACCTTTTCCAAAAGATTATTGATGACATTGATTTTGTCAGAAACCTTGGAACCGCCCAGTATGGCTACAAATGGTCTTTCAGGGTTGTTTACGGCATTTCCCAGGAAATTGATTTCTTTTTCCATCAAATAACCAACAGCAGATTCTTTTACAAATTTTGTTACGCCTACTGTGGAGCAATGGGCTCTATGGCTGGAGCCAAAAGCATCGTTTACAAAAATTTCTGCAAGACTTGCCAATTCTTTGCTGAAGTTTTCTTCATTTTTTGTTTCTTCTTTTCTGTAACGTGTATTTTCCAGCAATACCACATCTCCGTCCTGCATTTGTGCCACAGCTTTTTTGGCATTTTCTCCCACAACATTGTCATCCTTTGCAAAAACAACTTCTTTTGCCAGCTTTTCAGAAAGACGCTTTGCAACAGGAGCCAATGAAAGCTCTGGCTTTGGCTCTCCCTTTGGTTTTCCCATGTGAGAGCAAAGAATAACCTTTGCACCCTCTTTTATCAATTTTTCAATGGTTGGCAGTGCTGCTACAATTCTGTTTTCGTCTGTAATCACGCCATCCTGCAATGGTACGTTAAAATCACATCTTACCAACACTTTTTTTCCTTTTACTGCCAAGTCATCTACTGATTTTTTATTGAGCATCATTTTTTTATCTCCTTTCTGACTGTTTTTAGGTGATTGAAATATAATGAAAACATGAAAACCATGCTGTTTCCGAACATACTCCCCAAAAAACAGAAAAACATCCGTTTTTCTATTTTATTACATTCCCAATTTCTCTTTTTTTCAAACATGATTTTTATAGATGGCAACAACCATATTTTTACAAATAATTGGCTACCGTTTCATTATAATTCATATTGATTTACTCTGCAAGTCTAATCATTTCTTCCGCCGTTGTAGCATCTGTTATCAATATAGCTTGTGGCATCCTTTTGCAGACTGCGGCAAGACCTTCGGCTTTATTTTTTGCTGCCGCCACCACAATGATTTTTCGCATTCTCTTCAGCTCTTCCAATCGCAGCCCTATGGAATGAGAAGCATATACGACATTTCCACTGCTATCCAGATAATATCCCAGCATTTCGGCTGTGGCCCTCTCTTTTAAAAGAAAAGAATATACCTGAGAGTCCACCTGTCTTTTTTTTGCCATTTCCAAAGCATTTCCCATTCCCACAACCAGTACATCGGTCTGTCTGATTGCCTGTATGGTTTGCTCTATGGCCGGTTCCTGTTTGATTTCTTTGAAGGCTTTTTGACTCATATGGTCCGGTAAATGCAGTAATTTGTAAGAAGCATTTAATTTTTTTGCCAAAATTGCAGCCAAAGTATCTGCCTGATATTCCAGCCTTCCCCCCACACTTCCCCTTGCAGGGACAACCAGCTTTGCCTTTTGGTTTTTCAAAAAAGGCACTGCCTCCACCACATTGGCAAGGGTGGAGCCGCCTGTTATGGCAACATTGCTCTGCTTTGTCACACAGTGCAGCAATACATTTGATGCAATTTGGGCCAGTTCTTTTTTCACACTTTGCATACTCTGGTAATCTCCCTGGGCAATATGCACCTCTTTGATGCCAAGAATATGGGAAAGCTTTTTTTCCATTTCTCCAAGTGCATCTATATACTGCATGAACATTTTCATTTCTTTTAAAACCCTTTTGCCTTCTTGTGTCACTTTCATTCCTTCTCTGGAAACTTCAATGAGCTGTTGCCTGCTCAATTTTTCCGTTTCGTTACGGACAGTTCTTTCCGAAAAATCCAATGAAAGAGAAATGCTTCTTCTGCCAATGGGCTCCTGTGAAGAAATAAAGCTTAGTATGCGATATCTTTTGACAATGGTGTCCATTTCCTCAGGAGCAATTTTTTTCATAATCTGTAATATGTCTGTACGATTCTCTTTGTATAGGGACATTTTTCGTCCCACCTTTCATTTTTCGTCCCACCTGTCGCTAAAGGAAAACCTATTAGCGGAATTGCCCTTCTAATAGGCTTATCTGTATTATATAAGAATTACCAAAATATTGCAATGTTTTTACAAATGTATACATACAAAAAACTGACTAAATTTTTTTGCTGAAATATCATTTTATCACACAACATAAATAAATCTATTTTTTGCTAAAAATTTTCCCCTTATAAACACAGCATATTGCTGAAAAACTGCTTCTTTTTTTATGCTACTTGCTCAAGCATCCATTTTACAGTATACTATATTTTAAAGCATTACATTATATGGAAAGGATGGATTACAATGGACCAACAGCTTTGGCAACAAATGAAAAACCAACCTCTTTTAAAAAAAATTGCTGCACAGCAGGAAGTGGTTTGGCTCAACGAGGATTTAGAGGATGCAAAAACTGCTTTGCAAAAGCTCTCTCTCACCATGGCAGATATAGAGGATGCCCAGGCAAGGCTTGCCCGTTTTGCACCCTTTATACAAAAATGCTTTCCTGAAACACAGCCCCAAAATGGATTGATTGAATCCCCCCTGACAGAAATCGAAAATATGAAAAAACAGTTGGAGAGGGAATATGACATTTCCATTGCAGGCAGGCTGTTTTTAAAACAGGACAGCCATCTTGCCATTTCCGGCTCTGTCAAAGCAAGGGGCGGCATTTATGAGGTGCTAAAACACGCAGAGGATTTGGCACTGGAGCATGGCAAAATAAAATTGACAGATGATTACAGTATTTTTGCCAGTGATGATATGAAAAAGTTTTTCAGCCAATTTAAAATACAAGTAGGCTCTACAGGCAATCTGGGCATGAGCATTGGCATCATGAGTGCTGCCCTCGGTTTTCATGTCATTGTACATATGTCGGCCGATGCAAAGCAATGGAAAAAAGATTTGCTTCGTCAAAGAGGCGCTGTTGTAATAGAATATGATGACGATTACAGCAAAGCTGTGGAGGTGGGCAGAAAAGAATCTGATGCTGACCCAAACAGCTATTTTGTAGATGATGAAAACTCTGTCACACTGTTTTTAGGCTATGCAGTGGCAGCCAAAAGGCTTCAGGAGCAATTTGAGCAAAAAGGCATTGTCATAGATGAAAATCACCCTCTTTTTGTATACATTCCCTGCGGTGTAGGAGGGGCCCCCGGGGGCATCACATTTGGATTAAAACAAATTTTTGGAAACCATGTTCATGTATTTTTTGTAGAAACCACACCTGCCCCCTGTATGCTTTTGGGAATGGCTTCCGGTATGCAAAACAAAGTTTGTGTGCAGGATTTTGGCCTTTCCGGACAAACCCATGCAGATGGCTTGGCAGTTGGCAGACCCTCCGGATTTGTGGGCAATGTTATGACACATCTTTTGAGTGGAGAAATGACATTGGAGGACAGACGCATTTATGATTTTATGCGTGACATTGTCCATAGCGAAAATATATTTTTGGAGCCTTCGGCCTGTGCTTCTTTTATGGGTGTGGTAGACTGCTTTCAAACAGAAGAAATGAAGCAATATATCAAAAATCATCAGCTGGAAAATAAAATGGAGCAGGCAATACATATTCCATGGGCAACAGGAGGCAGTCTGGTGCCTGAAAACATACGGCAAGAATATATGCAGACTCATATTTGAGAGCATATTCTGCTCATTGCTTCTCTATTTTTGAAGAGAAAAGGAATTGCAGTTTTTATTGCAATTCCTTTTTCATTGTGCTATACCAAACTCCTATAATAAAGTCCTGATTTTATCCAGAAATAAATAAAAACAGTAAGAAACCTCCTAAAATATAGAAAAAGAATGTTTTGTCAAGCAACAGAAGCTTTCTCCTATTCCAAATGGGATGTAAATATTGTATTTTTCCTTAAATTAGGATAGAAAAATAATTGATGAAAAATAAAAAGCAGATATTCATTGCCAAAAGAACCTTGTAAAACTATCTATTGCAGAAACAAAAATCCTATTTGCCGGTTGCCCTTTTACCTCATTTCAATATATTCGGCTTTATGGGATATTTTAAATATAAAAGCTGTTGAATGCTTTCCAGAAGCATACAAGTTTAGAGTAGGAGTATGTTGTATTTTGTAGCTGTAATAGTAAAATAGAAATAAAAGAATATACAAAAAATCAGTTGGTATAGCATATCCTCCATAATAAAATAAATTTACAGACAGATGAGCCGGTAAAATGATGTAAATGCCGGTGTGACAGATGTGATTGTCCATGGGAAAGCTGTCTTATTTATAGTATCTGTGCAAGACGCCCATTCAATAGGTGGATAGAAAAAGCCATTTCTTTTTCCATATTTTTGGCAATATTGCTGTTTATAAAGTGGCTTTTTCCATATCAAATATTTCCCTATCATATTTCTTCACTTATTATGACATATATTTCAGTTTATGACTGTGATTTTTTATTTTACCAACAAAAATCCCTTTGACATTATGCAAAGGAGATTTTCAAACACTTTTGCAGCCCCATAAAGCCAGAATACATTTGTATCACAAAGCTTTATTTGCTTTTTAGAGCAAAATGAGCATAATTTCAATCACACATTTGTTTATCATGACAAATGCTTTTTTGCCAAAGCCACTGATTCTTTCCTCCTATTTCAATAAAAACAAAACATATTTTATGACATCCTTCTGCTGTTTTTGAAACAAAACAAACTATACACACCAGCAGAAACCAAAAGGGATATGACCCAAAATTGACTTTTTAAATTTATGTAAAAAATAATTCCCGCCACACTTCCTGCTATCCAAGCTGTTACCACTTCCCAATTTTTCAGACATTGTATTTTTTTATAAAATAACATTGCCCCAAATAAAATGCCCCATAATGGCAAAATACACAATAAAAAAATTTCTGTCATTTGCAGCAAGCTGCCCATTATTTTCAAATTACTTACAATAACAGATAGACCTCCTATAAAAAACACTGCCGTTTTATGAGAAATCTGCCCTCCCATTCTTGTTTTTTTTACAAGTGCCTGTACAGCAAGACTGCTTACATAAATACTTCCGTTTTGTGTGGTCAAAGCACACAATGCCAGCCAAATACAATAGGGCAGTACAATATTTAAAAGCAGTACTGCATAATTTAATGTGGTTGCTTGGGCAGCCTGTATGATAAAAATGCCCAAAAAATTGCTGCACATCAATGTAAAAAAATAAGCAAACACACACAAAAAAACTGCTTTTTTACTTTTTGCAAAACGGCAGACATCAGGTATGGTTGTGGTAAATATGACAAAATTACCTACCACTGCCGTCACTGCCGCAAAAAATGTCATATCTGTTTTTGGAATATATTCTGTCAAAAATTGGACTCCATTTTTGATTTCTATCACTTTCCATAAATGATAAATATATAATAAAAACAAAATGGGCAATACTATCATATCAATTCGTTCCATGGCCTTCCAACCCTTTATGGAGCAAAGCACCCAAAATAATACAATCATCAGTATGGTAAAAGAAAGGGGTACCGGCCATTTTGGAAAGCTGGAGAGTACCATTTTGGCAAACAAATCTCCAACCATGCCAATCCATATGACCATTGAAAATACCAACAGTACAGAAAATATACTTCCTGCTGCACTGCCTAATATTTTTTCCACCAAAAATACACTTGTATATCCAAAACGGTAGGATAATAGCCCCCAAAGCAGTCCAATGCAAAAAAGAAAAAAATTTCCTGCCAGACAAGCCAGTATGGCTTTCTCAAAGGGCAACGCCTTTCCAATGAAAGCACCTGATGTGATGCTGGATACAGAAAAAGCAAAACACATCATAACAATGACTATTTTCCATGTTTGCTTTCTTTTTGTACAGGGTACTGAGGAAAAGGCATATTCATAAATGCCTCTGATTGAAAAATCTATGTTATTTAATATTTTCATTTGCTTTTTCTCCTAATTTTTCCATCAATCCAATAAAAATTGAAACTGGTCCCGTCCATTTTCTTTCACATCATAAAGGGCAGCATCTGCTTTTTTAAATGTCATTTTAAAATCCCTTTGCCCCATTAAAGCTCCGCCTATGCTAAGTGTAATCGGAATGGACTTTTTTTCAAATTCATATTTTTTGGCAGCTTCCTGCAAGCCTTGGCACATTTTTTGTATGGCTTGAATATCCTCCCCCGCATCCGGTAAATACAGCATATATTCATCTCCTCCCCAGCGGCAGAGAATGTCTTCTTTTCTAAAGGCTTTGCGGATGGCTTTTCCAATGAATTTTAAAACATCATCTCCGCAATCATGGCCATAAATATCATTAAAATTTTTAAACAAATCCACATCCACAATCATCACCATGTCCTGTGAAATGTTTTTTCCGCTTATCATTCTGGCCTTTATCTGCTCTTCTGCGGCAGAACGGTTCAAAAGTCCTGTCAGCTTGTCATGCATACCCATGTATATCAATTCTTTTCTTTCTTGATATTCTTTTTCAATGTCAATCAAACAGCCCAAAAGACGGATAGGCCTTTTATAAGATGCATTCGTTGTAATGACAGAAAATATCAAACGGAAATGCCGCCACTGTCCTGTTTTTAATTTGCATTCCAATTCTGTTTCATAGCTTTTGCCTTCTGTTCCCTTTATCAATATGTCTTGAAACTGCTCCTTTGTCATGGAAATCTCTTTATTTTCCTCTTCTAAATAGGAGCTGAAATTTTCTGTTACATTGCTGATGGACAATTTTTGGGCATATTGTCCAAATGTGCGCATGGTATCTTCCATATAATCATAATCCAGTCCTGCCTCCCCAAATGTATCTGCCAAAAGATTATAGCTTTTGGCATAACCTTGTATGGCCAGGTTATTTCGGCTTTTGATACGAATATGGCTTATGGCAATCAACAAAATCAAAAATATGACTGCCACAAATACACACAGAATTTCATACAAATAATGATATACAAAATCATCAAAGTCATATCCATGCTGTATTCTGTTATAAATCAGGCTGCGGCTGATTTCCTCCCTTGTAAGGCCTTCAATGCAGCGGTTTAGCAAATCCTTCAAAACAGGGCTTTCTTTTTGAGATATGCCTATGGAAAAATAAGTATTTGTATTGACAGGCACAGATACCAAATCTCTGTTGGCATATTCATGCAGGTGCATCGTAGCAGTAAAAATATCGCAAAACATAATATCTGCCTGCCCTGAACGGACTGCTGCCAAACAATCCCCAGGTGTGTCAAAAACCATATACAAAAGCATTTCTTCATTTGAAAATTCAGGATATCCCTTCACTTTTGCTGCACTTTTGTCATGCAGCGCCCATAAATCTGTTGTTTTTTCATAAATAACAGCCGTTTGAGAAATCAGATAGGGATTTGTCATCTCCAACTGAGGATATGTAGTGGGCATTTGATTGTAGGATACCATGGTTGCCATCAAATCCGTCTGTCCTTTTTGTGTCTTTTCTATGGCATCCAAATAATTTTCCGATTCTACATAAACAATTTCAAAGCCCGTTTTTTCTCCAAATTGATTGAGAATATCTATCACAAGTCCTCTGTTTGTTTTATTCTTTTCATCTATTCCACAAAGAGGTGTCCAATCCTTTAAAACAGCCACCTTCAACACTTTCTTTTGTTGAATATAGGCCTGCTCTTTTTTAGAAAGAGATAAATTTCTATCATGTGCCATTACCATTTTTGTACTGCCAAACGTCAAAATACCCACCAACAGACAGAAAAGAACTTTTCTCATTACCATATTCTTTACACCTCCTTGTGATATAGCTCCCTTTTATATTATCATAATACCTCCCATTTTTTAACAATATAATATATTATTTTTATTATATCATAAAATGATTGCAATATTCTATTACTTGGGGTTTAAAAAATTGTTTTTGTAAAAACAGAAGCATTTTATAAAAAAAGCTGTTATATCAAAATATAACAGCTTTTTTATTATGATTTAGAACATATCGTCAAACAGTGCAGGTTTTTTCAATGCTTCTGTCACTTCGGCCATTTTTGTCATATCGCCAATCAATGTCACTCCCACAAGACGTCTGTTTACAAAATAATATTTTTCATAGGTATGCTTTGTATCGTCTTTGAGTACCACTGTTTTATATTTTTTATCAGGATTTTTGCCATTGTCTCCCAGTGCATACAATGATGTTTCCATGCCGTGGAATGCCAATGCTGCCAGCACTGTTTCATATTTTGCTGTATCTCCTGTTGCGTTGATACCTGCCACCTTACCCATTTCTACGGCTTCAGACCACAGTGCAAAATTGATGTTGTCAAACTCTGCACAGTCACCGCAGGCATAAATGTCAGCAATGCTTGTTTCCATTTTTTCATTGACAACAATGGCTCTGTTGACAGCTGCACCGGCTTCCTGTGCAACCTTTACATTTGCACGAACACCGCTGGAAATAATTACCACATCTGCGGCAATCACTTCTCCGCTGCCCAGTCTGACACCGGTCACATGGTCACTGCCCTCAATTTCTTCCACACTGACACCCAGACGAATGGTAATGTCCTCTCTTGCAGCTGCATCCAAAAGCATATCGCTTGCATCCTTATCCAGCTGACGGCTCATCAACTGGTCCATCACTTCCAATACAGTTACATTGCAGTGTGATTTTTTGATTTCCCATGCTGCTTCCAATCCCAGCACGCCGCCGCCGATGACAACCACATTTTTTGCTGTTTTAAGCAGCTTTCTTACCTTTTCTACGTCAGACATTCTTCTGATTGCCACCACTTCTGATTTTTCAACACCTTTGATTGGAGGTACAAAGCACTCTGCACCAAGGGCATAAATACATTTGTCATATTTCAGCTTCATGCCGTCTGCAAATATAATTTCTTTTGCTTTTGTATCAATGCTTTGAATTTCTTGTCCCAATACTGTATTGATGTTGTTTTCTTGGTACCATGCTTCACTTTCCACTGCCAGCTGTTTTGCAGAAACGCCTGAAAGCAGTGTTTTTGTCAGCATAGGACGGTTGTAGCTGAGTGATTTTTCATTGGAAACAATGGTGATGGTACAGGTTTTATTTCTTTGTCTGATTTCTTTTGCAGCATTAAAGCCTGCCGCACCGTTTCCTAATATAACAAAGATTTCATTTGTATCATTTTGATATGTGGATTCCTCTACCTCAACAGGTATAAAGTTTTCTGGACCTACACCACAAACAGGGCAGGTTTCTGCGCCTTCTGGGAATATTTCTCCACAAACAAGACATTTTACAAGACGCTTTGTAGCAGATTTCAGCTTGTCATTTTCTTTGTTTTGCAAAATACAGCCAAAATTGTAGCCATATTCATATGCCCCTGTCAAATCATTTTGGCTTGGACGGAATTTGATGCGGTATCCGTCTATTACCTTCATACGCAGCTGTTTTAATCTTTCAATAATGTGGGGAACACCTTCACCGCTCCAGCCATAGCTTCCAAAGGCACTTGCCAGCTTTCCGCCATGGGTGCCGGCAAAAATGGATGTTGTCAAATCCCAAATAGGTTTTAATGCTTCTCCCACAATGGTTGGCGTACCAAAAAGAATACCGTCTGCAAAGCCCAATTCCTCCAAAACCTTTGCTTGGTCAGAAACCACCATGTCATATATCCGCACATCTACATCGCCGCTGTCTAAAATACCGTTTTTGATTGCTTCTGCCAGCTCTCCTGTGTAGCCGTATGCAGAAACATAAGGGATGATGACTGTTTTTTTAGGGTTTGGATTGATGACAGTACACCATTGTCTGTAAGTATTTTTAATTTCATCGATTCTGCAATCAATGACAGGGCCATGGCCTGTACAAATCATATCCACCTCTAAGCCCTCAATGCGGTCCAGTGCTTTTATCATAAAAGGCTTAAATGGTCCAATGATATTGTCAAAATAGTATTTTGTTGCTCTCATATAGCCTTCGTTGTCTGTCACTTTGCTTAACACAATATCATCTGAGCAGTAGTGAGAGCCAAAGGAGTCACAGGTAAACAACAGCTTGTCTTCTTCTACATAGGTATACATGGTATCTGGCCAGTGCAGATTTGGCAAAAGCATAAAATGCAGTGTTTTGTTGCCCAAAGACAATGTATCGTTTTCTTTTACTGCAATGCTGTAAAAATCATGGTTGATAATGTTTTTCAAAAAGTTGATGGCACAGGCTGTTGCAACCACACAAATATGAGGGTTCAGCTCTATCAGCTTTACAATGCTGCCGGCATGGTCAGGCTCTGTATGATTCATCACAATATAGTCAATATCCTCTATATTTACAACCTCTTGCAACGCTTCTAAATACTGGTCAAAAAATTTTACCTTTGCTGTCTCAAATACAGCTGTTTTTTCGCTTCCCTTTAAAACATAAGAGTTATAGGTTGTACCAAATTCTGTTTCCATAATAATGTCAAACACACGCAGGTCCTTATCCAGCACGCCTGCCCAGTGTAAATCTTGTTTCAACTGCAATGATTTCATAACAAGTATACTCCTCTCCACTTTGATAAACTTTAGACATATGTTACCATTTCATTATAACGATAGATAAAAAATATGTCAATAATAATTATTTGTTATAATTTATTATCTGTTATTATCTATATTCTACAAGAATTTTCTTTTTTTAGTATAAACAGTGTAAGCTTTTTCCATACCAAAAAATCATTGCAAAAGCACTTTTTCTGGTGTAAAATCTCCCCTAGGATATACGAGGCTGGTTTTAGTGGAGGGCATAAGGCTTTGGCGGCTGTTTTCAGCCGGCATGGCCATTTTCGTGGCTTTTAGCACTCTTTGTCAGAGAAGAAAATGTTTTTTTTACAAATCCTTTATGTATTTATATTGTGTCAAACAAATGGGTGCTTGGCAAAATGCTTCTTAACTTTTTGTTTCATGTAAAAAGCAGCAATAGGATTATGTCAGAAGGGAGAAAAACAATGAGTATATTATCCGTAGAACATCTTACTCATGGCTTTGGAGACAGAGCTATTTTTGATGATGTTTCATTTCGCCTTTTAAAAGGAGAACACATTGGGCTGATTGGAGCAAATGGAGAAGGTAAATCTACATTTATGAGCATTATCACAAACAATCTGCAGCCAGATGAGGGCAAAATACAATGGGCCAAAAATGTCCGTACAGGCTATTTGGACCAGCACACTGTTTTGCAATCCGGTCAAAGCATTCGCATGGTATTGCAGTCTGCTTTTTCTCATCTTTTTGAGCAGGAAGCTTATATGAATCAATTATATGAAAAAATGGGCAGTGTTTCGGGACAGGAACTGGAAAAAATAATGGAGGAAGCAGGACAAATACAGGATATGCTTTCTCAGCATGATTTTTATGCCATTGATTCCAAAGTGGAGGAGGTAGCAAAAGCATTAGGCTTAGCAGAAATGGGACTGGAAAGGGATGTAACAGAGCTTTCCGGAGGCCAGCGCACAAAAGTGCTTTTAGCAAAGCTGCTTTTGGAAAAGCCGGATATCCTTCTTTTGGATGAGCCTACAAATTATTTGGATGAACAGCATATTACATGGCTTAAGCGGTATTTGCAGGAATATGAAAATGCATTTATTTTAATCTCTCATGACATCCCTTTTTTAAATAGTGTTGTCAATCTCATTTATCATGTAGAAAATGCCAAAATTTACCGCTATGTAGGAGATTATGATAAATTTCAACAGGCCTATGCCATGAAAAAATCCCAGCTGGAGGCAGCTTTTAAAAGGCAGCAGCAGGAAATAGCAGACCTGAAGGATTTTGTGGCAAGAAACAAAGCAAGGGTGGCTACCAGAAACATGGCAATGTCCAGACAAAAAAAGCTGGATAAAATGGAAATCATAGAACTGGCAAAAGAAAAGCCCAAGCCGGAATTTCATTTCAAAGAAGACCGTGCCCCATCCAGATACATTTTTCAAACCCATGAGCTTGTCACCGGCTACGATACGCCGGTATCACATAGTTAAAGATATTGGTATCATTCAATCAATTTTGCCGATAAAGCGGTAGAAGATTTCTACCTC
>CALWSR010000018.1 GCA_944384265.1 uncultured Clostridia bacterium
AGCTCATCCAGGTCCAGGTCGATCTCTATGGTGTCATCCGGCTTTTGTTGGGACAAAAGAACAACCGTCTCGACGTGGTTTGTCATAGGAAACTGGTCCACAGGCTGCACCGCTATCAATGCATAGCCTGCCTGTTTGAGCTTACTAACATCTCTTGCCATAGTAGACGGGTCGCAGGAAACATACACAATTTTTTTGGGATTCATTTCTATCATTGTTTCAATCACTTTGTCATCACAGCCCTTTCTGGGCGGGTCCACCACAATCACATCTGCCCGAAGTCCCTTTTGATAAAAAAGAGGGATGACATCCTCTGCGGCTCCCACAAAAAACGCTGCATTTTCTATATGATTTTTTTCTGCATTCCTTTTGGCATCGGCAATGGCCTCAGGCACAAGCTCCACACCAATGACTTTTTTTGCCTTTTGTGCAAAAAAAAGAGATATGGTGCCAATGCCGCAATATAAATCCAGTACTGTTTCATTTCCCTTTAGCTGCGCCATTTCCAATGCCTTTTCATACAAAAGCTTTGTTTGCACAGGATTTACCTGAAAAAAGGACAATGGAGAAATTTCGAACACAAGAGAGCCTATACTGTCCTCAATATAGGCTTTTCCCCAAAGCAAATGATTTTTTTGTCCCAATATGACATTTGTTTTTTCTCTGTTTTCATTTAAAACAATACTTGCCATACCCTTTATATTTTTCAGCTTTTTTATGAGAGCATCACAATGGGGCAGCTGTTTTCCATTGGCAACAATACAAACCATCACTTGACCGCTGTAAAAACCAACCCGTACCAATATATGGCGTATCAGCCCTTTATGCATTTGCTCATTGTAAATAGAAATGTGGTATTCCTCCAAAAAGCCTCTTACAGCAGCAATCACTTCATCACTGATTTCTTTTTGCAAAAAACATTTTTCAGTATCTATAATTCTATGGCTTCTTTTGCCATAAAATCCAATTTCCAATTTTCCCTTTGCATTTTTTACAGGAAACTGGGCTTTGTTACGATACCGCCAGCAATATTGCATACCAATCGCCGGCAAAACCTTTGCATCTTCTATTTTGCCAATTCTTTTTAATGCTTCCTCCACTTTTTTTGTTTTATATTCCAGCTGTCCTGCATAGGACAAATGCTGCAGCTGACAGCCGCCGCACATTGCAGACACACTGCAAAGAGGCTCTGCCCTTTCGGGAGATGGTGTCATGACTTTTTGCAGTTTTCCGTAGGCAAAGTGTTTTTTTACCTTTACAACAAGCACTTCAATTTCCTCTTGAGGCAATGCCCCTTCTACAAATATTGTAAAACCATCTATTTTTCCAACGCCCTCTCCTGCATTTGCCAAGCCATCTATTTTCATAACATAATGCTTATTTTTTTCCACAGGCACAGAGGCTTTTTTTTTCATCATTCTGCTTTCACCTTTCTTTGTTTTGTCACATTCCAATAGGGGCAGACCGTTTCTTTGCAAACACAATAGCGACAGCCTGCCACAGAGCAATTTGCTTTTCCCTGCCCTGTTTTCAGCATATGCCGCATGGCTGCCAGCGTTTTGCGTACCTCTCTTCTTAAAATCAATGTATTTTTAATATCAAACATATAGTCCTTATAAACCAGCCTGCCGTATTTGGGACGAACACCATAAACATCTTCAATCAATAAAAAATAGGTGGCAAGCTGCATTTTATCTCCTGCATGGGGCAATGCACTGTCTTTTATGGCGCCACTTTTTAATTCCACAGGCACAATGGCTCTTCCCAAGCGTTTTTGGAAAATATAATCCGGCTTTCCCTGTATGTCATATTTTTTAGAATACAGAAGCTTTCCAAAATCCTTTTGATTTTTATTGCCCTTTTGGTCTGCATATATCAAACGATAGCCAAACAGCCCCTGCCTTTTTTTTCGTTTTCGTATGCTCCAGCATTGCTCCTTGAGCCACAAAAAAAACAAAAGTACAAAGGGTACATAAGAAAAAAGCCAATCTATATTTTTGATTGATTCCCAAAAAAGAATCATATAAAAATCCCGTCCTTATTTCATAAAAATGTATAGCAGCAATACAACGCATATTGTCAAAACGGCTGTCATTGCAATCCATACTATTTTTTGTTTTCTTTTCAAGTACTCATATTCCTTTGCATGATATGCCCGTCCTCTTGCAAAATGGGATTGTCTTTTTTGCTCTGTTGTTTTTTTGATTTGCTTTGGCTTGGCCTTTTTTGTTTTTGCCATTTGAAAAAGCTTGCTTCTTCCATAATATCGCTCAAAATACCATTGATAAGGGCAATAAACATAGCGATTGACCTCAGAAGCAGATATGGTTGTTCTGTCCCATTTCATAAGCATACATTCCTTTAATAGTCAGATTTGCGTATGTTTCTTTGCAGCATTTTTTGATATCCTGCCCAATTTCCTTGATTTGTGCTGTTTTCCAGCATTTCTTCAATCACCTTTGTTTTGGCGTCTAAATTATCAGCACTGTGGAGTATAAAAGCCTCTATGGTTTTGGGCAGCTTGGGAGAACCATATTCATATTCTCCATGGTGAGAAAGCATACAATGCTTTAACAAATTTTCCAGCTGTTTGGGAAATCCCTCTATATTTGCCGCTGTTTGTCCAATCAATTCTGAGCCTATAATCAAATGTCCCAAAAGCTGGCCTTCATCTGTATAATCGTTTTCCGGAAATTCTGACAGCTCCATCACTTTTCCCACATCATGGAGCATGGCAGAAGCAATCAATATATCTCTGTCCACAAATTTATATCTGGGTGCGGCAAAGTCACATATTTCTGTAACAGAAAGGGTATGCTCCAGCAATCCGCCCATATAGCTGTGATGTACGCTTTTTGCGGCAGAATGGATTTTAAAACGCTTGCTGATGATTGGATGATGATAAAAAATTTCCTCCAGCAGCCTTTTCACATAAGGACTTTGTATGGTTTTGATATATCCCATCAGCTTTTGATACATTTGCTCTATATTTTTTTCTGTACAAGGGATATAGTCTGCCGGGTCATATTCCCCCTCCAGACTGCGCCGTATTCTTTTGACATTTAATTGAATTTCATTTTGATATGTGACCACTGTTGCATCTATTTTGATAAACTCATTTTCTTCAAAGGCTTTGATATCATTTGTCATATCCCAAACCTTTGCATCCACTGTTGCTGTTTTATCCTGTAATTTTAAAGACAAATAGGTCTTTCCTGCTCTTGATTTTAAGGATTGTCTGCTTTTGCAAAGATAATGCTCTACCACATTTTCCCCTTCTCGCAATTCTTTAATGTATCTCATTACATACCTCCTGAATCCTTTTGTTCTATATCATTTTTCTATATTACATATAACAGAAACATATATTCCTAGACATTATACATTATTTTATGACATATTGCAAAAACAAAAACAGTTTTCTAGTAGTATATTCCAAAAATAGGAAAAATATTGAAAAAAATAAAAAACAATCGGTTTTGATTGTTTTTATAATGCTTATACATTTTTAAAATGGATAAACAAATTTAATGTTCCTATCCTATTGCAGGTATCACAATGATATTCATGTAATCAAATAGCCCTATCACCCGGCTTGCACAATACAGGCTTTCAAATCCACTCTTTACAGCCCTCTACTTTTTATAAGAGCAGCAGAAGCCATTTGGCAAAATATATTTTTTATAGCTTACAAAAAACCATGGACATATCAATTTTTAAAATGCATCATCTCCTTTGCAGTGACCTCCTACTTTGCAACTGCTTTCTATTTTTATCATCAAGCCATACTGTATATTTTTCTCTAGCTTTTTAGGCATATAAAAAAGCTTGTATGCCGTACACAGCACAGAAAAGGGCTGTTAAACACACATTTAACAGCCCTTTTGTCCATATCATCTTAAAAAATTTCCAAATCTAGTATATTGTCCCATCCATGTCAAATCAATGGTACCAGTAGGACCATTTCTTTGTTTTGCAATAATCAGCTCCGCCTGATTCTTTTTTTCAGAATCAGGGAAATAATATTCATCCCGATACAAAAATGCCACCACATCTGCATCCTGTTCTATGGCTCCAGATTCTCTCAAATCAGAAAGCATGGGTCTGTGGTCTGCCCTTTGCTCGCAAGCACGGCTTAGCTGGCTCAGCGCAATGACAGGGGCATCCATTTCTCTGGCAATGGCCTTTAAAGAGCGGGAAATTTCAGAAATTTCCTGCTGTCTGGATTCATTTTTGCCGCTTCCGCTCATCAGCTGCAAATAATCTATTACAATCAAACCCAAGCCTTTTTCCATTTTCAGCCTTCTGCATTTGGAACGAATGTCCATGGGAGAAACGCCGGGCGTATCATCAATATAAATAGGGGACTGGGATAAGGGACCCATTGCTTCAATCAGCACAGGCCAGTCTGTATCCGCCAGCTCTCCGGTACGCATTTTTTGCGCATCCATCATGGCCTCTGAGCAAAGCATTCTGTTGACCAGCTGTTCCTTTGACATCTCCAATGAAAAAATGGCAGTGGGAACATTTCCTCGTATGGCAGCATTTTGCACAATGTTTAATGCAAACGCCGTTTTGCCCATAGAGGGCCTGGCAGCCAGCAATATCAAATCAGATTTTTGCAGTCCCGCCGTTTTGGCATCAAAATCAGCAAAGCCTGTGGCAACCCCTGTCACTTTGCCTTTGTTGCGATAGACATCCTCTATTTTTTCAAATGCAGACACGGCAATATCCCGAATGCTGGCAAATTCCTCTGTACGGCGGTTTTGCATAATGTCAAATATGCCCTTTTCCGCCTTTTCCATAATAAAATTGACGTCCTCTTTGCCTTCATAGCTGATTTGAGAAACCTCCGAGGCTGTTTTAATCAAACGGCGCAAAAGAGATTTTTCCTCCACAATTTTGGCATAATGCTTTATGTTGACAGAGCTGCCTACGGCTGTAGAAATAGCCGCAATAAATTGCAGTCCTCCTATTTGTTCAAATATTTGTTTTTCTTCCAGTTTGTTTTTAATGGTGATGACATCTACGGGAATGCCGGCAGAAAACAATTCCTCTGCCGCTTCAAACACCTTTTGATGGTCAGGACGATAAAAATCATCTGCCCGCAATATTTCCAATGCTGTGGCCACTGCCTCCTTGTCTAAAAACATGGAGCCAAGCACAGCCTGCTCTGCCGCATCATCATGGGGCGGAATGTTTTGAAAATACTCTGCACCTTGTTTTTTTTCTTCCATTTTCGTCCTTCCTTTTTTATATGAAACCAAAGACTTATGCTTCTACAATTTTAATTGTAATTTCTGCCGCAACCTTTGGATGCAGCTTGATTACGGCTGTTCTTTCTCCCACCATTTTGATAGGGTCGCCTATGGATACTTTCTTTTTATCAATGCTTAATCCTGTTTGTTTTACAATCTCCTCTGCCACCTCTTTATTTGTCACAGAGCCAAACAGCTTTCCGTTTTCTCCTGTTTTTACTTTTACCGTAACCACTTTATTTTCCAATTCCTTTGCCATTTGCTGTGCCTGCTCCAGCTCCTGCTGTTTTCTTTTTGCCTCTGCTTTTTGTTTCAGTTCAAATTCATTTAAATTGGATTTTGTAGCCTCCACTGCCAGTTTTTTAGGGAACAAAAAATTTTTTGCATATCCGTCGCTGGCATTTACCAGCTCTCCTTTTTTTCCCACGCTTTTTACATCCTCCAGCAATATTACCTTCATTTTGTTTCCTCCTTCAAATAGCCTTCAATGGCTTGTTTTAATTTTTGCTCTGCCTCTTTGATGCTGCACCGGGTAAGCTGTGCGCCGGAAACTGTCATATGACCGCCTCCTCCCAGCTTTTCCAT
This sequence comes from uncultured Clostridia bacterium, assembly GCA_944384265.1. Classification (GTDB taxonomy): domain Bacteria; phylum Bacillota; class Clostridia; order Lachnospirales; family Anaerotignaceae; genus Coprocola. Next base: position 5,844 of record CALWSR010000018.1, read on the forward strand.
AATCACCTGCACATTGACCTCTCCAAAGCTTCTGGCACTGATATATACCGTATCCTCCAGCAAGCAGCACACAAAAGAAGCCTTGATGCCTACAATGTTTAACAAATCGTCTGCCGCCATAGCCGCTGTCAGTATGGAGTTTTCTGCGGAAGAAGGGCAAACGGAAAAGGCCATATTTTCATAAATAATTTGGGCATCCTTTACAGCAGCAGCCTTTGCCTGATAAGAGGCCATATCATTTTGAAACAGCAGGCGCACACGGACGCTGTCTGCGCCATGTCGTCTTAAAAATGCCGCTGCTTCAAATGTAATGGCTCCTGTTTTTACACAAAAGTTTTTGGTATCCACAGTAATGCCTGCCAGCAGAGCATCTGCCTCCACCGGCTTTAATTTTATTTTTTCACCAAAATATTGTATCATTTCTGTAATCAATTCACAAGTAGAAGAGGCATAGGGTTCGTGATAAATCAATACAGCATTGTCTATAAAATCTGTGCTTTTTCTGTGATGGTCAAATACCACTATTTTTTTTGCCGCCTGCAAAAGCATGGGGCAGGCTGTCATGGTTTTTCTGTGGGTGTCCACCACAACCACCAGTGATTTTTCACTTACCTTTGCAGCTGCCTCCTGTTGTGTCATAAAGCTGCCAATATATTCCTTTTTTTCTGTCAGTCTTTCATGAAGTCTTTTTATGCCGGCAGAAACCTCATCTAATACAATATAACAATTTTTTCCCATTGCTTTTGCAATCACATGGATTCCCACACAGGCGCCTGTGCAGTCTAAATCTGCTTTTTTATGCCCCATGACAAATATTTCATTTGCTTCTCCCATCAGCTCCCACAAGGCATCTGCCTTGACTCTGGCACGAATGCGGGCATTGTGGCTGACCTCTCCGCTTTTTCCTCCATAAAACAAATATTTTTCTCCATCCTTAATCAGCACCTGGTCGCCGCCTCTGCCCAGTGCCAAATCTACGGCAGCCTTTGCATTTTTCATGGCCGTTTCCAAATCATCCCTTCCAATGCCAATGCCCATGCTGATGGTAACGGGAATATGCTCGCCTACTGAAATTTCTCTGATTTGATTTAATATTTCAAATTTCTTCTCCTTCAAAAGCTCCAGCTGCTTTTGTGAAAAAAGAAAGAGATATCTGTCTTTTTCAAATTTTTTCATAATCCCCTTTGTTTGGGCAGCCAATGTGTTTAATGTTTTGTCAATATTGGCTGTCAATGCAGGCAAAAGACTCTCCTCCAGAGCATCTACCACCTCTTCATAATTATCCAGCAAAAGCAATGCGGCCACAGTTTGCTGCTGCTTTAATGCAGACTGCAGATTTTGATATGCTGTTGTTTCCACAAAATAAAGTGAAAACACATTTGTACTGCCGTTTTTATTTTCTTCCTCAACCACATATTTACTGCTGTAAACATCAAATGTTCTCTCTGAAATGGCAACAGACTGTTTTTTTTGCTCCATTATATAGTCAGGCAATAGCTTTTGCAGTGATATCACTGTATTTTTATAAATTTTTTCTTCAAATAATGCTTCAAACAATGTGTTGCAAAAAAGCACCTTTTTCTGCTGATTGACCACTGCATAGGCAAATGGAAAATCAGAGGGCAGTATCAGCTGCTGTATATCTGTTTTGAAAGAAGCATATTCTGAAGTGCCTTCTTTTTTGGAAACATAAAAAGCATTTCCTATCCAAAAAGAAAACCAGCAAAGTGTCAATGCACACAAAAGCATACTAATGTACGTTTTTTGTCCCACAGCATAAAAGAAAATGCTAAAAGCTGCCCCCAGCACGCCCACTGTGACACGCCATTTTTTTTGTAAAAAATATGGTTTGTTTTTTTGATTTTCTATCAAATGCAAATCCCCCCAATGAAAAAGGACTAAGCCCTGTTTTCCAAATGATGCAGTACGCCCAAAAGAGAAGCTCTCCATTGCTCACTGCTGTCTTGTTGTAATATACCCAGTTTCATGCGGCTAATTGCCTTTTGGTCCAAATTTTTAGGCGAAACCCCCAGCTTTTCTGACAAAAGATACACCATCACTTCTATATTTGCCAATATTTCCGCTCTTTGGGCAGTTGTGGCATTGCTGTCCTGCATGGATAAAAAAAGCTGTGAAACCAGGCTTAAAAGCTCACATTGCAAGCCCTCTATCATTTTGATATTTTTTGCAATCTCCATTTTTCAAAATCCCCCTTTGGCTACTGTATGAGAGTATAAGAACCCAAAAATTTGAAATAGGTTGTTTTTCTGGCCACCATTTTCAGCGCCCCTTCCAAATCCTCCTCCGCTTCTGTTTCCAAATCCACAAAAAACACATATGTGCCTAGCTGATGCTTCATGGGACGAGATTCTATTTTGGTCATATTCAAATCCCATATGGCAATGATATCTAATATACGGTATAAATCTCCCGGCTTGTTTTCTGTGGAAAATACAATGGAGGTTTTATATCCCTTTGCTTTTTGCTCTGGCTTTTTTTTGGATACTACAATAAATCTTGTTTTATTTTGTTCATCATCCTGTACCCCTTCAAAAAGAGCCTTCAAGCCATATACCCTTGCAGACTGCCTTGGAGAAAGGCTGGCAATAGGCTCTGTGCTTTGTGCTACCATTTTTGCCGCCTCTGCCGTGGAATTTGTGGGATGCAAAGAAGCATTTGGAAAATGCTTTCTCAAAAAGCCTGCGCACTGGCTCAGTGCCTGAGGATGAGAAAGTATTTTTGTAATCGGCTCTCCTGCATAATCCTGACGAACCAAAAAATCCTCCAGCACAGGAACAATCATTTCACCTTTTATATATAATTCCGGTGTGAATATCAACAAATCTATGGTGCTGGTTACCGTTCCTTCAATGGAATTTTCAAAAGGCACTACACACTCTTCAATTTCACCTTTTATCACTGCTTCCAATGCGCCGTAAATGTTACTGTACTGTACCAGCTCACCCTTTTTTATATTTTTTTGATATAACAGCACAGCCTGCTGGCTGAATGTCCCCTCCGGCCCAAGATATCCTATTTTCATATGCTCCGCCTCACTTTTATGATTCATCTAATAGAGTATTGTACCACATTATGCGCTCTATCTCAAGTAGCAAAGCAATTTGCTTTTCAATATACAAAACATACCATGGTCTTATATCGTGTCATCATGAGCAAAAAACTGTGGTAGAAAAAAAGAAGAGAATGAGAACAGCTGGAAGATTATCATAGCCATGAACTCAGCGATGAAGCATGGGAGGGATTGGAAAAATACCCACTGTGGACTTTGCCGCTGGCGGGATAAATGTATTTGGGAAAAACTGCTGGAGGATTTCCCCGCAGAGCGGAAACTGAAGTGGCGGATGCTCCATGCAAAGTACATCCTCACGCCATGGGTACAAAAGGCAAAAATCAGAAAATGGGCCGCACAAAAGGGGGCGCAACACCAAACTGCATTTTGCCGTGGCGTGGGTGCGTCTGATAAGCCAGACTTACGGCAGGAGTTGCAGCAGATTGTTTTCAGGCAATTCTCTTGTTGGCGGCACAGAAATGCTGTTGACGGACAGAGGTGCCATACCAATACGATTTTGGAATATATAAAAAAGAGAGGAAGGACAGGGGGAATCCCTCCAAAGCCTAATAGAAAAGTGCAGAGAAAATAGTATAAAAAATTGTACAAAATGGGGCATCTGGTTGAAAATGCTTTTCTCTATTTGAAACATTGGAGAAGCATTGCCGCTGGTTATGCAAAAAATGCCTCCTCTTTTCTTGGGGCAATGCAAAGCTGCATCCCTCTTGCCATTTCGTTCTCGTGACTACACCATGTGGGAGAAGAGGAGAATGGAGCATCCACAGTGACCGGGGGTCCCAGTACATATCAAAAGCATTCACTGCATTCTGCAAGAGAGTAAATATGCCTCAAAGTATGACATCACTACAATGTTCCAATAAAAGGGTATTTCAGCAATCTGAAAAAGGAATGCAGAAACGTTTCAGAACTCTGCCAAACCGTTTAGGAATTTGCATATGCCACATATAACCTCCTCACAGCTTCAATGGTTATAAAGTCCCATTCCATATGCGCAATGCAGCAGAATCCATTTTTCGCCATAAGTGTCACAAAAAAGCTTGACTACAATCTATTTCTAAATTGAAAAGGAGTCCGGTATCATACCCAACTCCTTTCATTACAATTTCATATTTATTTGTATCATATTTGAAGCTCCCTTCCTTGTAGCAAAGGCAAAAAAATGGCTGAAATATCTCTTTCCTACTTGTTTTATACAATCCTTTCATAACAATGCTGCACACTTTTTCATTTGCCTTATTTTCCATAAAGGGTAAATTTTATAGAAGCAATTATTTTCATGACGGGAAATGCAGTACAAAAATGATTTTATTATCCCTTTCTTTTTCACTGCTTACAGCAGGGCATAAACTGCCTTCAGCAAAGGCATAGAATCCACAATTTTTACAAACATCACATCTCTTTTTTTGCAAAATTCTCTTATTTCCGCTTCATAGCCTTGCAGGGCCTTTTGATAGGATTTTAATACCTCTGCTGTAATCTCCAAATCTCTTGACTGCTTTGTTTCTTTATCCACCATACGAATGGCTCCTCTTATCTGAGGGGATTGCTCCTCCTTTGCCAGAAGCCACACCAAAATCACTTCTTGTTTTTTATGCTGAAGCAATTTCACAGCCTCTTTCCAATGGTCCTCTGTCAGCAAATCAGAAAAAACAATGGAAACACCTCTGCCCAATGGCAATGCACTGCATTGTCCAATGGCTTTTGTAAAGGAGGTTTCTCCTCCCTGCTTTAAATCCTCCAAAAACCGTACTGCCTCTATAAAGGGCTGTCCTGTCTGTATATTGAGCTTTTTGCTTTGTATGCCGTCTGACCAGCTAAAAAAGTTTACTTTATCCATATTTTTCAGTGCAATATAGGCCACAGAGCCTGCCAATGCTTTGCTGTAAAGGGCTTTTTTTCCTTCTGTCATAGAAAGGCTTTGGTCTATCCACAAATTGATTGTGGCTTGCTTTTCTTCCAAAAAAATTTTCATATACAGCTTTTGAAAACGGGCATAGTTATTCCAGTCAATTCTTCTTAAGTCATCTCCCAATACATATTCTCTATAATCAGAAAACTCCAATGCGTTTCCCTGTGCTTTTGCCTTTCTTGCACCGCTGTATCCTCCTGTGCTTAGTTTCCCTTTCATATGCAGAAAAAGCGCATCCAATCTTTTTAAATATTGTACTGTAAAAACATCACTCAGCTTTTCCATTTCTACCCTCATTTAATATCATATCTATCACATCATCTGCCGTCAATCCCTCTGCAATGCCTTCAAAATTTAAAAATACTCTGTGACGCAGCACCGGCTTTGCCGCCTCTGCCACATCCTTGTAAGCTACATGATATCTTCCGTCCAAAAGAGCATATACCTTGGAGGCCATCATAACAGCCTGAGCTCCTCTGGGGCTTGCTCCATAGCGTACATATTTTTTCACTGCTTCAGGCGCCTTTTCATAATCCGGATGGGTTTGCAATATCAAATCCATGCTGTATTCTGCCACCGGCTTTGCCACAGGCACCTGCTTTGCAATTTCTCCCATTTGCAAAAGTGTTTCTCCATCACATACCTTTTGAGGCTGTGCTTGCTCTGCTCCTGTTGTCAGCTCCACAATTTTCAGCAGCTGTTCTTTGTTTGGAAACGCCACATGAAGCTGAAACAAAAAACGGTCCATTTGCGCCTCCGGCAAGGGATAGGTTCCTTCCATTTCCAAAGGATTTTGAGTAGCCAGCACAAAAAAAGGTCTTGGCAAAGCATATGTTGTTTTTCCTGCTGTCACTGTTTTTTCCTGCATGGCCTCCAAAAGGGCGCTTTGGGTTTTTGGCGTTGCTCTGTTGATTTCATCTGCCAAAAGCAGATTTGTAAAAACAGGACCTTTTTCAAATGCAAACACGGTATTTCCTTGTCCATCTCTTGTCAGCATATTGGTGCCTGTTACATCGGCAGGCATCAAATCCGGTGTAAACTGTATTCTGGAAAACTGTAAATCCAGCACCTTTGCAATGGTTTTTACAAGCTGTGTTTTTCCAAGCCCCGGCAGGCCCTCCAAAAGTACATTGCCCCCTACTATCATAGAGGTCAAAACATTTTTGATTAACATTTCTTGTCCTATGATAGCATTTGAAATCTCCTGCTGTATTTTTTGAAACGTTTCCTGAAATTGTTTTATATTTTTTTCATCTGCCTGCAACACACACACCTCTTTTTTTATGATTGTTCTATATGATACAAAAGCTGTAAAGTATTATTATCCTTCTCAATTTCTCATTGATGTGAGAAAGCCCTTTTCTTTTTTGCCTGCAGCCATAGACAAGCAGCCGGACCTTTCATTTTTTTTAAAAGGCTTTATTTTAAGCTTTTGCCCAATTACCTTTTCTATTTTCCTCACAAAGCTTTTTTCCATTATAAAGCGGCTTTTTTCTTTCGTCAATGCAGCAAAAAAACTGTAACCGTTTTTTTATAAAATTGTCAGAAATTCTTTAGAAATGAAAAAGCACTCTGAGTGAAAACAAAATTTGTAAAAGTGCTGAAAGCATTGATTTTTCAATAGCCTCAGCACTTTTTATACAAAAAGATTTGTTGTATGTTTTATTTTATGATACAATATGTCAGAAGCAAATTTTTAGACAAATCATAGGAAAGGAATTTGTTATGGATAGAACAACGGCAACAAATTTTACAGTACTTTTTATGTTTTTAAATTTACTTTTTTGGACATTTGTATGGGAGCCTTTGGCAACCACACTGCATATGCAGACATTGACACAGCTATCTCTTTTACAGGTGGTGCTTTTTTTAATCCCCTGTGGTTTATATCTTTTTTTCACAAAATCCTCTCCAAAAAAAATGCTGCGGCTCAATGCCATCAGCGCCAAAAATGCCATTTTGGTCATACTCATTGCCATTGCAGTACAGCCTGCCATGGCACTGCTTTCTTTTTTGTCCTCTTTTTTATTTCAAAACAATGTTTCTGCTATGTTATATGAAAACAGCGACACCAATTTATTTTTGCTTTTGATTTCAGTGGCATTGATACCTGCTGTTTGTGAGGAGTTTTTTTTCAGAGGCATTGTATTTTCTAATTTTTGTAATCTGCGGCTTTTGAAGGCCTGTTGTATGACAGGGCTGTATTTTAGCTTTATGCATATGGATTTGCAGCAAATTACATACACATTTGGCATTGGCGTGTTGTTTTGTTTTCTTGTATATCAAACAAATACCATATTGGCCTCCATATTAGCCCATTTTACCATAAACACCACCCAAACCATATTGACTGCCCTTTCTTTTCGTTTGGAGCAGGAGGGCATTTTGTTTGCCATTGAAAGCCTGCTTATGCCAAAGGGGCAGTTTCATTCCATATTTTTATTGTTTGTATGCTCACTGCCTTTTTTAATTGGATTTTTGTGGATATTTTTTAAAAGCAACACACCTGCTGTCATAGAAACGGAATTGGGCTTTCCTGCCTACCATCCCAATCGAAAATGCAAGGAGGAGCCTGTTGATATTTTATTTGGCTGTATCATTGCCATTTATGTTTTATTTACAGTTATCCCTTTTTTGCTTTCTTTTTTGGAACGCTGACAGAAACAGAGGCAGCATAGTACTGATGCTGCCTCATTGTAATAGCATAACAAGCTATTTTTATTCCCCCATACCATATCTTGCCTCCAGGCGATAAATGGGCATATTCAATTTTGAAAATTTTTGTTCATATTCTGTCATAATATTTTGTTCCATATAGGGACTGTTGTGCAGGTCAAAGCAGATATGAGAAAGCTTCCAATCATCTGCACAAAATTCATTTAAAGAAAATTCAAAAAGCGCTTTGTTGTCCGTTTTCAAAAAGATTTCTCCCTTTTCTCCAAAAATTTGACGATAGCTTTGCAAAAAATTTCTATGGGTTAATCTTCTTTTGGCATATCTTTTTTTGGGCCAAGGGTCACTGAAATTTAAATACAGCCTCTGTATTTCTCCCACCTGAAAAAAATCTGACAAATTTAAAGCATTGTCGCAAATCAATGCCAAATTTGTCAAGCTTTTTTCTGTCCTTCTGGCGGCCACTGCAATCACACTTTTTTGACGTTCCAGACCTATAAAATTGATGTGGGGATAGGTCAATGCATTTTTTGTAATAAATCCACCCTTTCCGCATCCGATTTCTACATAAATGGGATGGTGATTTCCAAAATATTGCTGCCATTTTCCCCTTTGTTCTGCCGGTTGCTTTATGACATGGCTGTTTGTTTGCAGCTCTTGCTCTGCCCAAGGCTTTTTTCTTACTCTCATAATCATATGACTCCTTTTTTTGGTATTTCATGACAATGATATCATCATACTACAACGGAGTCATTTCTTCAATACCATTCTCATTTGATTTTTCTAATCCAATATCCATAGCAGCCAATTTGCAGTGTTTGCTTTTTGCAGGGAGCAAAGGAAGAAAACAGCAGCTGTTCTGCTTCTCTTCTGGTTTTTGGCTGATATTGGTCTGGAATGCCAATGTAATATTCTCCCTGTGCTGTTTTTTGAAATATAAAATGCTTATACCTTCTATATGCCAGTATAAAAAAAGAATGATGCATCATTTTAAGAGCATTTACAGGCAATATGGCCAGCTCCTCCAGTGCAATGCTTTTCCAGCAGTCATTTTCTTCAAAGGGATATATGTCATCATTATGGTTTAATATATATGTAATTTCTTTATTTTCTTTTAAATCATTTTTTTCTGTATCATGCAATGTTTTTTCTTTTTTTTGAGGCAGGGCATTTGCCTGTGTAATTTTTTTTCTTTCCTCCTGTGTCAGCACGCCCTTTTGCTCCAGCTCCTCCAATTCCTTTTTGAATGTAATCAGCATATTTTTAAAATTTTTTTGAAATACAGATTCTGTTTTTTCTTCTTTTTTTTCTGTATGCTTTTCAATGTCTTTTATTGTCACAATATTTTGTGCCGCCTCTTTTTGCTCCTGTATAGGGGCTTGCTGTGGAGGGGATTGCTGTATGGGAACCACATTTTGTTGTTTGTGCATTTCTTTTTTTGATTCTGTTTCATTTGCCATTTGTTTTTTCGGCGCATTTGCCAAAATGGCCTCTGCCGCTCTCAAATCCTTTTTTTCTGTTTCCTGTTGGAAGTGTTTTTGCCAAGCCACCCTTTCATTGAAATAGCCTGCCAAAGGTGCTGTCAAACCATATCCTCCTTTTACAAGCAATGCCACAGTATGTAATTGTTCTACACAAAAACAGCTTTGTCCAATGGCATCCGGGTCAAACTCCCATTTCAGCTCCCCCTTTCCATACTGGTCCACATATAAATTCCCACAGGAAATGCCTCTCATGTCCTTTGCTGTGCCTCCAATGATAAAAAACTCATAAACTCTATGGTCTGTCAATTTTTTTAATCCCTGCACTGTGACAAAAAGCTTTCCTTTTTTATTTTTCAACTCCATAATACAACTGCCCCATGCCGGCTGCTGTCCCACAGAAAAACCATTTACTTCCTGTCTTAACATAATAAAGACCTTATCATATCGTCTATTATACATTTCATCATTCCTCCTGCCATATACTATTATAAAATTTATGAAGACAAGAAAAAAAACAGAACTATTTTTTGCATATAAAAAAGCAGTATATTTTCATACTGCCTTCAAGCTATATAAAAATTGGTTTTTATAACATTTTGGGAATGTGTTGCATTCCTATAAAAAATGGTATGTATTGTAGATAGAAAATATCCTAAAAAAAACTGACGTTATTTTCTTTTCAAGAATGGAAACAAATAGCTTAGGGCATTTTCAATACCCTTTCATACAAAGGCGTGATTTTGGTTATAAAATCAATGTTTTATTTCATACAGAAGCATTTTTTGAAACGGAGGGGAAAGCTTCTTTTTTATACATTAAAAAAAGCATTTGTATGCCCCCCACGATTTTTTCAAAAATTTTATAAAATCTATTTTTTTATACAACGGCCATGCACCATGTCCTTAAAACTGCATAGAAATTGGTTTTGACACAATTTTAAAAATAGCCAGAGCTTTTTTCTATCCTAAATTTATTTCAAAGCATTGATGCTGACTGCTTTGTTTTTTTCCTAAAGTAAAAGCACTGCACAAAAAAACTTTGACAAAAAGGGTACCCAATTTTATGAATACCCTAAATGTCCTTTTTATTATTTTAAACAGTATACTGCTTTTTTTGATTTAATCCATAGAAGCCTCCTGTTTGATTTTTGCAATTTGATTTGTCAAAGCACCAAACTGCTCTAATGTCAGTGCTTCTCCTCGTACCATTTCTTTAAGCCCCACAGCTTTCATGGCTTCTGTCAGCTCTTGCTTTGTCAGCCCCAATCCCCCTTGGTTATAAAGGCTGTTTAACAATGTTTTTCTTCTTTGACCAAATGCACATTTTACCACATGAAAAAAGAGTGCTTCATCTATTTTTTCAAAAACAGGTTCTTTTCTCAAACGCAATGTAATGACGGCAGAGGCCACCTTTGGCTTTGGCATAAAACAAGAGGGCTGTACAATCATATTCATGTTTGCATGGCAATAATACTGCACTGCCACAGACAATGCACCATATTCCTTTTGGCCGGCCTGTGCCTGCATACGCTGTGCCACTTCTTTTTGCACCATCACTGTAATGGTTTCTACCTTTCTATGATTTTCCAATAAATCCATTAAAATGGGTGTTGTGATGTAATAGGGCAAATTTGCCACCACTTTAATGGGCTTTCCGTTATTTTCTTTTTCAATGATACTGTTTATGTCTGTTTTTAATATATCTTCATTGCGTATTTCAACATTATGACAATGCTCCAATGTTTGCTGCAATATGGGAATCAAATGGCTGTCAATTTCAACTGCAATGACTTTTTTGGCTCTTTCAGAAAGTATTTGTGTCAAGCTGCCAATGCCGGGTCCAATTTCCAGCACACAATCCTGTTTTGTGATTTCTCCGCTTTCTACTATATTTTCCAGTATATTGCTGTCAATCAAAAAGTTTTGTCCAAAATTTTTTTTAAAATAAAAACCATTGGCTTCTATAATCTCTTTTGTTTTTGATGGTGTTGCAATTCTTTGGGTCATATTCCGGTCCTTTCTCCACTTTTTTTACAGATTATACACTCTCTTATACCATAAAACAATAGTATTTGCTATATAAAATCAAATTTGACCCTTTTTTTGCAACACCATATCTTTGCATCATTGCATTTCATTCATATTGCCTACTGCAATGTCTAATTTTACAGAGCTTTCACCATCCCGAATGACATATACCTCTGCGGTTTGGCCAATGTCCAAATTTTCCAAGTATTGTGACAAATCATCTGTATCCATTATTTTTCTGCCATTTACCTCTACAATGATATCTCCTGGCTCCATACCGGCTTGGTCAGCTGTACCGCCGGGAATCACCTGACGCACCAGCACGCCTATGGGCAAACGATACAAATTAGACATTTCTCCGGAAATATTTTGTACATAGATACCAAAACCGGGCTTTGGCACAGTGCCTTCTGTCAAAAGTATATCAGCCAATTCCTTTACTCGGTTGCTTGGTATGGCATATCCAATGCCTTCTACGCCCTCTGCACCATTGTTTGAAACAGATTTTGCTGTGTTAATGCCTATGACCTCTCCGGTGCTGTTGACCAATGCACCGCCGCTGTTGCCTTGGTTGATTGCCGCATTTGTCTGCAATACATCTTTTAATTCACTGCCCTGTACAGAAACATCCTTACCCACTGCACTAATCATGCCGTCTGTTGCTGTCAAGCCTTCTCCCAGTGCATTGCCAATGGCATAAACATCATCGCCTACTTCCACAGCATCGGAATCTCCAAACACTGCCACCGTAACCTCATTGACACCTGCTTTTTGCAAATCCGCCTTTGAAACAGTCAGCACTGCAAGCTCTGCATCTCTGTCAGTGCCAACCACAGTGGCACTCACTGTTTTGTCCGTGTCAAATGTTGCAGAAACCTCTGATGCCCCCTGCACCACATGATTGTTTGTCACAATGCCCACTTTTTCATCATCTTCATAAAACACAACACCGCTGCCTGCGCCGCTGCCTTCTATTCTTCCAAAAAAGGACTGTGCCTCAATGGTTGTAGAAATGCTTACTACCGAAGGCATCACTGTTTTGATAACATCTTTTTTGCTCAATGTTGTGCTGGAAACTGCTGTTGCAGATGGTGCTGCACTGACAGGTGCTGTGGAAACATCTGAAGGCAAAGGCTTTGAAAAATAGTTTTGTGACCATCCTAATCCTACGCCAAAGCTGCCGCCTCCTGCTATACTGACAATCAAACAGGTGGCAATATATTTCATCCAAGGACGGTGTTTTTTTTCTGCCTTTTTCACCTGCTCATGGTAATAGTGCTTCTCCTGCATATGCTCTTCTGCAAAGCTCTGTTCTTTTTGATTTTCCATATTTTCATCCATTGTTCTGTTTTCATCCTCTAACATATTTATTCCTCCTGTCACACTTTTTATTTATATGACTTTATTTTCTCTTCTATGAATAAGAGTATACTGCACATATTTGAATAAAATATGAATGATGGGTAAATAAATTTTTAATTCTAGAGCTGTCAAAAGTATACGCTCAAATGTGGTGTGGGCTTTTTATGGCTGTCATTATCTTTTGTATCTCATCATTTTAATATGCTTTTTTGCTTTTACAAAACTCGTTGCTTTCATATAGGAAATAGAAAGCTATGAAACATTGCCTCTGCAACTAATGGTGGTCTATCTCTTTTTCTTTTGCCGGCCAAAGCAATGTGGTTTTTTTAAGTGCAATTCCTTTCTTCCATAGTGGAAATTTTGGAGCATTTTTAACACCTTCCATTTTTTTGGCTGTATTGTTTTAAACAATGTCACAATACCATTCTGCTTGCAGCATCCTTTTTATGTAAGCATAACCCGTTAAAAAATCAGTCTTTTTTATTATAAAATATGCCATGGACAGTTTCCTTTTTCATTGTATATTGCTTTTATGGTATGATTTCTCTTTTGTTTTGGCAGTGTATTTGCGCTTTCATACCCATATATCTTTCTTTTCACATTTTGTTATAAAAACACTTTGCCTGCTATGGCCTTTCGCTTTCATGGAGGCGGCTGCAAAAAACTGTTTTTTTACTAAAAACAGTCATTATCATTTCTTACATGGTTTTATATTTTTTTGCATAACAAAATACGAGCCATATTCGTTTTATGACATTTTCTTATTGCTTTGGCATATTTTCACTGTTATCCATACCTCTTTTCATACAACATATTGCATATGTGCTTTTTTCTCCACTTTTTACAAAAGCAGCCAGCTGCCCATATGGATACCAATCTGCCAAATGGATTTCTGTTGTTAAAAGAGTTATGCCATTTCATTTTAAATCATTCCCATAATTGGTCTTCTTTTCATTGATTTGCCTATACTCCTCTGCATTTTTTACTGCCGTGTTCATACAATAAGATTTGCATCAAAATGCTCCGAATATTCAATCACTGCTCTTTTCCCTCCAAATCCCCCCATAATGCTTATTTTAGGAAATACTTCCATATTGATACTCATTTACTTCCTTTTACTCATACAACTTTTTTAATATTTCTTCCATTGCTTTTCTTTTTTCTTCATAAAGTATTTTTTATATGATGTCCGCAAGCCCATTTTCTATGGCATATCCCCTTATTCCTAAGACCTTTTTACCATACTTTTGCATCTTATGATAGTAAAATGTAGTTTCATTTCCATCTCAATGCCAAAAGGATTGCTTACACCACCAACCTATGCAACAAAAAAAGCCTCTTATAAGAGGCTTTTTTTATAACACCATATTCAAAAAATCCTGTGTTCTTTTATTTTGTGGGTTTCCAAACACTTCTTCCGGTGTGCCTTCTTCCACAATATAGCCGCCATCCATAAATATCACTCTGTCGGCCACTTCTCTTGCAAATCCCATTTCATGTGTCACCACAATCATTGTCATGCCGTCTTCTGCCAGCTTTTTCATAACATTCAGCACTTCTCCCACCATTTCAGGGTCTAATGCTGATGTAGGCTCATCAAAGAGCATCACATCAGGCTGCATTGCCAAGGCTCTTGCAATGGCAACCCTCTGCTGCTGACCGCCGGAAAGCTGGGCCGGAAAAGCATTTGCCTTTTCTTCCAATCCTACGCTTTTGAGCAGCTCCATGCCTTTTTTTCTGGCTTCTTCCTTTGTCATTTTTTTTCTGTCCACAGGAGCCAGCATAATGTTATCAATCACAGAAAGGTGTGGAAAAAGATTGAATTGTTGAAAAACCATGCCAATATTTTCTCTGATTTTATTAATATCGGCTTTTTTATCTGTTAAATTATAATCATCTACAATGATGGTGCCTGCTGTGGGTTCTTCCAAAAAATTAAGACAGCGTAAAAAAGTACTTTTTCCCGAACCGGAGGGACCTATCAGACAAACAACCTCTCCCTCATGCACTTCCATATTGATGTGTTTTAGCACCTCTAAATCTCCAAAGCTTTTCTGCAGTCCTTCAGCCTTTACTTTTACCACTGGAAAGTCTCCTTTCTATGATTTGAGATATTTTTGTCAAAATCATAACAACAATGAAATATGCAATGGCAACCATAGCATATACTTCAAAACCTTTAAATGTTCTGGAAACAATCAATGTACCTTGGCGCATCAATTCTCCAACGCCAATGACAGAAAGGATAGAAGTATCTTTCAATGTAATAATAAACTGATTGACAACAGAAGGAATCACAATGCGTATTGCCTGGGGAATAATCACCTTTGCCATAGCCACATGATAAGGCAGCCCAAGGCTCCTTGCTGCTTCCATCTGTCCTTTGTTTACAGCAGAAATACCGCTTCTGAAAATTTCAGACAAATATGCGCCTGCATTTAGTGTCAAAACAATGACACTGGCCCAAAAGGAATCAATTTTTATGCCCATTGCAGATGTAATTCCAAAATACAAAAAGTATGCCTGCACCATCAATGGCGTACCACGAATGACGCTTAAATAAATGGTAGCAATCCAGTTTAAGGGTCTGAACCTTGAAATTTTAAAAAAACAGGATATCATACCAATGATAATGGCAAACAGCAATGAAAGTATTGTAAGCTGGAGGGTGATTACAAGACCTTCAAGCAGTCTGGGCAAGCTTTGTAAAAAAAGTGTATAAAAATTCATAGTCCATTACTCCTAGCAGTTAATTACTTTGTGTAGCTGTCTACGATTTCCTGGTATTTTCCACTTTCTTTAATATTTGCCAAACCATCGTTAAACATTTGCAAAAGCTCTGCATTTTCTCCCTTTGCCACTGCAAAGCCATAGGAATTGCCGGCTTCCTGCTTATCATTTAATTTTAATGCAAGACCTTGCTGGATACCATATGCAATAACGGGATAATCCTCAAAGCAAGCCACAGAATTTCCTACCAATACATCCTGATACATACTGTTGGAATCATCAAATGCTACCATTTCAAAGCCATATTGGTCTTTTATGCTCTCTGCAAAATTATAGCCTTCTGTTCCCACCTTTACAGCCACTTTTTTTCCTGCCAGGTCTTCATAGGACTGTATCTCTTGGTTGTCTGCTCCAACTGCCATGACAACTGCTGAATCATAATAAGGGTCAGAAAAATCATGCTCCAGCTTTCTTTCTTCTGTGATGCTCATGCCTGCAATCACTCCGTCAGCCTGTCCTGCTTTTACAGCCTGTACAGCGGCATTAAAGCCAAGCACCTGCCAATTTACTTCAAAGCCCTGGTCCTGTGCGATTGCTTCCATAATATCAATGTCAATGCCTACAAAATTTCCGTTTTCATCAGAAAATTCAAAGGGGGCAAATGTTGTGTCTGTTGCAATATTATAGGTTTTTACATCTGACGTTGTATCTGTCTGTTCTGTTGACTGTGTGGTGTCAGCAGTATCATTTGTTGTTTGTGTTGTACTGCTGCAGCCTACTGCCATAAGCATTGTAAAGGATAATGCAACAGCTGTTACTGATTTAAAAAAATTCATGTTTCTCAATCTCCTTTTTCTTTTTTTTACATCAAAAAAGCAAATTTTGTCCCTCCACAAAATACTTTCTGATTTCCATGTAAAATACCATACTTCTTTATTATAGAGGTTTCTTTTGCCCTATACAAGAGTAAATTTTTA
The DNA here is from genome assembly GCA_944384265.1 of uncultured Clostridia bacterium. GTDB lineage: Bacteria > Bacillota > Clostridia > Lachnospirales > Anaerotignaceae > Coprocola. The sequence continues at coordinate 22,097 of CALWSR010000018.1, forward strand.
AAAATCATTGTTTTTTTCATAAAATTTATCAAAATTCGCAGTATTTTTTTCAATCCATGAATGTCAGCATTATTTTTCAAAAAAACCTACTACGGAGCTGGAGCCAAGCCTTTCCGCCCCCAGCTGCAAAAAAGCCTCTGCATCTGCAATGCTTTTGATGCCTCCTGCCGCTTTGATTTTCACATTGTTTGCGATATTTTCCGAAAACAAAATGATATCCTCCCTTGTGGCGCCATCGCTTCCAAAGCCTGTGCTTGTTTTGATAAATTCTGCACCGGAAGCACTGACAACATGACACAGCTTTTTCTTTTCCTCCTCTGTCAAATAGCAGGTTTCCACAATCACCTTTAATATATGACTGCCGCAGGCTTTTTTTACTGCCTCTATTTCCTGCTTGACTGCATCAAAAAGACCGGATTTTACCCAGCCCAAATTGATGACCATATCAATTTCATCTGCACCATTTTCAATGGCATTTTTTGTTTCAAAAACCTTTACGTCAGTTGTCTGATAACCATTTGGAAACCCTATCACGGTACAAATGGCAATCTGTCCTTTTACAAATTCCGCCGCTTGCTTTACATAACAAGGTGCAATGCAGACAGATGCCGTTTTTTGCTTTATCCCCTCTTGACAAAGCTTTTGCACCTGCTGCCATGTGGCTGTCTGCTTTAACAATGTGTGGTCAACATGAGAAAGGATTTCTTCTTTTTTCAAAGCCATTTTCTTTTCCTCTTCTTTCTTTTTTTGATAAACATATGGGTATAGTATACCACAATTTCAAAAAAATCACAACTTCATTCTAAAAAAGGGGCTGTTGTAAAATAGCCCCCTAAAATAATAGTGTACAAAAACTGGTTAAATTCCACTCAGAAAACAACTGGTTTCCAAGCTTTCTTTGTGCAGGCTGTGCCGCTGCAATTTCATTTTGCCACAGCCCCTTCATTTAAAACCATTTCTTTATTCAAACCATTTTCATAGCTTTTTTAAAAAAATCATTGTGGTACAAATTCTGTAATTTCTGTAATATCATCTCCCTCTACTTTAAACCAGAAAAGCCGTGACCGTCCAAAGCCTTCCTCTCCTGCTGCTTCTGCAAAGGAGCGGGTCTGCACTGGCTCCATTTTTCCATTGTTCATACAGGTTATCTCTGCATCCTCCTGCAAATGGAATGTCAGCTGTTGTCCATAGCCTGTTATAAAAAAGCCTTCCTCCGTGGCCCCTCTTGTATCTGCATTCAGCTGCTTTCTGTTAATGACCAAAAGCATTCTGCCATAATCGTCTATTGTGCCATTGATTGTGCCAAAATAATTTTTTGTGCCGTCTTCATCCAGCTGAGGAAACTGCTGTTGTATTGCCCAGTTATACATTATTTTTCCTTTGTCATTTGTTTCTCCTGTATACATACGGAAGCTGTCTGTATTGGTTTTGTTGCCCAAAAAACGCATTTGATAATTGGCATAAAAGGGCTGCTGATACTCCTTGTAAAGACGTGTATAGTCTTCACTGCCGCTGTCCTTTGCCTTTTTGATATATTCTATGGTATCCGGATTTTGAGGATAATTTCTCAGCACCTCCTGCAATCTAAAATCAATGGTAAAATTATCATCATTTGTTGTGACATCTCTAATGTTGATGTTAAGCATTTCTACAATGTAATAGCTGGAATGTCCATCGGTAAACACCGTTTCCAAATGGTCCAAAAACAAAGGCAGTATCTCTGCATCTATTTTTTCTGCTCCTGTAATGGTTACGATAGGGGGATATATGACATAGCCTGTTTTTTGTGCCAAGGAGGAAACCATCTCCTCCATGGAAAGCTGCTTTTGTGTGGGTGTAAAGTCATTCCAATTATAAATATGGGTCAAGGCACTGTTTTCCACCATAAATGTATCTCCCTTTTTTGTCATGGTCACATATTCCGCCTGATGATATTCTCTTCCCCCTTCATCTTTTAATGTGTAAAATATGGTATCATTTCCTTCCAGTTCAAAGCTGACCACATCCAATTTGTCATGCAGCTGTGCATTTTTTTCTGCTGTATGTAATAAAAGAAGGGTATCTTCATTGGCTCGTCTTATCTGCTCTGTAACATAAGCTTTTTTCATGGAATCAGACATCATCTGCATTCTTGTTCCACATTCTGCATAGGCCTCCGCCCATGCCTTTAATACCTGCTGTTGCTGTGTATCCTCCTGCTGCTGGGCAAAAGCTGGTACAGCCGCCACTGTCAAAATCATTGTCATGCAAAGTGTTGTTATATATTGTATTATGCTCCTTTTCATAGCCACTCACCCTTTCTTTACCCTTTTTCTTTTATCATACTCCATTTCCTCCCATTCTGTCAATATATACAACTTTATTCCTCGTCACTCTGGTATTTTTGTATGCTCTGTGCATAAAAAAAGAGAGGCTTCTCTCTATTTTTAAAATATTTTTTATAAAAAAGCCGGCCTATCCAGTGGTTCTCACAGCCCTATGTCTCATATGGACCGGCAGCCCTTTTTATCATTTGCTGTTTAATAGGAGCTGTTGTTTCCGCTGACATTAGGATTCTTTTTTTGCTGTATCCACATAGCCAGAATAGACTAAGGATATCTAAAACTTAATTGATGAAACCGTTTGTACAATAGTACTTTCAAATACCCCGCCTTTTTTCATTCTATTTTTGCAGTTGACAGACCATGATTTTGTGGCATCTCCGTATCAAAGACCTTTTTAAACCGGTCCTATAATATGGTATGGCTTTACTGATATAAAAAAGGGGCTGCTCCTCTGAAATCATAGCATACAAAAACCGGTTAAATTCCACTCAAAAAACAGCCGATTTACCAACTTTCTTTATGCAAGCTGCTGCAATTTCATTTTGCCACAGCCCCTCAAGCTGCAGACAATGTTATTTTTATGGCACAAAAAGATATACCACAGTAAATTGATTTTCAATAAAAAAACAGGGGGTTTCAAGGCATTTATGCCATTCCACTCCCTGTCTGCTGCTCAAAAGCTCATTTTTGACAAGCATGCTGCTGTTTTCTGTGATTATTCTGCATCTGCTTCCTGTGTTTGTGCCTCTGCATTTTCTTCTGCCTGTCTTTTGGAAAGACTGATTTTTTTCTGCTCTGCATTGACCTCCAAAACCTTTACTTTTATCATTTGGCCAACCTTCAGTTCATCCTCTGGTTTTACAACGTGTTTGTTTGCAATTTGAGAAATATGCACAAGACCGTCTACGCCTGCCTCCAGCTCTACAAATGCGCCAAAAGGCACCATGCGAACTACCTTGCCCTCTGTTACAGAGCCAACAGGATATTTTTCAACAGCCAATGTCCAAGGATTTTTGCTGCTGTCTTTTAAAGAAAGAGAAATTTTACCCTTTTCTTTATCAATATCTAATATAATTGCTTCTACTTCTTCTCCCTCTTTGAGTACCTCTTTCGGATTTGTAATGCGTCCCCAGGACATTTCAGAAATGTGGATTAAACCGTCCACACCGCCCAAATCTACAAATGCGCCAAAATCTGTAATTCTGCTTACGGTTCCTGTTACTTTAGAGCCTATTTCCAATTTTTCAAACAAAGCAGCTTTTTTCTGCAAAACCTCTTTTTCAATCAGTGCTTTTCTGCCACCAATGATACGACGTTTCACTTTGTCCAATTCAATGATGTTAAATTCCAAATCCTGTCCCTTGAATACATTTAAGTCCTCAATAAATCTATTTGAAACCTGAGAAGATGGGATAAACACACGCACGCCGTTTACAAGTGCAATCAAGCCGCCCTTTACCACGTCTGTTACTTTTCCTGTAATAATTTCTTTGTTGTTGTATGCTACTTCAATTTCTTCCATGCCCTTTTGGTCTTCAATACGTTTTCTGGAAAGCAGTACATTGCCGTCCCCGTCATTTACTCTTACAACAAATACTTCAATTTCATCTCCAGGCTGTAATACTTTGCTTGGAAGTACATTTGCATCTCTGCTGAATTCTCCCTTTGGAATAATTCCGTCAGATTTGTAGTTTAAATTTACAGAAACTTCCTCATTTGAAATACTGATGACTGTACCCTTTACTACATCCCCTGTATGCAGTGTTGTGAAAGATTCGTTTAACATTTGTTCAAAAGTCAGTTCGCTCTCACTTCCTCCGTTGTTTTGTACTGCATCGTTTAATGCTTCGCTCATTGTACCAATTACCTCCTTAATTATTGCCGGTGGTGTTGAGGCACCAGCAGTTATCCCTATTTTATCATTCTTAGAAAAAATATTCAACACTAAATCACAAATTGTTTCAATGTAATATGTTTTCTGACAATTTTTTTTGCAGATTTCCACTAATTTTTGCGTATTAGAGCTGTTTTTGTCGCCTATGACAATCATTTTATCCACATTTTTAGAAATCAAAACTGCTTCCTGCTGTCTTTTGGCTGTGGCAGAACAAATGGTATCAAACACTTCCAAATCCAATCCTTTGTTTTGCAATGCTTGTATGATTTGTTCAAATTTATTTTTGCGAAACGTGGTTTGCACCACCACAGTATACTTTTTATTTTCCATAGGCACAAACCTTTTGGCCTGTTCTATTTCTTCCAATATGACAGCGGCATTTTGGCACCAGCCATGAATGCCCTGCACCTCCGGATGGTTGGGACTGCCTATGATGATAATTTGCTTTTTTCGTTCATGTGCTTTTTCCACAATGCTGTGAATGCGCTTTACAAAAGGACAGGTGCCGTCCACCCATTTGAGTCCTTTTTTGGCAATTTCATCATAAAGTGCCTTTCCCACACCATGAGAACGTATGATGATGGTGCCTTCTTCTATTCCCTCCAGACCTTCAATGACATCAATTCCTCTTTTTTTCAAATCTGCCGTCACTTCTTTATTATGTATCAAAGGCCCGTAGCTATAAATTTTTTTGTTTTTTTCAATTTCATTGTATGCCATATCAATGGCACGGCTTACACCAAAACAAAATCCGGCAGATTTTGCCACAAACAGCTCCATTACAAACCCTCCACCTTCATGGCATTGATTTGTGCCATAATTTTTTCTGTCATTTCATTTAAGCTTTTTGTATCAATCCGTTTGTTTTTATATTCCTCTAAATATAATGGCTTTCCATATACAATTTTCATTTTTGAAAAGGGCTTGCAGCTGCCGCTGATGGCCACAGGCACAACAGGCGCCTTTGCTTTGACGGCAAACAATGCCACCCCTGCCTTTGCCGCTTTTTCCTCTCCTGCCTTCACTCTTGTGCCTTGGGCAAACATACCAATGACCTTTCCCGATTTGAGTATGCTTACCGCACTTTTAAATGCAGTCATATCTGCTGTGGCTCTGTCCACAGGAAAAGCGTGGAGATGTACCATCAGCCAGTGCATAAACCTGCCTTCAAAAAGCTCTTTTTTTGCCATATAACAGACAGGCCTTTTGCTAAAAACGCCCATTGTCACCGGGTCAAAATTGCTGCTGTGATTTGCACAAAGTATGACAGGGCCTTCCTTTGGCACATTTTCCTGCCCTTCTACACTCATGCGAAACAATATTTTATATAATATCAGTAATACTGCCTTTGCCACATTGTAAAACATATTACACCTCTGTTTCCTTTTTATTTATTTTTTCTTTTACAATATCTAAAATTTTTAAAACCACTTCTTCCCTGCTCATAAAGGAAGTATCAATTTCCACTGCATCCTTTGCTTTTTTTAAAGGATTGTATGCCCGATTCATGTCACTTTCATCCCTTTGCAGTATCTGCTGTCTGACCTGTGCCTCATTCCAGGGCTTTCCAAGCAGCTCCAGCTCATGGCAGCGTCTTTTTGTTCTTTGCTCCACACTGGCATTGAGATAAATTTTGACAGTAGCATTTGGCAAAACATTTGTGCCAATATCTCTGCCATCCATAATGACGCTATGCCCCTTTGCCAAGCTTCTTTGTATTTCCACCAATCTTTGGCGCACAGGCAACAAAGCCGCCACAGCCGAGGCCGCCTTTCCCGCCTCCTGTGTACGAATTTTTTCTGTCACATCCTCTGCATTTAAAAATATTTTCTGCATTCCATGAGATAGTGTGACATTCATATCCATTTTTTCCAATGCCCTCTCCACGGCGTACTGCTGCTGCAAATCAATGCCCTTTTCCATACAATACAGTCCCACTGTTCTATACATTGCTCCTGTATCTATATATAATATGGACAATCGTTTTGCAACCTCCTTTGCAGCTGTGCTTTTTCCGCAGCCTGCCGGACCGTCAATGGCAATGCTGTATTGCTTCATATTCTTTCTCTCCTTTTGATGATGCGGCTTCTGTTGCTTTCATATGAAGTAAAAAACTGTAAAGCATTGATTTTGCAGCCAAAACCGGCCTTTGTGTTTTTCCACAGCCTGCACAATGGGCTGCCTTTCCAATGCCTTTTTGCAATATGATTTTTCATATGAATACAACACATCCATTATACCAAATCAGGTCTTAATACTTTTGCATCTGCTAAATACACATGAAAAACATCCTTTTGTTTTTTGTCTGAATTGCATAACACAGCACAGCGAATACATTTTTCCAAACTTCCCTGCACATACAATTCTTGGCTGCACATCAGTGCTGCCTCTGTAATGCCAATTTCCCTTGCAGCCACTGCCGGATACACGGCATCCAAATCCTTTGTCATTGTAAATTGTATTTGTATAATATCTGCTATTTCCAGTTCATTTCTTTCCATGATGGCAAAAAGCATTTTTCTTGTATTTTCCAATATCTGGCTTTTGCTGTTTTCCTCTGCTGTAACAGCCCCTCTAATACAAATCATATCAAAACACTCCTTTTTATTTTTATATTATATTTTCTGCGGCAGTATAGCCGGTAGAAAAGGCAATCTGTAAATTAAACCCTCCTGTATAGGCATCCACATCCAGTACCTCTCCGGCAAAATACAATCCCTTTATTTTTTTAGATGCCATACTGGAAGGGTCAATTTCATCCACACAGACACCGCCGCAGGTAACCACCGCTTCCTGAAAGCCTGCTGTGCCGCAAACTGTCAGTGTCAAATGCTTGATTTGCTCTATGAGCCTTTTTCTTTCCTGTTTTGTAATATCATGCACCTTTTTTGTGGGAGAAATTCCTGCCAAATCAATCATAACCGGAATCAGTCTTTGTGGCAACAGCTCATCTAATGCATTGCGAAAATCCTTGTTGGCATATTTTTGAAAATCCCGCAGTATTCTCCCATCCAGCACTTTTTCTTCCAAAGCAGGCTTTAAATCAATTTCTATGGTGTAGCTTTCCTTTTCCAGCTGTTTTACAATGTGCCTGCTGGCACTTAATATCATGGGACCAGATATGCCAAAGTGGGTAAAAAGCATTTCTCCAAAATCCTTGTAAATGGCTTTTCCCTTTTCATTTTTTACTGCAATGGCACAGTTTTTTAAGCTTAAGCCCATCAGCTGATGACACCAGCTTTCTTTTGTTTTCAATGCCACAAGAGAGGGATAGAGCTTTGTGACAGTATGCCCCAATTCTCTTGCCATTTTATAACCATCTCCCGTAGAGCCTGTGCCTGCATAGGACAGGCCGCCTGTGCAGACAATCACACAGTCGGCTTTGATTTGCTTTCCCTTTTCCAGACAAATTCCTGTTACAGACTGCCCCTGTGTCAATATGTGCTTTACAGTGGAATTGGTATGTATCACCACCCCATTTTTTTTCAAATATTTTTCCAATGCCCTTACCACATCCCCTGCTTTTTCCGAAACAGGAAACACTCTGTTGCCTCTTTCTGTTTTGGTTTCCAGTCCCAATTTATGAAAAAATGCCTTTGTAGCCTCACTGTCCAATGTATAAAAAGCACTGTACATAAAATAAGGATTGCCGGGAATATTTTCTAAATGGGTGTCAATATCACTGTCATTTGTGATGTTACAGCGTCCCTTTCCCGTAATATATAGCTTTTTTCCCAAACGGTCATTTTTTTCATACAAATGGACAGTATGCCCTCTTTCTGCGGCTCTGCCTGCCGCCATCATACCGGCTGCACCGCCGCCGATTACGAATACATTTGCCATAGCTTTTTCTCCTTTTACATTAGAAGCTTTTGTTGCCTTCATTATGAAACAGAAGGCTGTAAAACATTGCTTTTGCAGCCAAAGGCTCTTCCTTTCTCTCCTTTCATAGACTGCAAAGTATTGATAACGCCCTAAGCATGATTTGATTCCTTTTTTTCACAAAAAGGAACAGCAATCCTTTTATGATACAACATCATATCCTTTTTTCTATCAATATCCTACTTTCCATGAAAATACTAATTTCAGTAATAAAATCAATTCCTTTTTGAGTACTTCTGCCAACCTTCCTTCATAAAAGTATCTCTACAAAGCTGCTTTTACAAATGACTGCAAAACCCTGCTGCCTTTTTATGCACAGCCAAAAATATTTTTGTGACTGCTTTGATTTAAAAATGCATTTTGCCGGACGCTTTCTATATTTGATATCTGCTTTAGGTTTCCCTTTTTATTTGCTCTAATACCATATTTTTAACATTTTATTCCAATGCTTCTAAATGGGAAAAATCATTTAATGTCAATAATAGCTTTGTGCCGTTTTCTCTCACATCAATTATGGTGATAGAGGTGTTGCTCAGCCATGTTTTTCTGTAAAATGTGTAATCCATTTCCATCAATGTCATAATCAGCACTCTCAGCAATCCTCCATGGGAAACCACCGCCACATTTCCCCCTTCATGCTTTTTCAAAAGCTGTTGAAAGCCCTCTAAAGAGCGTTTTATCACTGCATCAAAGGAACCCTCCCCGGGAAAGGGATGTATAAAAGGATTTTCAAAAAAATCTGTATAGGCTTTTCCATGCTTTTGAGAAAGCTGCTCCACAGTATATCCTTCCCATTCTCCAAAATTGATTTCTTTAAAATGCTGGTCGGCTATCACACCCAACCCCTTTGCTTTTGCCACAGCCTCTGCTGTTGCAATGGCTCTTTGCAATGGGGAGGAATAAACTGCATCCAATTTCAGCTTTTCATTTTCAAACCGTTTTCCCAAGCATTCTGCCTGTTTTTTCCCTTCTTCTGAAAGAGCAATGTCTGTCCAGCCTTGGTAAATCCCTTGCTTGTTCCATTGTGTTTCCCCATGTCGTATAAAATAAAATCTTGTTTTCATATTCTTACCGCCTTTATATACAAAATTATTTTTTATCAAAGCAGTATCAAATATTGCTTTGTTTTCTGCTGTTTTTTATTTTTTTACAAACAGACTACAATTTATATTTTGATATTTTTGTTTTTAAAGCAATCTATTTTTATGATAGCTTTTTTCATTATAAGACAGTCAATGCCGCCTTTCAAGAAAAATCATCAAAAATAGACGAAAGTATATGACATTTTTCATTTTATTTTTTAAAACCCCTTTTTATGGTACTGTGCCTTTTCATCCCTCTGCCCAAGCTCACATACCTTCCATCCTGCCAATACCATTGCCTTCAAAAATATGCCCTCATTTATACCCTTTCAAAAACAAAAAAATGGATGGCATATAATTAATCAAATATTTTATTGGCCTTTGCAAAGCACTTCTGCCGGCCATGGTACAGTACTGCTTTTACTGCCATTTTTATGCTGTATCAAAAGAATTGTTATGGCTTTGTTGGCTGCTTATGATATTTTACATCATATTTCTAACAGGATTTAGGATAATTTTTGTATTCTATTTGCCAATCAAAACAGAACAAAGGCAGAAATAGACCATTTGTGAATAAACTGGGTTTTTATGCAAAATATTCTGGGATACATTTACTTTTATACAGTCAATATCCTTTTACGCCACTTAAAACAATAGCCTTGGGCCTGCTATATTGTTTGTCATTGTTTGTTCATAAAAATTTAACGCATACTTTTGTTCTGTCCATAAAAAATAGTATACTATCTTTTTTTATATTCTCTGTTGTGTTCCTTGTCATAAATCTTCTTTTCCTGATTTATAAGCAGCATATTTTGATTGGGTAAAAACCATTTTGATTTCCATGTCCATATTTTTAACAAAAGCTATGATATCAAAATATCCATAAACACCAAAAATGCCTATCCATAGAATCTATATATCATATGATTTTGTACTGCTTTTTTTGATACATATTTATTTTACAGTCATACTCTGTGTTTTTCTTTTCCCCACAAAGGCATTGCCGCAAAAAAACAATCATACTGTCTATTGGATGTTTTTTACATATGGACATAGCCCTTATGATTAGTTTATAGGGAAACCAATCTTCCAACTGGGTTTATGCTATAAACCCTTCTCCCATTTGCTTTTCTTTTCATTGATTTGCTGTATATTCTGCTGTATCCACAAAATAGTAAAATACTCTGCCTCTAGCTCATGAAGCTGCTTACGGCATTGAAATGCTTCACCATTGAAAACAGCCCTTTGTTTCACTCTGTTTTTCCATCTGACAAGCCAGAGCTTTAGGATAGTCAAAAGGCAGCCTTTTTCATATCCGGTTTTACAGATACAAAAAATGTGCAGAATTTCTTCTGCACATTTTCTCCTTATCACACCACAAAGAAATTGCCTTTTTCATTCACATCCACAGTCAATATGCTTTCCGGTTCCGGGTCATTTTGTATGATGTTTTTGGCAATGAGTGTTTCCACATATCTTTGTATATACCGTTTCAATGGTCTTGCTCCATAAACAGGGTCATAGCCTTGTTCTATAATCATTTGTTTTGCTTTTTCTGTCACAACACAGCTTAATTGTTTTTCTGCCAGACGTTTGTTGAAATCCTTCCATATCAAATCAACAATATGGGTAATATTTTCTTTTGTCAAAGGCTTATAAAATACAATTTCATCTAATCTGTTCAAAAACTCCGGTCTAAAGGAGTCTCTTAAAAGCTGTTCTACACTTTGTCTTGCCTGAGGTGTGATTTCCCCCTCTTTATCAATGCCGTCCAGCAAATAAGAGGAGCCTAGATTGGATGTTAATATAATAATTGTGTTTTTAAAATCCACTGTTCTGCCCTGAGAATCTGTGATGTGTCCATCATCCAGCACCTGCAAAAGAATATTAAACACATCCGGGTGGGCTTTTTCCACCTCATCAAACAACACCACTGCATAAGGCTTTCTTCTCACTGCCTCTGTCAGCTGTCCGCCTTCTTCATATCCCACATATCCGGGAGGTGCTCCAATCAAACGGGATACAGAAAATTTCTCCATATACTCTGTCATATCAATACGAATCATATTTCTTTCATCATCAAAAAGACATTCTGCCAATGATTTTGCCAGCTCTGTTTTTCCCACGCCGGTGGGTCCCAAAAACAAAAAGGAACCAATGGGCCTGTTGGGATTTTGTATGCCCGCCCTGCTTCTGAGGATGGCTTCAGAAACCTTTGTGACAGCCTCCTCCTGTCCTATGACTCTTTCATGCAGAATATCCTCCAAATGCAGCAGCTTTTCTTTTTCTCCTTCCATCAGCTTTGCCACAGGAATCCCTGTCCATCTTTCTATAATGCGGGCAATTTCTTCTTCTGTCACTTTGTCACGAAGCAAAGAGCGTTTCATGCCGTTTTCTTCTGCTTCCTTTTCCTTTTGCTCCAACTCCTTTTGTAGCTGTGGCAGCTTGCCATATTTCAGCTCTGCCGCTTTGTTCAAATCATATTTTCTTTCTGCCGCTTCAATTTCGCTGTTGGTTGCTTCAATTTGCTCTCTCAGCTTTTGTACCATGTTGATGTCTGCCTTTTCATTTTCCCATTTTGCTTTTAAATGGTTAAAGGACTCTCGTGTTTCTGCCAGCTCTTTTTGTATTTCCTCCAAATGCTCCTTGGAGAGCTTGTCATTTTCTTTTTTCAGTGCCGCTTCTTCTATTTCATATTGTATGATTTTTCTTTGTATCACATCTAATTCTGTGGGCATAGAATCAATTTCTGTGCGAATCATAGCGCAGGCTTCATCCACCAAGTCAATGGCTTTGTCAGGCAAAAATCTGTCTGAAATATATCTGTTGGAAAGTGTTGCCGCCGCAATCATGGCTTGGTCCTGTATTTTTACACCATGATATACTTCATAACGCTCCTTTAATCCACGCAAAATTGCAATGGTGTCCTCCACCGTAGGCTCACTGACCAGCACAGGCTGAAATCTTCTTTCTAATGCCGGGTCCTTTTCAATATATTGCTTATATTCATTTAATGTGGTTGCACCAATGCAGTGCAGCTCTCCCCTGGCCAGCATGGGCTTGAGCAAATTGCCTGCATCCATGGCGCCGTCTGTTTTGCCTGCTCCCACAATGGTATGCAGCTCGTCAATAAAAAGTATGATGTTTCCTTCACTTTTTTTCACTTCATTCAGTACTGCCTTGAGTCTTTCTTCAAACTCTCCTCTAAATTTTGCTCCGGCAATCAAAGAACCCATGTCCAAAGAAAATATGGTTTTATCCTTCAAGCTGTTTGGCACGTCTTCTTTTACAATTCTTTGTGCCAATCCCTCTGCAATGGCCGTTTTGCCAACACCCGGTTCTCCAATCAGCACCGGATTATTTTTTGTTTTTCTGGAAAGAATACGAATCACATTTCTAATTTCGTCATCTCTGCCAATGACAGGGTCCAGCTTTTGATTTCTTGCCTTTTCCACTAAATCTGTGCCGTATTTTTTCAAAGCATCATAGGTGGATTCTGGTGAATCACTTGTCACTCTTGCATTCCCCCTTACCTTTACCAATGCCTTTGTAAAATTGGTTTTGTCAATGCCATATTCTTCAAATATTTTTTTCATGGCAGTATTGGGGCTTGTCAGCAGTGATAAAAATATGTGTTCTACGGAAACATATTCATCCTTCATACTGTCTGCCAATTTTTCTGCCTTTGTAAAAATTTTATCCACATCTGCTGCAATATAAACCCTGCCCGCCTCTCTGCTGCCGGAAACATGGGGCAGCTTTTCTATTTCCTGCTCCACCCTTTTGACCATGGCATTGACAGAAATGCCCATTTGTATCAAAAGCTCTGCTATCAGCCCTTCTTCCTGTGTCAAAAGTGTGTAAAGCAAATGCTGCTGTTCCATTTGAGGATTTTGATACTCTGCGGCAACGCTTTGCATATTTTGTATGGCTTCAATGGATTTTTGTGTATATTTTTGTAAATTCATAAACAAATTACCTCCCTTATTTTTTTCATTTTTGTTTGCTATGCTTTACTGCTGCAAAAAACAGATTTTGTTAAAATTTTTGTTTCTTTTATTTTCTCACTTCTTTTACATAGTATAAAATATTAGCACTCACTTGTAAAGAGTGCTAACAACTTTTTTTCATATTATAAAACGAAAATCATCACAAAAAGTTTATTGTTTTTTGACTTTTTATTGAAAACAATTTCATATTGTGGTTAAATAACAATAAATACAATTATTTGCAATCTTTTTAAATTTGGGGTGATGTCATATGACAGAAGCATTGAGAAATCAAATAAAGGGGGTTCGCCTGACCAAAAAAGAAAAAATCATTGCGGAGTTTGTACTGGACCACTTTGCAGAGGCCTGCTTTATTACTTCCACAGATATGGCAAAAAGGCTTCATGTCAGTGATTCTTCTGTCATTCGCTTTACACGGACGTTAGGCTATTCCGGTTTTATGGATTTTCAAAAAAGCATTCGCAAAACCTATACAGACCGAATCAACAGTCTTTCTGAAAGCATCATTGTTCCGTCAGAACGGTTAAAATTAAGTATAGACAAATTAGACCAAAATAATATTACAGAATCTTATTTTTCCAATATTCTAAAAAACATAAAAACGGTCATTACATCCAATGATATGCAGGCATTTGAACAAGCAAGGGATATCATTATTTCCAGCCATCACAAATATATATTGGCCTCCCGTGCAAATTCCGGTGTGGGAGATATGCTGCTTTTATTGTTAAAGCATATGCTGCCAAATGTGCATGAAACCTCTTATCCTGCTTTGAATGTCATTGACCATCTTTCTGATGTGACAGAAAATGACTGTTTGATTGCCATCAGCTTTCCCCGCTATTCGGAAATGGATTTGCTGGCAACACAAATGGCCTATGATGCAGGAGCAAAAATATTGCTTTTTACAGACAAAGCCAGCTCTCCATTGGCCCAATATGCCACACAGCTTTTGACAGTCAGTGTAGACAGCAACACATTTTTTAATTCTTATGTTTCTGTCATATTTGCCTGTGAATTGCTTTGTTCTTTTATCAGCAAAAAAGTGGGCTATTCCAATGAGGAAAAATTAAAAACCATTGACAAATATCTTTCAAAAGTGGGATTGTTTTAAAAATATATCATTCCCTTTTTCAAAAACAATATTTTCATTACAATGTCATTGAAAGCCCATATCATTTAGATGTGGGCTGAATCTATTTGTTTTGATACCGCTTCAGCAATGAAAAGCAAATGTGTTTGCAAATATACTATTTTCAGTCATCTATGTCAGCAGTCTTCAAAGCGTTGCTGCAGCCCAGGCACAATTTGATTACAGCAAAAATGTGTTTTTACTTCTGCCTCAACGCCAAAGGCTTTTGTATCCCATGCATATCATTTGCTCATAAAAAAAACCCCTTGGAATGATTTCCAAGAGGTTTTATAAAACACATTATTTTTATTCATCTCAGTCATAATCTACATCATAATCATAGATTGCGCCTGTTGTTGCGTCGATTTCCATGCTGTATTCAATGTAGCCGTTTCTCAATTCTACATCATATATCAATCTGCCGTGCTCATAATCTGGTTCAATTTTCCATAATGTTGCACCAGGTACCTTTGACATTGCAATCTGTTTTGCTCTGTCTATGCTGATGGCAGCACCCTGTGGAGTGCTTATTGCTGGTGCGCTTACCACTGGTGTTGTTACCGCAGGTGTTGCCACTGCTGGAGTAGTTACAGCAGGTGTTGCCACTGCTGGTGTTGCTGCTGCCGCAGGTGTTGTTGTCACTGCTGGTGTGCTTACTGCCGGTGCAGCCATATTGCTTGTAAATTTAATATCTCTGTCTAATACAGCACCGCTTTGTGGATTGATTTTATATTCTCCTGTAATTTGTGAATTGTAGAATGTCACTTTGTATTCCTGCAATCCGTCATCCCACTCTAAATAAGCTGTGATAAACTGTGCGTCAGGAATTTCTTTCAAAACAACATTTTTCGCATCCTGTACAGAAAGTGTAACCTGTGAGCTGCCATAGTTATAAACCGCTTCACTGTCAAATGAAATTGGTTTTTGTGTTGTTTTGCTGATATCTACTTCATAAAATGTATTTGCTGATTGGTTGAACATTTTGATTTCATATTTATCCCAATCCTGCTCTGTTGCCAAATGCACACTGCCTGCTGGCACATATTGCGCCGCAATATTTTTTGCCTGCTCTGCTGTCAGTGTTGCTGCAAAAGCCTGTGTTGGAACAACTGATAACATCATAGCCACTGCTGCCAATCCTGCAGTTTTTCTTACAAATTTCATATAAATTCCTCCCTTAATGTCTTTCTTGTTTTTGTTTTCCTATTTCCATTTTTTATTGCTTTTGTTGTTTTGTTGTATTTATCATAACAGAGAAAAATTAAAAAAAAATGAAAAATAATACATTTTTTTAATATTTTTTCTCCAATGGAAATTTTACGGTAAATATACTGCCCACATCCGGCTCGCTCTCCACAGAAATTTCCCCTTTATGCACCGTACAAATCCATTTTACCATAGACAGCCCCAGGCCTGTCCCTTCACTGCTTCTGGCACTGTCTCCTCTATAAAAACGGTGCCATATTTTTTCTTGGTCCTCTTTTTTGATTCCCTTGCCTGTATCCTTTACAGACAAAATACAGCTTTGCTCTTCTTTTTTTAAAGCCACCATAACACTTCCGCCTTCTTTGTTATATTTTATGGCATTTCCTATCAAATTGGTCAAAAGCCGAATGCAAAGGGTTTCATCTGCCCAAAATAAAATGTTGCTTTCAATATCGCATTGCAATGTAATATTTTCTTCATGGGCCTTTTCTTCCCATTCTTCTACTGTCATTTGGCAAAGCTCACTAAAATCTATCATTTCCCAATTTGGCTGAAATCTTCCACTGTCTGCTCTGGCCAGCAAAAGAAGCTGTGATAAAAGAGCAGACATTCTTTTTCCCTGTCTTAATATGGCTTCAAAGCAATATTGCTTTTCATTTTCTTCTGTGGTTTCCAAGCCGTATTCGCATTGAGAAAGTATAATGCTTACCGGCGTTCTCAGCTCATGGGAAGCATCTGATGTAAATTGTCTTTCTCTTTCAAACACCTTTTGCAGTCTGGCAAGCATTTTGTTAATGGTTCCGCTTAGGCGGGATACTTCATCACCTGAATGGTCGTTGGGCAGCCTTAAATTTAAATTTTCTCCTGATATAATGGCTTCTGCTGTTTTTGTCATTTCTCCTATCACAGCAAATGCCCTTTTGGTAATCATCCACCCTCCCAGCCATGCCACTGTTATAAATACAGGCACAGCACAAAGTGCCAGTATAATCATGTATTTTAATGTGGATGTCACCTCTGAGGTGGAAATAATCCCTCTCACCCAAA
Organism: uncultured Clostridia bacterium; assembly: GCA_944384265.1. Lineage (GTDB taxonomy): Bacteria > Bacillota > Clostridia > Lachnospirales > Anaerotignaceae > Coprocola. Next base: position 38,677 of record CALWSR010000018.1, read on the forward strand.
AGCCTGTATCATCCTTTTCTGCATACAAATCATGAACCATCCATGCTTCCTTTTCCATCACAACTCTTTTGATGGATTGATCCTCCAATACAGAGTCTACCTGCATTCCCCTATTGATTCTTGGTGCAATCAAACGTCCGTTTGTATCATAAAGAAATATGGAAATACCATCCCTATAAAAGTCTATATCCTCTGTATCCATTTCCCCATTGCGAAAATGCACCTCCTGCACAGTGTCTGAAACGATATCTACCAATTTATATTTTATCTGTCTTGTAAAAACCTGTCCGGAAAATGCAAAAAGATATATCACACCCAAGCAAAGCAGTATCATAAGCAGGCTGGTATACCATAATGTTACACGTCCTTTGATAGAGAGTCTTTTCATGCTCATTCCTCCCCATACAGACGATATCCCACACCTCTTACTGTATGTATCAGCTTTTTGTCAAAATCTGTATCTATTTTTTTTCTCAAATATCTCATATATACATCTATAATATTGCTGCCGCCTTCAAAATCATAATCCCATACATGGGCCTCCATTTGTCCCCTTGAAACGGTTTTTCCTTGGTTTCTTAAAAGATATTCCAATATAGAAAATTCCTTTGCAGAAAGCTTAATATCCTTTCCGCCCCTTTGCACCACATGGGCAGACAAATCCATTGTCAAATCTTCTATGGAAAGTATATTTGTTTTTGCAGGTGCATTTCTTCTCAAAAGGGAACGTACTCTTGCCAGCAATTCTTCATAAGAAAAGGGCTTGGTCAAATAATCATCTGCTCCCGCATCCAGCCCCTCCACTCTGTCCTGAATGGCATCCTTTGCTGTCAAAAACAGTATGGGCATTGCATTTCCCTTTGCTCTCAGTGCTTTTACCACATCTATGCCGTTTTTTTTTGGCATCATAATATCCAGTATGGCCAAATCATATGTGGTGCTTTCCAAATAATATAAGGCATCTTCCCCATTGTCACAGCCGTCCACTCCATAGCCTTCCTTTTTCAGCCTTTTTACAATAATTTCCTGTAAATCCTTTTCATCCTCTGCTATCAATATTCTCATGGCATTTCCTCCTTATCTGCAATATTTTTTTAACTATATTATATTATGATTTACAAATAAATACAGCAAAAAATATTTTTTCATCCTATTTTCATTTTTATCTGATATACTAAAGCCAAAAGATGAAAACTACATTAAATTATACATAATATTTGTTATATTTACAGAAAGGGAGGATTTTTATTATGAAAAAATACATTGCAATACTTTTTTGTATATTTGCATTTACAGCCTGTGACAGCATCGTTACCAAAACACAGTCTGCTGTCACTCCCATGACACAGCCTATTGTTCAGGAAACACCGATTGCAGGAGCCGCCGTAACCTCTGACCCAACAGCACAAACAGCAACACAAGCTGGTGCAGCAGCACAAACAACAACACAAGCCGATGCGGCAGCACAACAGTTTGTTCCAATTACACAAACTGCTCCTGCGACAACACAGTCTGCTCCTGTGACAACACAATCTGCTCCTGCAATACAGTCTACTCCTATGACAACAGGCATTACAGAGGAAACTGTAACAGCATATTATCAAAATGTTGCAGAAGAAAAAGCAGTAGAAGCAGATATCGAAAAGTTAGAAACAGATTTTCGTATGGGACGTGTGCAGCAGGATACCTTCAGAACACAAAAAGCTGCACTGAAACAACAGGAAAATATGCTGGAGGCTCAAATTGACCCTTTAGATAATATCATACCTTCCTATACACCGCCTCAAGGCTGGGTAGACACCACCAATATACAGGCAATGATACAAAAATTACAGGAAGTAAAAATTGCTTCTGACCAATTTGAATTTTCTCTTGACCAAGCCGAATACAGCTATATCTCCGGCGGTATCACAAGAGACAGCTATAAACAGCAGGTAATAGAGCTGGAAAAACAAAAGGATATATTGGACAGACAGGAGGATATATTAGAAAATATATTAGAATCCTATGGCTATGATGACTGATACCAAAACAAACATTGTATATTTTTTTCTTTTATGGTATAGTAATAAAGGGTATCTTTTAGTAAGGTAAAAGGGGAGGAAGTAAAAAAGGGAAATCCTCCCCTTTGTTTTTCCTTTAAAATAAAAAAAGATAGAGAGTCCGTCTAGCTTCCCAATAAACGGACTCTCCACCACCAAACAGCTGCCTTTATGATAAAAGGCAAACAATATGCAGAGGTAGCCCTCCTCTGCATATCCTTTTGACAGCAATGCTGTCATTTGCCCAAGGCCTTTGGCCTTGGCTTTTTTCAGTCATATCTTCCCATGTGTGAATATGACTTTTTTTAAAGCAAGGATTTTTCAAAGAGCATAGGTGATTTTTCTGCTGAGAATGTATGTATGTATTTATTCATTTTTACATTTTACATTGAAAAATCCAAGCTGATAAAACAGCGGAAACCTTATCAAACAATAGATTTCCTGTATGAAAAACAGTAGTTACCGATAAAGCTTACCACTGTAATATCCTGTGTACTTATCTGTACTCAAATCGTAATGATAACTATCTAAGTCTAAGGTGCCTTCATATATGTACCCATCTTGTTCTATGCTAGCCTTTAATTTTTTAGGTAGATAGCCATATTGAACATATTTATAGTTTCTTACCACTAAATACCTAGCAGCTCTTTCCTCTGGAAGTTCCACATCATTTTCTGTTAATGTTACTACATCTATTCCTTCAATTATGGTAGATTTTTCTGTGTTCATATTAGGTACAGTTACATCAGAAACATCAGTATTTTCTTGTATAACAGCCTCATCGTCTATATACTCTTCTGATACAATATCATTTTGTCTATCATTTACTACTGCATTACTTGTTGTAGCAAAAACTGATGTCACACTTGTTACAATCATCACTGATGCAACAGCTGTCAATGCTGATACTTTTTTCCACTTTTCCAAAAGTTCCACCCTTTCTTTTAATTCATCCTTTAAAAGACCATTGTATAAAAATAACCGTTTTTCTTTTTTACCATTCTTCTTTTTTTCTGCTTGTTTTGTTCTATTAACAACCTCTATAATCGTTTCTATATATTTTTTCTTATTTTCCAATTTCAGATAAGCAACAGCTCTATTATCACAAAAAACTTCCATATCTCTTATAATATATCTCATCATCACATATACCATAGGATTAAACCAGTTAATACACATTGCCGCCAGCATAATCACTTTCCATAATGTATGATGATACTTAATGTGCATATATTCATGACATAATAAATGCCTCAGTATGTCTTCATTTGCTATGTCATAATCATATGGTAATATTATCGTAGGAAAAAAGATTCCTCCCGATACAGGTGTTGTGAGTCCCCATGATAGCTTAACAGATATTTTTCTAAATCCCTTTTGCGCTCTAATCCATTTCACAGCAAAGGAATCTTCTTCTAATGTAATACAATTTTTTAATCTAACGAAAGCTCCTACATAAGAAAAAATACATATACCAACTGCAACAATCACTCCTGCTATCCAGATAAGCTTTATAAACTCTGTTCCTGAAATTACAAGAGGCGTTCCTTCCTGCATTATCATTGTCTCTACGGATATCGGCTGTATTGTACTAAAGGCATCACCTTGATAAAGTATATCATCTCTAAAAAAATAATACAGATTGAATATGCTTACCTCACAAGTGATTGACCATGGAACCAATAATCTAATTATTACAAGTCCCCAAAGAGTACAAAACATGATATTCGGCAATTTTTTGAGAGCTGTATCCCGAAGCAACATCGTAAAAGCAATGATAAGACTCGCCGAAATATTCATTTCAACAATACCCATTCTGATTACCCTCACATATTATCCAATAATTTTTTCGCTTCCTCTATTTCTTGTTCCGATAGTTTTGTACTTCCTAAAAAAGCATTTAAAAATAATGCCGGAGATTTTTCAAACATTTTATTTATAATATCATTTGCACTTTGTATGCCCATTTCCTCCCTTGTTTTCATCGGCTTGCAAATAAAATTCGGTTCCTGTCGTTGTATCAGTCCTTTTTCAATACATTTTTTTAAAACAGTATATGTGGTATTTTTATTCCAGCCTACTTTTTCTGCTAGTATACGATATAATACGCTTGCTGGCATCTCACCTTCCTGCCATAAAACAGATAACACCTTCAACTCAGATTCCAGTAGTTTCATGCCAACCAACTCTTTTCTCAAAAATTTTATTAAATTTTTTTAAGAATTTGCCTATTTTTCTCGTCTGCTTCTTCATAATAACACAGACTAAATTCTTAGTCAACTCTTTTTTTATTTATTTTTACAAATTTCGACACTGCTATACACCAGCTTTTAAGCGCTTCAAATGTACCTTCACCTTTAAAATAGACTGTTTGAATGGTATTTATCATCACAATATCTTATTTATTTTATCCATATTTCAGCTGCCCCTTGCCACAAATTCTGTTTGTCAAACTCAAACTATTTTTATCCCTCTTTTTTTTGTCAATATCATATTCTGTACTACTACAATCCTAGCATATCCCTTCTTTTTCGTCAAGGCATATGTGTTTAAAAATATATTTTACAAATCTGCAAATTTCTTTTTTGGGCATAATTCAATGTATATGTTGCTTCGTCTTGCTCTCTTTGGTCTATTATTTCAATTAAGAAAGAGGAATGCTCCATCATGTAATGGTCCCTTTGCTGATAACACCCCTTTGTATTGTATTCCTCCACCACCCAGGTTTGCTGACAATATTCCATTGCCTTTTTTACTATTTCCCCTTTATAGGGTAAATATGCCTTTAATATGATTTCATGTCCTTTTTTTTGCAATGCCATAACAGTTTCTGCCGCCAGCAAATCTCCCCCTTTTTCAAAGCCTGATAAAAAAACTGTGTATCCTTTTCTCATAGCACGTTTGATTTGTCTTTTTATCAATCTTTTTATTTTTTTTTCTTTTTCCGGAGGAATTTCCTTTGCGCCAAAAAAACAGCAGGTTATATTTTTTTCTTCCGGCACAGTCTCTTGCTGCTTCAATATATGTAATGTAGTCTTTTCTCTCTGTCTTTTGTCCCATCGTTCCAATATTTTTTTGGCTTCCTCCAACTCTTCCTTTGTCACTTTGCTATCTCCGGCATAAAGCCATTCTATTTGCTTTTCAAAGATATCCCGCAATTTTTCAAATATGTCAGATATGCTAAACACTCTTTTTACTCCCTTCTTTTTATGATGTTATTTTTATTATGAAATACAGCCTCAATACGAAGGGTACTGACCTTTTTACACTGCATCAGCTGGAAGGAGGTATTTTTGCACTGTTTTTTTATTTTGGGAAGACAATAGATATTTTATGGACCATAGCCCAAGGCCACCGGAAAAAGCTATGCTTATTCTATACAGCTGTTTTCATATAAAATAAATAATTCCTTCTGAGAGATATATTTTTTGAATCATAGATATATTTTAAACCAAAAATTAGTTTTTAATATACTTTTTATTCTAGTCATTAGCCAATTATATACTTTCATAAAATTTTTTTCATTAGCCATTATAATCTATAAAAAAAAGATTAATTAGGAGGTATCTTTGTGATTGGTAAACGATTATCTCAATTGCGAAAAAATGCATCTATGACACAAAAAGAACTTGCAGCAAAACTTAATCTAACAGCATATTCCATATCCGCTTATGAGAACAATCACAATGAACCGCCGGATTCTGTGAAAATACTCATTGCCAAAACATTTAATGTTTCCATAGACTATTTACTTGGTTTAACAAACAACCAAAATCCTTATGAGCCAAACCGTCGCTGTTTTTATCTTCCTCCATCTTTTCCAGCATCAAAAGAACAGGACCTCAAAGATTATATTGAATTTTTGATTTTTCAATCTAAAAAAGCACAACACAAATCTTAATGGATTGATTCCAAAAATATATCACTCTTTTACAAATATTACTTTTTATCGTTCACAATATATAGTATAACTCATTTTTTACAGAATTGGTAAACATTAATACTTTAAAATACGCATTTAACGCATAAATTACGACATTTGGCGCACAAAATAAAAAAATACTCATTGATATATTTTATTCTATTTTTAAAAGTATCTCTTTTTTACAATAATTACCATTTTTTCATGTTCTCTCATAAAAAACAGCCATGTAAAACATGGCTGTTTTTTTACTATCATGCAATTTCTTCTGCTGCCCCATTTGTATTTCATCCTTCTGTTACAGCATTCTGTCCTGTCTTTTCTGCTGTTTCATCTAATCCTTCTGTTACAGCATTCTGTCCTGTCTTTTCTGCTGTTCCATTTCATTCTTCTGTTACAGCATCTTGTCCTGTCTTTTCTGCTGTTGCATTTAATCCCTCTGTTACAGCATTTTGTCCTGTCTTTTCTGCTGTTGCATTTAATCCTTCTGTTACAGCATTTTGTCCTGTCTTTTCTGCTGTTCCATTTAATCCTTCTGTTACAGCATTTTGCTCTGTTTTTTCTGTCGCCAGCTCCTGATTTGCTGCTTCTGTTATGGTGTTTTGAAGCCCTGTTGCCACATATTGATTTGTTGCCATAGTATTTTGTGTGATTGCTTCAGACTGGGTTTGTGTGGTTGTACCTGTTTCAAATGTTGCTCTCAAATTACCGGCGCCATCAGGAAGTGTCAAAGTCAAAATATGCTCTCCATCAATGAATGTTACTCCATTAAAAATAGAAATATTTAAAGTAGTATCATCCTTTTTATATACACTATATGAAGGCCTTCCGCTTACATTTGAAATATCTATTGTACTATCATCAAAGTAATAGTCAGCAACACCCAATGCCTCTTCAAAGTTTTTGTTAAAGTGTACATCAATTTCATTGTTTGATATCACATCTATGCTTGTAATTTCCACAGCATCTTCATCCGGTGTATCATCTGGTGTTTCCACATATTTTCCAATAGGCTTGCTGTAATAAAATGTGCTGTCTTTGCTTCCATTTTCATTTTCTGTGGCATAGCAGAATCTCTGTCCCTCTTTTGCTTCAATATCTGTCAAAATATTTGTGCCATAGCTGATTTCTTTTTTGATACCTGTTTCATAAATATCTGTTGGGTCCTTTGCAGATACATCCCCAAACTGGTCACCATCATCGTATACTTTGTAGTATAAATATCCGCTGTCATTTGAACTTAATTCCACATCTATTGTATTTTCTGATGTTGGTTTCACTTCCACAATGTCCACAATAGGCACTCCCACATCAAAATAGAATGTTTTTTCACAGCTTGTACCATTTTCAAATGAAACCGTCATGGTAAATGTGTTGCCACTCATAGGAATGGAGCCTGCTTTCATATAAACACGATATGTGGTGTCATTCACCTTTTCAATATCTCCCAAATGCAAATCTGACTGTGCAGGGCAGGTCAGCGTAAATTTCTCTGTGGTCAATGCTTCTTCCACTGCTTTGTCAAATGTCACTTCATACCAATACTTTCTGCCTTCCTCTGCCTTAACATCTTTATAAGACTCTATGGATGTAATGTTATATTGTATCACATCTGGGTCTGATATCACCGGAGGCTTTTCAATGGCCTCAGCAGCAATTTCAATTTCTTTTACAAGTGTAACTCTATCCTCCACATCCACTGCGGCATAATATAGTGTATATGCTGTATCCGGCTCTAATCCTGTAATATTGACTGTGTTCATTCTCACTTTCATTTCTGTTGCCGTTCCGTTGGCAATCAGCTCTTCTACCGTAGGCATTTCTGTAAACAAGCTTCTTGTCAATGCGTAGGACTGTTTTTGTCCAATGCTGTAACCTGCTGTTCTTGGCCTCAGCACTGCTGTGTCCAATTTCATTTCTGATTTGTTTCCAGCCATTTGTGTCAACAGGCTTTTTGCCGCTGATTGGGGTTCCTTCTTTACCAAACCATAATATAATGTTCCGGGTGTATCAGAAACATATGTAAATTCTGCCATGGTTTTTTCTGTTCTTTTTACAGATTCTGATGACAATTCGGCGCAGTCATATTTAATTTCAAAATCTCTTTGAAGATATTTGTTTTCTCCTAATTTTACCTGTATATTATAGGTATCATCTTTATAATATGCCGTTGTCAAATCATACACTTTGTTGTCGCTTGTGCTGACACGCAGTATGGTCATGTCAGAGCCTGCGCCTGTACAAATGATGCTGAAGTCCTCTTTTGTCAATGCTTCTTTTGTGGCCTTGTTTAATGTTACACGAAGCAAGCCATTTGTAACAGGTGTTATTTTTTCTATTGCTGTTGGCTCTTGTGTAATGGTACCGCCTTGGGAGCCTCCGCCGGAGCTGCTGCCGCCGCCAGAACTGCTGCCCCCTGAACTGCTGCTGCCCCCACTGCTTCCGCCGGAGCTGCTGCCGCCGGAAGGTCTGTTGTTGTTTGAGGAGGTGTTTTTATTTTGTGTATTGCTTTGTGTACCGCCTGTCACAGCCTCTCCATTTACCATTGCCTGAGATATGCCTGCGGCCACTGTCACATTGCTTTGATTTGTTTCTATGGATACCTGTTCCGCTGCAATATTGATGTTGTTTACACTGCCATTGCCCTTTACCACAGTGCCTTCAGCACCTTGCTCTATTTTGACAGAATCAATGCTGCCTGTGGCTTCAATATTTGCCGCTGCCGTAATGCTCATATCTGTCACATTTCCCGCAACGGTCACATTCACAGGGGCAGATACGGAAACATTTTGAAATGTACCATCCAATATGGCTGTTGTGGTCACATCCACTGCTGCAATGTCACTGTTTTCAGAAAGCAACCGCACAGAGGATTTTTTCTTTTCCACAGAAACTGCATTGATGTTTGAATTTTCTATTTTCACACTGTTGATGCCGCCGCCACGAATCATCAGCTTGCCCTGCACCGTCACATTTTGCAGTGTCACATCTCCCTCATCAACGCCTTCTGATAATATCAAATCTCCCTTTATCACGCTGTCTTTCAACACCACATCTTTTGTATTGACAATCACTGTTTTGCCTGACTCATCTGATATGGTGCTGTCATTTGTCACCATGTCGCTGACTGCATTGTCCAGCAGTGTTACCACTTCACTTCTGGAAATGGCCTCTGTGGGATGAAATGCTCCGTCGGGAGAGCCTTTGATATATCCCTTTGTTTCCATTTGTTTTACATAGCCCTTTGCCCATTGTGCAATTTGGCCGTCATCTGAAAAATTTGTGTTTCCCCTTTCCTCTGTCAGTCCCAATGCTTTTGAAAGCATCACAATGGCTTCCTGTCTGGACATGGTGTCCTTTGGTCTAGACACTGCTTCCATCTCCCACCAATGTTCCTGCCTGGGCAGCTTTTAATATAGGCTCTGTGTAAAAATTTTCATCCAAGTCTGAAAATGTATTTTCCCCTTTTTGCTGATAAGCCATAATATTGTTTAATATAACTGCCATTTCTCCTCTTGTCACTGTGTCATTTGGCCGAAAGAATCCATTGTATCCATTCAAAACCTTTCTGTTGCTCCACGCTGCAATGGCCTCCTCTGCCCAATGCCCCTGTGTATCCTGATACCTCTCCTCTGCCAGCACCACATTGCTTGGAAGCAACAGCATTCCCATCAGTGCAAATAATGTCCATTTTTTCATTAATTACCTACGCCCTTTCTTCATGTGTACATTTTCATTGTCATAATAAAAAAACCGTCAAAAGGCTCCTTTATCCCTTTATATATTATATCAAATTACTAGGTTTTTCAAGCTCCATTATTTGCTGCTGTTTTCTTTTTTCACATTTTCCTCCAAAACAATTCTGCCAAAAAAGTCACGCTCTGCCGGCACAATGGTTTCCACGCCGTCTGTTTCCACCACAGCATCCGGCTCTCTGTCTCTCATGGTAGCTGTCAAACCATAGTAAAAATGATTTTCATGCCAATCGGTTTCCTTTGGCAGTATAAAATGGTTGATTTCATCCATCATCCTTTTTGCCCATACCACTTGCTCATAGGAAGGATAGCTTTCATTTGTCTGATTGTCATATATATTTTGTATGCCTTGTTTGATTTCACTTAAATCTGACTTCAAATTGCTTTCTTCAAGCAAATCAATGGCCTTGTCCAATTCCCCAGTCAGTGTGGCGTAATATCGTACGATTCCCTTTGTGCAGGCACTATCATGGTTTAACAATGCCATTTCCATTTCGTTTAATTGCTCTATTTCCACATCTGCCGCTTTCAGCTGCATAATCTCATTCAAAAGCTTTCCCGTAGCTTGACAATATTGTATCATTTGTTGTATTTGCCAATCCTCTAATTTGTAAAATGTCTGTGCCAGCTCCATTTGTTTTTTTGCAAAATGACTTTTGATATCAAAAATTTCTTCCTTTGTTGGCAGAGTAATGGATTTTATCCTTTTTGCAACGTCCTTTGGATAAGGATATTCCCAGCTTCTTGTCATGCCGTAAAAAACCTTTGTTTCCTTTTGTTTCGGAGGCCTTGGCTGCCATGTTTCCAGTTCCTCCTCCGGAAAAGGAGAATCCAGTATCCAAAAATTGATGTCGCTTAATATGTGATGCCCATAAAATATTCCGCCCACATCTTCCTTTTCCAATGCATATTGAAACAGCTTGCAAACCGTTGTCAAATCCTGCTGCACCTGCTCTCTTTTAAAGCAGTCTGTCATACTCAGCAGATTATGCAATGCAATAGAAAGCCTCCTTTTTCCTTCCTGTGTAAAAAAAAGGCTTGTATTTTCCAGAAATATTTCATCAATATATCGTAATATCCAATAAATTGCCGTTTTGCACTCTGCTCTTTCCACAATGCTCATATCTTCAAAAATGCCTTTTTTTCTTAAATAGCATTCTTGCCTTTCTCTCAGTGCTACATTGCTGAAATAAAGCGTCCGTCCTGAAAACCTTTCTTCCTGCTGTCTTTGTTTTTCTTTTTCTTGGGGTGTCATATTTTCAAAACGGTTAAATTCTATTTTGGCACGTATGATTAAAAAAAACCCTACAATAATACATATAATTGACAAAATCAGTGATTGAAACATATTCCCCGTTCTCCTTATTTATATATTCTCATCCACTTCCAATTTTTTCCCTCTCTATTTATTTTACAGTCTAATGGCTCTTTTTGCAACAAAAAAGTCTGTTTTCTATGACAGACCTCTTTATTTCTTATTTATAATATTGTTTCTAAAAATCCTTTGCAGCCCTTTACAACATCTTCATATGTTTTATCAAAATCTCCTGTATACCATGGGTCTGCAATATCTCTGTTTTCTTTGGCAAATGACAATAGCAAATGTACTTTTTTCTCTTTATCCTCTCCTATAATCCTTTTGATATTTCTTATGTTATTTTGGTCCATGGCAATGATATAATCATATTTTTGATAATCCTCTTTTTTTAATTGTACAGCATATTTTCCCTTTGTAGAAATGCCTTGTTCCTTTAGCTTTTCTTTTGTACCCCTATGTACACCGTTTCCGATTTCTTCTCTGCTTGTGGCAGCAGAGGCAATTTCAAAATTGTTTTCCATTCCTTTTTTTGCAGCCATATCCTTTAATACAAATTCCGCCATAGGCGAACGGCAAATATTGCCGTGGCACACAAACAATACCTTTATCATATTCACATATCTCCTTAAAGCTTTATTTTTTACATTTATCTGCTCATTGTATTTTTTTGCCTAAAAAATTTTTCTTTTCAAAAATCATTTCTTCAAATTTTATAACATTTTCTGTCAGCATAGATTTTATATGCCGTCAGCAAGCTTAGTAGTATCCATTTTGATACAACATTCTTACCCTTCTCCACTATCATTTTGTTTTCAAGTGATGTAGATAACCATATAGTATCATTTAAATCCCCTTTGGATAATGCCAGCATAGCCTCCTTTTGATATAGACTGCCTTCATCCATATTTTTATTGTAATTTATAGCTTTGATTTTATCAACACTTTTATTTTATCTCCTGCTTTTTTTGTTGCTGTATAATATATCCTTTTTCCGACTTCCGTATTGTTTCACCTACAAAAAATATAATATCAGCCTTCTTACAAAAAGCCCTTTTTCAATATATTTTCATATCTTGCTGTAATATAGATTATGATTTTAAGCTTTTTATAGAATTGCAGCATAATTTGTATTGTATTTTTCAATATAGCAATACAATTTATACAAATTGGGGCCGCACAGCACCATATATACTAAATATTTTTTCAGCCAGCTCCATCACAAAAATTGGTTTTAAATTTTACAGCCAATATCTATCGTTGGATTGCTTGTTGCAAATGCCCTGTTGCTTTTCTATTTCTGTCATGGCTGTTTTATGAAATTTTTAAATCATTTGCTCTTCTGCTCTCATAATATTTGTAGCAAATCTATACCTCCTATTTTTTTCTCTATACATTTCTATTTTTATTTCCTTTTCACCATTAAAATTCAGTATAAACTTCATGCTTTAAAATCCATAAAATTTCTATTTTTTCTCATTTATTGAACATAGTCTGTAAAAATATTCACAATTTATATGTTGAATGTATTATTTTATTCCTATTATAAAACAGAACAATGCTGCTTCATTTTCTTATAAGCCACAAACACCTTTTAAAAAAATATCTATTAGTTCTTTATTTTATATCTAATAGTACTATCCAACAATTCATTTAGAAATATAATGACTTTAGGTGTCACAAATTATCTATATTTTAGAAAGGATGTGTTTTTATGTTTGATGGTGTAATATTTGGCAATGCCATTCGTTATTGCAGAAAAAAGATGAATCTTAAAATCATTGATATCGCCACAATCATTGACATTGATGAATCCTATTTGGGACAAATTGAAAGAGGTGAAAAAATTCCTTCTGTGGATGTGGCTTTAGCCATTGTAAATTGCTTTGAAACAAGCTTTCAAGCTTTTTTATCCTCCGACACACCCAGCATTGCAGATGATAATGTACTGCTGCGTAAAGAAATCGCTCATAAATTTTCAAAATTATCACCGGCAGAAAAACAATTTATTTGTAAAACAATCCATAAATTTTAGGAGGCTTGATTATGTATAATGTGATTGCACTGAGCCAAAAAGTAAAATACTTCAGAAAACAAAGAAATATGACACAATCTGATTTGGCAAAACTTATGAAAACATCTCAAAGCAATATTTCCAATTTAGAAAACGGAAACAACAAATTTAATATACAAAAGCTTTCCCATATTGCAGATATATTAAATGTTTCACTTGATGATTTATTGCAGGATTCTTTAATCAGCTTTCAAAATAAAAAGAACTTTTCCTCTTTTTATGATGAACAGCTTAGTTATATCACTTACCACTTTAATAGGGATGAGCTTTTAAAAACACTCAGTTTTTTGGAAGACTTTTTAGAATTAAATAATACCAAAGAGAAAAAAGAAGATACTAAATACTAATATCATTTTAATATCTTCTTTTTATTTTGATTAAAATTTTTATATTACTATTTTTTTCAAACACTTCTAAAGCATTTTAAAAAATTTTTTATGGCATCTCTATTCCATTGTTGACAAGGGGATGCTGCAGCAATGAAATTGCGGCAGAAGCTTACCCAAAGGAAGGTGCAAATCATAAAAAATCCACGGTTTTCTGAGTGAAATTTGCTCAAAAAGCAAACGGTTTTTGCACACTATCATTTCAAAGAGCTATTGTGCCACAGCCCCTACACATACTCATTGATAAAAAAAGGACACAACACTGTGTCCTTTTTTATCATCAATATTTATCGTAATCCTCTGACAAAAAATCAAAATCATACTGCTGCTGCTCCGGTTCCATTGTCACTTGCTGACTGCCTTCATATTTAAACTGCATCATCAATTTTTTCATAATATTTGCTTGTGCAGACAATTCCTCACTGGCAGCTGCACTTTGCTGGCTGGTTGCAGAGTTTGTTTGCACAACTGCTGAAATTTGGTCTACACCCATTGTCACCTGACCCACAGAAATGGATTGCTGCTCACTGGCCTCTGCAATCATATCAATCAGTGTAACGGCTTCTTTTGTCACTGCAACGGTTTCATTCAATGTTTTTGCAGTTTCTTCTGCCACTGAGGAACCGTTTTCCACTGCTTTTATGGTATCCTCAATCAACATTGTGGTATTATTGGCTGCTTCTGCAGATTTTCCTGCCAAATTTCTTACTTCGTCTGCCACAACGGCAAAGCCCTTTCCTGCCGCACCGGCTCTTGCCGCTTCCACTGCTGCATTTAATGCCAAAATATTTGTTTGGAAAGCAATATCATCAATGGTTTTGATAATTTTAGAAATTTCTTGGGATTTTTCTGTGATTTCACTCATAGCTCCCATCATTTGATGCATTTGTTCGTTGCTTATGTCAATTTTTTGGCCTGCCTGCTGAGATTTTTCACTTGCCTGCTTTGCATTTTCTGCATTGCTTGTAATCTGCTCAGACATGGCAGTGATGGTTGCAGAAAGCTCCTCCACAGAGCTGGCCTGCTGTGTGGCTCCCTGTGCCAGTGCCTGTGCGCCGCTGGAAACCTGGTCTGCACTGTAAGATACCTTGTTTGCCGCATCATTTACCTGTGAAATGGTATTAGACATATTTTGTGTCAATTTTTCAATGGAATGCTCTATGTTTTTAAAATCTCCCAAGAAATCCTGTGTCAAATGCACATCAAAATTGCCTTCTGCCATTTCTCCTGTTACAGTACTGATATCTGTAATATAAGAGGACAATGTATTTAAAGAAGAACGCATATCCTCCGCCAGCTGTCCTACTGCATCCTTTGAAACATATGTAATTTCTGCACTCAAATCTCCCTGTGCCATTTTTTGTGCCGCCTGCTGAACCATTCTGATAGGCTCTGTAATGCTTCTTGTAATAAATATGCCAAACAAAACACAAATAACAATACTAATCACCAAAAGAACAATCACCAATATTTCAGAAACAAAAGCACTTCTGTTTCCGCTTTCCACCATTTGCTGCTGTTGCTGCTGTGACATAGAATCCAGCTGCTCTGCAATATTTCCTGCCTCATTTAATGCTGATGTACAGGTGGTTGCAATCAAATCCAAAGCATTGTCACGATTGCCCCTTTTTAACTCTGAAACAATTTTATTTGCTTCTGTAATCCATGAATTTACTTTATTATAGTACTCATCGGCCAGATTGTTTGTACCTGCATAAATGGTTTTGATATTTTCCATTTTTTGCTCCAAAGAGGACTGTGTTGCATTGATTTTTGTTTCATAGCTGCTATATTGGGAAACATCTGTTTCCAATGCCATATCCCGCACATATCTTGCCATCACATTCATATCTAATCTGGCATTTTTGATAGCAAAGCTGTTTTCAATGGGACCATTTATAATACCATCATAATTTTTTCTGATATTGGACAAAGCCACAACAGAAGCAAGCACAATAATTGCAGATAGTACAATGACTATCAAATATCCCCCTAACAGCCTTGTTTTAATTTTCCAGTTCTTCAAAAGATTTCCCTTCTTTCTCTATTTAATTCCCCACTAAATGAACAAACAAATTTTAGCACTAATATATAATAATTGTCAACATAATCTTTTTTCTTTTATTTTCCTTTTTGAAACACTTTTTCTGCTGCAATGATACCATCAATGGCCGCAGAAACAATTCCTCCTGCATATCCTGCACCCTCACCAACGGGATAAAGTCCTTCCACTGTCACGGACTCTCTTTCTCTGTTTCTTAAAATTCTCACAGGAGAAGAGCTTCTGCTTTCTATGGCAGTCAACAGTGCATCCTCTCTGTCAAAGCCCTGTAATTTTTTTCCAAAGGCTGTAATGGCCTCCTGCAATGCCTCTGTCATATATTGGGGCAATATTTCTGACAAATTGCAAAATGTGGTTTTGGGTCTGTATGTGCTTTTGACTTCGCCCCATTTTTGTGAGGTCCTTCCCTTTAAAAAATCTCCCACTAATTGTATGGGCGCAAAGCCCTCTCCTTTTTGAAATGCCTTCTCCTCCAATGCTCTTTGCAGCTCTATGCCGGCCAAAGGATGCGCACTGCCAAAATCCTTTGGAAACACCTGCACAAGCAATGCACTGTTGGCATTTTCCCCATCCCTTTTATATTCGCTCATGCCGTTGACCACAATTTTTCCCTTTTCCGAAGCAGCCCCCACAACATAGCCTCCCGGACACATACAAAAGGTATAAACTCCTCTCCCCTTTGATGTGGTATAGGTCAAACGATAGTCTGCCGGAGGCAGCTTTTGTGCCAATGGGCCATATTGCGCCGTATCAATCATTTTTTGGGGATGCTCTATGCGCACACCCATGGCAAAGGGCTTTTGCTCCATAGAAATTCCCTTTTTATACAGCAGCGCAAAGGTATCTCTGGCACTGTGTCCTATTGCCAATATCACAGCGTCTGTATGGATGCGCTGTGTTTCATTGACAACAACTGCTTTTATTTTTCCATCTGTAATTTTCACATCTGTCACTTTGCTTTGAAAATGGACTTCTCCTCCCAATGCAATGATTTTTTTGCGTATGTTTTTTACCACCTCTTTTAATTTATCTGTGCCAATATGAGGCTTATTTTCATACAATATTTCATTGGGTGCGCCTGCTTCTACAAATTCCTCCAAAACCTTTCTGCATCGAATATCCTTGCTTCTTGTTGTCAGCTTGCCGTCAGAAAATGTGCCTGCCCCTCCTTCTCCAAACTGCACGTTGCTTTCTGTATTAAGCCCCTTTCCCTGCCAAAAATCCTCCACGGTTTTTGTTCTTTTCTCTACATCCTCTCCTCTTTCCAGTATCACCGGACAAAGTCCCATTTCAGCCAAAAGCAGTCCTGCAAACATACCGGCCGGCCCAAAGCCTATTACAACAGGCCTTGTTTTGAGCAATGATTTGCCCTGAGGAAAATAATAGGTCATATCCGGTGTAATGGTAACATTTTTTGTTTTTGTATGCTCCAGTATCCTCTTTTCATTTTTTACTGTGACATCCACTGTATAGACATATTGTATTTCCTCTTTTTTTCTGGCATCCAATGCTTTTTTGTATATTTTTTGTTCTATGATGTCTTCTGAATGAATATGCAGCTTTTTTCTGATTTTTTCTTTTAAAAGTGCTTCACTTTCTCCGATTGCTAATTTAATCTCTCCTACCCGAATCATATTTACCACCTTTTATCATAAAATACTTCTGCCAGTGCAAGTCCTTTTGCCGGAGCTGTAAACCCTGCTGCTTCTCTGCTTTTTGCAGCAAAAATTTCTTTTATGCTCTCTGCACTTCTCTTTCCCTCTCCCACCTCTATCAGTGTGCCGGAAAGTATTCTCACCATGTTGTACAAAAAACCATTTGCTGTAAATATCAGTTGTATCTCATTTTCTTTTTTTACAACTTCAATGTGATATAAAAAGCGTATGGTAGACTTTTTTGTTTTTTTCACAGAAGAAAAATTTTTAAAATCATGCTCTCCCAGCAAATAAGCGGCCGCTCTTTTCATTTGCTCTGTATCCAAAGGCGTTTTGTCCACAAAAACATATTTCCTTTCAAATACAGCAGGTATCACACTGTTCCAAATACGATAAACATATGTTTTTGCCGTAGCCTGCAAACGGCTGTGAAAACGAGGAGGGACCTTTTGCAGAGAAAGCAGTGCAATGTCTTCCGGCAATGCTTCATTGATTTTTAAAAAAAGCCCATTTGTGCTGCCCTGCCACTGCATATGAAAATTTGCCACCTGTCCCCAGGCATGGGTGCCTGCATCTGTTCTGCCTGAGCCAAAAACCTCCGTTTCCTTTTGGGATATTTGGCTGAGTATTTCTTCCAATTTTTGTTGTATGGTATTTTTTGTATTGCCTTGTTTTTGCCACCCATTATAACGGCTTCCGTCATATTGCAGCAGCATTTTATAATTTTGCATTTTTTATGTTACATTCCTTTCTTGTTTTTTCTTTCATAATAGGGCTTATCTCGAAAAACAGTACAGGCAAAATAAATCACACAAACCCAAAGCAGTATGCCTTGATATTTTCCATATTGACTAAATACAGCACAAAAAAGTATGACAGCCCCTCCAATCATATTGAATATGCCTCCCTGCTTTGTATAGCGAAATCGGTCCTCCGGCAATATATTGGCATTTTTTGTCTGAAATGTTTTTGTGAAAAAAAATTCTCCTATACCATAACAAAATGCCAATATGCCCACAATCATCATCATCCAAAAAAGCATACTCATTCCTCCTATCCCATTTTCGGATTTTTTTATGCCCAAAGCTTTGAAGCATTGCTTTTGTCAGCCAAAGCTCCTGCATTTCTCCTTTTTACAGCCTGTGAAAAGTGGGGTATGTGCAGCCTTCCCTTAACAAAGAAACGGGCGGCGCCATCAATTAGCTGCTTTTTTCAAATAAAATAATACCCTCCTTGCTTCACTTCAAACTTCGTACTTACAATGTCATTTTTCAGCATATCCCATTGTTTTTTTCCCTGATTGAAATAAAATTTATTGCTGCTGTTTTTTTTCTGTTTCTTCACACTCCATATGAGGACTTTGGTTTTGTTCAAGCTCTGATTTTTTGTTTGTATAATTTCTGTTCCATTGATTGAAATAAAACAGCACCGCCAGAACCACTGCAATCAGCAGCAAAAAGCTGTATTTGCTTCCTACCAGAGACGGTATGGCTTTGTCAAATAACAAAAAGCAAATGCCAATGCCAATTTGAAATTTTCCCATTCCCTTTGTATATTCCAATCGGTCCTCTTCCAAAATATTTTTCATGTTTACAGAAAATTTTTCGGTGAAAAAAAAGTATCTGACTCCATTGAATATCCATATCACACCAAATATTGTCATAATGCCTGCCATTTTCATTTCCTCCCTGTGTACAAATGGCTTTTGTTACTTTCCTATGAAATAGAAAGCCATAAAACATTCATTTTGCAGACAAATAGAATTTGCTGCATTTCTTTTTTTATAGCCTGCTCAAGAGATTTTGAAATAAGGAAACTGTCCTTTCTCTTTTAACCGTGGAGGCTTTGAGGATATTGGCAGTGTCTTCCCTTGCTTGCCTGTCCTCTTTCCAATCGCACTGCTATGCTTTGAAGCCCCCTGCTTACAATACCATTTTTCATAGAAATATAACACAGCCTACCAATCCTTTTTATCAGTATACCACAAAACCCGTCCATTTTGTTTTTTAACTTTATTGATTCCAGTAAAAATTCCATTTTTTTATGAGAATTAACATTGACGGAAAAAAAGAATTTTTATATACTAAATATAGCGAAAATCATAAAACCCTGTGAAATACCCACAGGGTTTTTCACTCCATAAAGCAGTAAATTATTTTTAGATTATTTTTAGAAGGAAGTGATTTTTAGTATGGAAGAAAAAATAAAAAAACCCATTTATGTCATTGGGCATAAAAATCCGGACACAGATTCTATCTGCTCTGCCATTTCTTATGCTCATTTAAAAAATAAAATCAACGGCGGAGGCTATATGCCCATGCGTGCCGGAAAAGTCAGCAATGAAACAAATTTTGTATTGGAAACATTTGGTATGGACACGCCCCAGCTGATAACAGATGTGGCCACACAGGTAAAGGATGTGGAAATCAAAAAGCCTCAGGCACTGACACGAGATGTTTCCATCAAAAGCGCATGGACGCTGATGCGTGATACAAAGGACGCCACACTGCCGGTCATACAGGAGGATGGTACATTGGAGGGCATCATTGCCGTAAAGGATATTGCCACTGCCAACATGGATATTTATGAAACACATATCCTTTCTTTATCTAAAACGCCTTATAAAAACATATTGGAAACATTGGAAGGCACTATGGTAGTAGGCGAAGAGGAAGGCTATGTGGAAAACGGCAAGCTGTTGATTGGCGCAGCCAATTTGGACCTTTTGGAAAGCTTTATCGGCGAAGGGGATATTCTCATCACAGGCAACCGCTATGAAGCCCAGCTTTGCGGCATTGAAATGAATGCTGCTTGTATTGTCATCTGCATGGGAGCCCCTGTGTCCAAAACCATACAAAAAATGGCGGCACAAAATCACTGCCGTATCATCAGCACTCCCTATGATACTTATATGGTTGCCAGACTCATCAGCCAAAGCACCCCTGTACGTCATTTTATGAAAAAGGATAATTTGATTACATTTAAAACAGAGGATTTTATAAACGACATCAAAAGTGCTGTGGCAAAAATCCGTCACAGAGAATTTCCTGTGCTGGACAGCGATGGAAATTACTGTGGTATGCTCTCCCGTCGTTCTTTGATTGACATGGATAAAAAGAAAATCATTATGGTGGACCACAATGAAAAATCTCAAGCAGTTGACGGCATAGATGATGCGGAAATATTGGAAATTATAGACCACCATAAGCTGGGCAGCATCGAAACCATTGCCCCTGTTTATTTCCGCAACCAGCCGGTGGGCTGTACTGCAACCATTGTTTATCAAATGTATTGTGAAAACGAAATCGAAATTGAGCCAAATATTGCAGGTCTGCTTTGCTCTGCCATTATTTCAGATACACTGATGTTTCGTTCTCCCACCTGCACCGCACTGGACAAACAGGCGGCAGAGGCATTGGCGGCCATTGCAAAAATAGACATTCCTACCCATGCGGCAGAAATGTTCCGTGCAGGCAGTGCCTTGCAGGATAAAACAGAAGAAGAAATTTTCTATCAGGATTTCAAAAAATTCAGCACAGAGGAAGTCAATTTTGGTGTGGGTCAGGTTTCCTCCATGGACAAAGAGGAGCTGATTGCATTGCAGCCCAAAATAGAAGCTTATATGCTTTCTGCTCTGCCAAAAACAGGTTTGAATATGATGTTTTTCCTTCTAACAGACATTATTGAAGAATCCTCTATTGTCATATTTGTGGGAGAACACGCACCGGAGCTGTTAAAATCAGCCTTTTCTATTGATATAGAGCCAGAGAGCCATACATCCCATTTAAAAGGTGTTGTTTCCAGAAAAAAACAGCTCATACCAAAGCTTATGGCCGCTTTGCAGCAATAAAGCCATGCATGGATATTTATGCTATTAGGCCTTCATGGCAGTTATATTTTAAGCTTCAGACAGCCCTTAGGGGCTGTTTATTTTTTTGCTTCATTTCATGGCAAATAGTTTATCCTATACGAAAGGTGTGTGCAAGCTTACTATGGTATAAAAAAGGCAATAAACTGCCGTAAATAGGAAAACAACATAAAAATATATTCTATACATCCCCTGCCGAAAACAGTCCCGTCAAAAATGTATTGCACATATGGGTATATAGTGCTTTTATCACCATTTTTTCATGAAGCATTCAAAAAAGCATCATATCAATAGGATAAAATACAACGGTGATAAAATATAAATGAAATGGTGTCATTTGGTAATGGCGTTGATTTAGCCCATAGCAGGCTTTTCCAAAGGATAAGCCTATTTTTATATTTCTCTTTTCCAAACAGCTTTCTATACTATTTCTGTCATTTTGCTTCACTACCATACACAATTGGGACCATTGCTGCATTTTTATATTGGCTGTATTACACAAACTGACAAACCACTGCTTCTATGTTTTATTGCATATTAGCCAATTTCATGCTGATATGGTACAGCAAAGCCTGAAGCCTTCCATTTTGATTGATTTTTCATATGCTGTAAAATTACATTTTTTCATTCTATTTTTACAGTTATCATACCCCATATTCTGAAAAGTTTTTTGAATTCTTCGTCTAATGGCTGGCTTTACTTTTTACAAAATGCTCCAAAATAGTACTATGGGATTGGATTGTCCATAAAGGAATCTGTCAGCCGCCTTTCTGATGCCTTTCTGCCATTTCAGTATGCACTGTGTTTTCCATCCCTTTCATCCATTATATACTCATCTGTTGTTTACTGCTATATAGCCCGCTCTATTTCTCCTATCTCTGCAGCTCTTAAAATTTGATATACTTAGGCCAGCACATATATGTAATACAACCATACTTCCCTATTCACTTCTTTCCATTTATACCATTTTATGAAGCTTTTTCTAGTTGTCCTTTTTATGGTAAAACACCTTTGGGGATAAACACAATGGTATATTTACCATTCTGCTTTATATGCTGATATATATCCCTTACTGCCGTATACATGGCTTCTTTTCACCATGCTTTTGCATTTGTCATACGGCAATTTCATTGCAATAAAAGGGCCTTTTTAATCCATATATACAACAGGCGGTTTTATGGATGCAAAAAAGCCGATGTCTAAACCACATCGGCTATCCATACAGAACTGTCATAACCTTCAGATTTTTATATTGGCCTTGCCATTCATATAATATCTTCCAAGGCTTTTTGTTCAT
This sequence comes from uncultured Clostridia bacterium, assembly GCA_944384265.1. Classification (GTDB taxonomy): domain Bacteria; phylum Bacillota; class Clostridia; order Lachnospirales; family Anaerotignaceae; genus Coprocola. The sequence continues at coordinate 61,053 of CALWSR010000018.1, forward strand.
GCTGAATCCTGCTTTCTATTGCAATGCCTCTCACACTCTTTTTTGCAGCTATGCCAAAATAATTTATGTATCTTATCATATTGATATATGCTAGATTTGAAACAGAATTATTTTTTCATTTGCCATGCAAACAAAAAGGAGAAATATATTCCTGCCATTTCTCTTTTAAAGGAGTGCTTGCAAAACCATTTTAAACCAATATATACATTTATTTTATTTCTTTAAAAAGCTGTAATATGCCCATTCTAAAAAAAGAAATGGGCATTGTTTTCCATAGCATTCCAATTCCATATGCTTTATAAAATATAGTATATGGACAAAATGGTGCAAAAAAGCATTCTGTTTTTCATAAAGTATTTTGTTGCGTATAGGATACTGCCGGTTGTGCCGGCTGGGCCGGAGTGGCTGGCTGGGCCGATTGTGCTGGCTGGGCCGGTTGTGCCGGCTGGGCCGATTGTGCCGGCTGGGCCGATTGTGCCGGCTGGGCCGATTGTGCCGGCTGGGCCGATTGTGCCGGCTGGGCCGA
>CALWSR010000019.1 GCA_944384265.1 uncultured Clostridia bacterium
CCCTTTTAAGGGTAGCAGATAATCATACCGTCAGGGCTTGAACGAAGTGAAAGCCAGCGTCATTTAGGCGCTGGCTATTAATAAGCCCTTATAGGGCTAGTGCAAACCACGTCTTTTAGGCGTGGTTTTGATTTGGTCTTGACCGATTATCTGCTGCCTTTCAATATTTTTTGTAGTAAACTTATTTATTTGATATTGCTTTTTCTATTTTATTATATATTTTTTCATTGTTGCTGTATTCAATCCCACTGAGCTGAATGTATCTATCTTTGGAAAAATACATATAACAAAATACCTTTCGACTGGATACAATCTGCCGCAATTACCATACTGAAAGAATTTGACCATGAATTTAGCAAAAAAATAGCCGGCACTGCTAAAACTATTCTCTTTTGTATCATGCTTCTGTTGCCATTGCTACATGACTCTCATGGGTAAATGCAGTCTATATCCGGCTCTCGTTTTGTTATGATTCCATTTTGACCTTTTCTGATGCTGCACCTATTTTTTGCCACACAAACAAACATTGTCAGAAAAGACAAACAAATCAATATCACTGCCTGATACAAGCATCAAAAATATATTATTTCTCTCATGATTTGAAATCAGGACCACCGGCTTAGCCGGTGGTTTGCTCTGCCCCTAGAAGGGGCTATTACCAGCTGCGCTTGCAAGCCCATTGAAAGTCCGCCAAGGGCTCTACTTTCTCAACTGCCGCCCTTGGCGGCTATTATTATTTACTTTTTCACTCGTAAACGGGTCAATGTACTCACTTAAGCTTATTTCATCTGCCATCCAATATTCTTTTCACTGATTGTTGATATATTCTTGAATCTTTTTTATATTCTTTCCCACTGTATCAGCATAATATCCCTTGTCCTATTTCCATATTTCTACTTTAGATTCGTATGTCTGTCAAAAATAATGAAAGAACTTTTTCCTTTCAAATATCCAACAATTTCTGACACGCTGTATTTGGGCGGTATGCGAATCAGCATATCTATATGATCTGGACAACATTTTTCTGCTATCATTTCTATTCCTTTTCTTTCACATAATTCTCTAAGAATTTTCCCTATTTCAGCTTTCATTTTTCCGTATATTATCTGTCTTCTGTACTTTGGTGCAAATACAATATGATATTTACATTCCCAACTCGTGTGTGCTAAAGGATTCCTATAAAAACCTCCTATGCTTTCTTGTGTCTTGGCGGACTCAATATAATGATAGCATAGGAGGTTTTAAAGCTCACCGATTCCCCCGACATAGCCGGGGGTTTTATTGGATTTACCAATGAAAAAGGAAGGTAGTTTTTTACCTTCCTTTTTTATATCAATATTTATCAAAGCTATTGCTGTAATATGTATTGTCATATGTCATATTATTTTGCTCTGTTTCATTGTTTGTTTTGTCAAATGTTGTCATCATATCTTCTTTTAATTTAAACCGTGCTATCAAATCTCTCAGCATTTGGGCCTCACCAGAAAGCTTTTCGCTGGAAGCGGCGCTTTCTTCTGCTGTTGCAGAATTTGTTTGTACCACATTGGACACCTGCTCAATGCTTTGTGTCACTTGAGAAATGGATTCTACCTGCCATGTAAAATCTGCCGAAACCTTATCCACAGACTGTACAACGCCCTTTGCCTCTTCCACCACAGAAGCAATCAATTCAGCTGTTTTGCCTGCAATCTCTGTACCATTTCCCACAGCCTGTATAGAAGCTTCTATCAATGCAGTTGTATTTTTTGCCGCTTCTGCACTTTTGCTTGCCAAATTTCTCACTTCATCTGCCACAACAGCAAAGCCCTTTCCTGCTGTACCGGCTCTTGCTGCCTCCACTGCGGCATTGAGTGCCAGTATATTGGTTTGAAAGGCAATGTCTTCAATGGCTTTTATGATTTTTCCAATTTCTTGGGAGCTTTCATTGATATCCTCCATAGCTCGAATCATATTTTGCATTTGTTCATTGCTGTCTAACAAAATTTTGGTCACTGCAGAAACCTGTTTATTGGTCTGCTGCATACTTTCTTCATCTTTTTGCACATGGTTGCGAATGTCCTCAATGGTGGCCGAAAGCTCCTCCACAGAAGCTGCCTGTTCTGCAGAGCCGTCAGACAACACTCTGGCACCGCTTGAAACTGCCTCAGAAGCACTCGTCACCTGATTGGCAGACTGTTGTATATCCTGAAAAGCATTGCTTAAAACATTTTGAAATTCTAATATAGCTTTTTGAATTTCTTTAAACTCTCCTTTAAATTCCAGCTCTGCTGTGACAAAAAGCTCTCCTTGGGCCATCAGCTCCATATAACGTCTGATTTCTGTGATATAACTGCCTAATGCTTTCATAGAAAAATTTAAGGAACTTGCCAGTTCACCGATTTCATCATGGGATTGGTAGGGTATTTCAAAGTGCAAATCTCCCTCTGCCAGCTTTTTGCCTGCTTCTGTAATGGTGATAATGGGGTTGACAATATGTTTTGTCACATATTGCAGCAATAATATAACGGATACAACTGTAACAATGATTGCAATGGCAGAAGATAATATGGAAATGTTTGCAGTTTGGCTCACTTCTGCTTTGCTTTCTGCCAACAAATTTTCTGTAATGGCAGCCAGTTCGTCCATTTGCTTGGAAAGCGCCGCCACATCCTGCTTTGTTTGATTGATATAAATATTTTTTGCCCCTTCATAATTTGTAGCCTTCATTTCCAATATTTCAGAAGCAGAATTATGAATCTGCTGGTGAACGGCCTTCATATTTTCCAAATAGCCTGCTATCTCCGCAGGCCATAAAGAAGTATCTGAATGATACAAAAATTGACCAAAGTCACAGCCTTGATAATCCAAGCTTCCTGTAAAATCAATATTAAAATTCAAAGATGAATTCAACCCCTCCAGCCAAACATAATGGGCTTTTTGGGCATTTAATATGGTGTCGTTAATCATTGCAATATTGGTTTGATTTTCACTGGCTGATTTTACCCTATGAAATCCTATCATGGTGACAGCACCGCTTAACAATATAGCAATCTGAATAATCAACACACGGATTAAAATAGAACGTTTAATTGACAAACTCAAAACTTATCCCTCATTTCTTTTTGACTATACCTGCTTTTTAGGTACAAAGCATAGCACTACTATATGTTTTATATCGACCAAAAATGAAAAAAAATAAGAGAAAATCACATTTTTTATGATTTTCTCTTCATTATTTTTTTAAATGACATATCTCCGGCTGTCACTGCTTACTGTGGTATTTGAAAATCCGGTGCATTGTTAAAGCTTTGGTTGGATATGGTAATCCTTGCATTTGAGACTCCAATATTCTCCTCTGCCTGTTTTTTTGTTGCACCGACGCCTTGCAGCCATGCTATAAAAATATCATATAGGGCGTCTGTCATATCCAATTCATACTTTACAACATAGCCCTCTTCATTTATCCATAAAGTCAATTTCATGTCTGACGCATTTTGAACCAATTCTGAAAGCTCCATATCTGTATCAGAAGCTATCTGTTTCCATAAATCTGCGGGAAAAGTAACTTGCAAAGGCTCTTCCATGGCCTCCCTGTCAAGAATACCTTCATATTTTGTGGTTTGCACATCATTGACTGTTTCCTGCCCCACTTCTTTCATGCCGGCTGCATACTCTAAAAAGAAGGAAAAGCCATTTTTGATATTATAGCCTTCCAGCTCCTCCTCTGAAATCTCATTTTTGCTCCAAAGGCCTCCATTCTGATACTGATGCAGCATAATTTTATCATCCTGCCTTGCTATGCGCAGGTTCACCAAATCCATATTTTTTTCTCCAATGAGATTGCCCGCATTACGGAATATCTCTATGTCCATTTTCAATGGGTCGGCAAAAAAAACCGTATCTTCTGTTTGTGCTACCATAATACTCTCTGTCTCAACAGTCATAAAGACATCGTATTCTGTTGTGGATTCTACGCTGGAGAGCTGCTGCATTTTTGTATTTGACTCATCCAAAATGGTTTGTATGGCCGGTTCGGTTTCTGCCGGAGCCGTAATATTTTCTGCCGTTGCTTCTCCATTGCCGCTGCAAGCCGCCATAGACACTGCCATTGCAGCCACACATATCCATCCCATTGCCCTTTTGTAAAGCTTCATTTCAAGTCCCCCCTCTATAAATGTACAAAAACTACAATGTTCGTATGTTTTATGGATTATAGCATATGAAGCAACAAAATACCAGTGTTTTTTCCAATTCACAAATTTTTTTTCATATGATTTCATTTTTCGCAAAAAATATATTAAAAATCATATTGTGATACAAAATAGCCATAACTTTTTTGTCTATTGGCATTGATTTTTACAGAATTTTTTTGCTGTTTTTGCAGCATCTGCACAAATATCTTTTTTGTTATACTAGCAGAGGGATTTTATTTTCAAAGCATCAACATAAATCCATTTTTTTACTGCTGCATTTTTTATTACGCTGCTGCAACCAAAACCTAATCAAGCATTGATTTTATGGGCAATTTTACAAAGCCTTAGGCCATTGGCACGCTCTTTGTTTCTTAACATACTGTTTTCCTATTTATTTGACAAACAACCCCTTCAAAATATTGCTTTGAAAAGCAAAAATCAATTCCTGCCGCTTTTTTCACCATTCCTTTCCAAAAGGAAACACCATTCTTTTTTAAAAAAATATTTCTCTTTTGCTGCAAATGGTTTTTATACTTTTTCTATCCCCTTTTTTATATTGATGGGGCTATATCAACACAAAAAAATAAGAGAAAATCCCATTTTTTCAGATTTTCTCTCATTTGCTTTTTTATTTAAAATGACGCTTCGGCAGCTGACAATGCTTCCTGTGGAATTTCAAAATCTGTGGCATTGTTAAAGCTTTTGTTTGTCACTGTAACAACGGCTTGGCCCACTTGGAAAGCCTCTGCCTCTTGTTCAGATACTCCGGTTGCCTGAACTACCTTTCTCATAAAGCCCTCCATCATTTGAGTCATATCCATTTCACATTTTACAGGATAACCCTCTGCATCAATCCATATAGAAATTGTCACATCCTCTAATCCTTCATACAAATCTGCCGCATTCATATCTGTGCCTGCCAGCATTGCCTCCAAGCTTTCCATGGCAGATGTTTGTTTCATTGTTTCCTGCAAAGAGTCCTGTGTAATAATCCCCTCATATTTTGTGGCTTCTGCACCATTAATCTGTTCCTGACCGGCCTCTTTTAAATCCACACTGTTTTCCAGATATACAACAACACTTTCTTGTGTATCATAGGCAACAAGCTCTTCTTGTGGTACCTCCCGTTTTATCCATGTACCATTCACATTCATATACATCATTGTTTTTCCGTTTTCTTCCCCAACATACATATCAATATCCTGGGCACCCATCTGGCCTAAATCTGTGCTTGTTTCTATTTTCAGCTTCAGCGGGTCTGTAAATGACACCATAGTCATGCTGTTTTTTATATCCAAGCTTTGCCCGTCCATGCTCATAGAAACGGTTGAGCTTAATTCAGATTCTACGCTTGTAATCTCCTGCAGCTTTGCTTTTGCTGTCTGCATCACCTCTTCCGGTGAAGCTGCGGCTTCCTCACCGGTTGTTTCCGCTGTGGTATCTGCCGGCGGCTCTGTGGTGTCGGCACTGCTGCAAGCAGCCATAGACACTGCCATTGTTGCTGCCAAAACAAGCCCCATTGCTTTTTTAAAAAATTTCATATACATTCCTCCCTATTTGATTGCTTGGTGATATTGTATCATATGGAAGGTATTATAGCATAACAGATAGTATAATACCAGTCATTTTTTAAAAATCCAACCTACCCTTTGCTATCAACAGAAACTGGGGCAAAATGAAATTGAGGCAGCCCTCTGCACAAAAGAGGACCGGAAAATAATAAAAAATCGGCTGTTTTTTGAGGGAAATGCACTCAAAAAACAGCCTTGTATACTGTTATTTCAGAGGGCTGGCAGCCCCCTAAAGCATATGAATTTTATATTATAATTTTATTTCCAATGGCTTCAAATCCCAAATTTCCTCTGCATATTGTTTAATGGTTCTGTCACTGGAGAACTTTCCGCTTTTTGCCACATTGATAATGGCTTTTTTTGCCCACTGCCCTTGGTTTTTATAAGCCTTATCCACCTGCTGCTGGGCTTTTGCATAATCTGCATAGTCCTCCAGCACAAAATATTCGTCTGCCCTGCTGCCGCCATATCCATTGAGTATGGCATCATAAATTTCACGGAACAAATCAGGGTCTTTATCAAATGTAGCGTTGATTAAGCTGTTTAATATCATACGAACGTCTTGATTGATGTTGCAAATTGCCCAAGGGTCATAGGAGTTATCTTGGTATTTTGCAATCACCTGCTCTGCTGTCATACCAAATATGAATATATTGTCTTTTCCCACTTCTTCATAAATTTCCACATTTGCACCGTCCATGGTACCAATGGTCAATGCTCCATTGAGCATAAATTTCATATTTCCTGTACCGGAGGCCTCCTTGCTGGCCGTAGAAATCTGCTCACTGACATCTGCCGCCGGAATCAGCTTTTCTGCCAAAGACACTCTGTAATTTTCCATAAACACCACTTTTATTTTTCCTTTTATGGAGTCGTCATTGTTAATCACATCTGCCACGCTGTTAATAAGCTTAATAATCAATTTTGCTCTGTGGTAGCCTGCCGCCGCCTTTGCGCCAAATATAAATGTTCTTGGTGTCATGTCCAGTCCCGGATTGTTTTTTAGCTGATTATACAATCCAATGATATGAAATACATTTAAAAGCTGTCTTTTGTACTCATGCAGTCTTTTTACCTGTATGTCAAATATGGAATCGGGATTGATTTCAATTCCCTTTTTCTCTTTGATATATTGTGCCAAAGCAATTTTGTTTTGCTTTTTAATCTCCATAAATTCCTTTTGAAATGCCGGGTCATCTGCATAGGGCAAAAGCTTCTCCAGCTCTGTCAGCTCTGTAATCCAGCCCTTTCCGATTTTTTTGGTAATCAAATCAGCCAGCTTTTTATTGGCATGGTAAAGCCATCTTCTTTGGGTAATGCCGTTTGTTTTATTGTTAAATTTTTCAGGATAAATTTCATAAAAGTTTTTCAGCTCTTGGTTTTTGAGTATTTCTGTATGCAGTGCCGCCACACCGTTTACAGAATGGCTGCCTACGATGGCCAGATAAGCCATGCGGATTTGCCCGTCTGCTATGATGGCCATATCTCTAATTTTCTGAGGGTCGTTTCCAAAGCGTTCAATCAATGCGGCGCAATAGCGTTTGTTGATTTCCTCCACAATTTGATAAATACGGGGCAGCAAACGGCTGAAAAGCTCCATGGGCCATTTTTCCAATGCCTCTGCCATAATGGTATGGTTGGTATAAGCACACACCTTTCTTGTAATTTCCCATGCCTCATCCCAGGAAACATCATTTTCATCCACCAGCACACGCATCAATTCTGCCACTGCCACAGTGGGATGGGTATCGTTTAGCTGAAATGCCACTTTATCAGGCAGTTCCTTAAAATCTGTGTGTTTTTTCTTAAAATGCTGTATCACTCTTTGCACTGTTGCAGAAATAAAGAAATACTGCTGTCTTAAACGAAGCTCCTTTCCTGCATAATGCTCATCTGCCGGATAGAGTACATCTGTCAATGTGTTTGCCAGATTTTGCTCCTCCAGTGCCTTTTGATAATTTCCTTCATTAAAGGATTTTAAATCAAATTCATTTTTTGGCTTTGCATCCCACAAACGCAGTGTATTGACAGTATTGTTGCCATATCCCACCACAGGATAGTCATAAGGCACAGCAATGACAGACTGATAATTTTCCTGTACAAAGCGATAGCCACCCTCAGGCTTTTCCACAGCACGCACATTGCCCCCAAATTTTACCTCCACTGTATAATCATTTCTTTTAATGGACCAAGGGTCGCCATGCTCCAGCCAGTTATCAGGCACCTCCACTTGATATCCATTTTCAATTTTTTGCTCAAAAATGCCATAGTGATAGCGAATGCCACAGCCATATGCAGGCATTTGCAGTGTGGAAAGGGAATCCAAAAAGCAAGCTGCCAAACGTCCCAGGCCGCCGTTGCCCAATCCCGGGTCCGGCTCCATATCCTCTATTTTGTTATAATCAATGCCCAGCTCTTCAAAAGCACCCTTGATTTCATCATACATCATCAAATTCATGACTGTGTTGCCAAAAAAACGGCCCATTAAAAATTCCATAGAAAGATAATATACTACCTTTACATCTTTGTTTCTATAATCATCATGGGTTTTCATCCATTTATCTGCAATGACGTCCCGAACGGCAAATACAGCCGCCTGATAAATTTCCTCCGGTGTTGCTTCCTCAATGGTTTTACGATAAATATTTTTTACATTGTTTATAATTTCCTGTTTCATTTGCTCTTTGCTCAAGCCTGTATAATTCATACTCAACCTCCCATACCATAAATACCTTCCAAATTGTCCGCTTTTTCAAAGGGGCTGTTTTCCCCTTACAAAATCCGCTCTGCCAAAGAGTGATACAGTCTGCATTGTTTTTTTCACTGCCCTTTTCTCTTTCACAGACAAAGCCTGCTTTAAAGCCTTTATGTCACAGTTCTATTTTTGCTTCAAAGCCATTGTTGATGGACAGCTTGCATCATTTTATACAAATTGCCGCTTCTACTACTATAACAGAGGTTTTACCACATTGCAAATAGGAAATCATAAAAAAGCAATACATTCTATATTTTATAAAACCATACAAGGCACTTGCATTGTTTTTTTTGTCATAAAAGTAATAAATGCTGTATTATTTTTGCAATATAACACAATTTTTTATAAAAATGACAGTACTATTTTGTTAAATCGGAAAAATAGCTGCAATGCCCAGCAAAAATCCCAGCACCCCCAACAGTGCCAATTTGATTTTCTTTTTATTGTTTTTTTCCTCAGGCAATATGCCTCCGCAAGCCAGCAGCAAAAAAAACCCGCTCAAAAAAGCAAATGGCAAACAAAGAACACTGCCTTGTATATCAAAATCATGCCACAGCAGCACCGCCAGCGTAAAGCCTCCGCAATGGAGCAAACCATAGCATTTTTTTCCATAATAAAAATTATTTGTTTTTTGCTCCAAAAAAGAGCTGCTTACCACACCTGCCACCAGCAAAAAGGAAGCTATCCAAAAAAAATCTCCCTCCAAAACAACAGGCAAAAAGCAAAAACAAAGAAATGACAAAAATACACCGTCAAAAAAACCAATGATACATTGAAATTTCTTTTCTAAAAACAATACAAAAATCCAAAATGCCGCCAAAAATGTCATATCATACTGCATATCCATACACGCTCCCCCAAATGGTGTTATAGTATATGCAGTATTTTGAAAAAAATGTGTAAAATACTATGCTATTTTTTATACCCACAGGGTCACTGTTTTTTGCTGGCCATTCCATAAAACATTTGTTTCAAATATATCTCCAAACAGCCTGAAAGGCACATAATATCCGTCCTCTTTTTCCAGCAGGTCATAAAGCTGATTTTCCCCTTTTTGTATTTGCTTTTGAGGCAATAAAATGGTAAAAATATCTTCCGTTAAAACAGAGTACTGTTTTTGTGTATATAATGTCCCTATATTTTTTTTATCATTTTTTAATATTTCTATTATATTTTGGAAATCTTCAAAAGAAATCATTGTTTTTCCTGTATCTGTCAGAAAAATGCTATGCTTTAGCTGTATTGTTTTCTCTTTCCACTTTGCCACATTGCTATCTACTGTAAAAATCATTTCTGACACAGGCTCAGTTGATTGCAAATTGTTTTTTATTATTTCTTCCTCATTGAGTGCTGTCAAAAAATACTCATTTAGCAATATGTCTTTTGTATTTTGAGCGTATGCAAACAAATTGTTGTTTTTTTCTGTGCTCACATCCAGCCACAAAGGGATAACCGTGACATTTTCTTCCTTTTCCCATTGCTCCATGGAAATATATGGCGTAAATGTTATCTTTATTTTTGCCAAGGAATTTGTATTTTTTCTTTGAATGGACAGTGCAAAATCAAAGCTTTCTCCTTCTGTCTCCTTCATTGTGGCAGAGAGGCCTTCTGTTTCTATCCAGTAATCCTTTTGTGAAAAAAAGCGTTTGCCATTTTCATCTGTTTTAAAATAAATGACACTGCCGTCTTGGATTGTTCCTTTTTTGGTTTCTTCCAGTATAATTTCCGGTTCCACAATACAACGGTAATCTTCTTTCAAAACATCTCCATTGACAGAAACTGTGACTTTTCCCTGTTTTGCGGCAACCTCCTGTTTTGTTGTCCTATGGATATCATCAAAATTGTCGATACAAGCTCCAAAAGCCGTCCCACACCATAACAATAAAACGGTACAAAAAACAAAAGCTGCATTTCCCTTTTTCATACTATTCCCCCCACAAATGCTGTTGCTTTCATAGAAATAACATTGGTTTTATAACAAAAATCGCTTTTCTTCCCCTTTCTAGACAATAAAAGGGGAAGCCTTGATAAGACTTCAATGGATTGCTTCATTTCTTTAAAAGAAAACAGCAGCAATACTCCGCTTCTATTTTTAAAATTCCTATTTACCATATCATTTTTCATATTAAGCCAAATACTATTTTGTCATCATAAAATGAGAAGGCATTCCTTTTTCGGCCCAAACCCGTTTAACAAAAAATTATATTGTTCTGATACAATGAAATAAAAAATCTCTCTGCTCATTTTTCATAAAGGATTGCTTTTTCCATGGCATTTACAGCAATACCTTACAGTATTTTCCCCTGCTGCTTCCAAAATTTTCTATTTTATTCAAAATAGCACAGTTTATTACAAAAGTCAAATGTCACTTTTTTATATAAAAAAAGACACTTTTGTCCCTGCAAAAATGTCCTGTATCATCCAAAAAATATTTTTTTATTCGTGTATAAAATTCATAAGGCAATGCTATATTGCTTCAAAAATATAGATTTTACGCTGCTTTTCAAAAATATTCTCCACCATACCTTTTTACAAGCAGTATTCCCTAAAGCCCCATAAATTAAAACCGAAATACAATACCAATCACTGCGCCCAATACAATATAAAAAATAGGATGCTTATCAAATTTGTTCATCAATATAAAAAATACCACAAACAATATACACTCTTTGGGCTGAAAAAAATCTGCCCAATCCATATTGCCCTTTTTCAATGCCTCTGTATGAAACAATGCCTCTGCCAAAACGCTAAAGCCTGCCGCACCAATCAATCCTGTTACAGTAGGACGCAGTGTGGAAAATGTTCTTTCTACATATTTACTGTCCCGAAATTTTTCCAAAAATTTAGAAACCAATATGATGATGATAATAGAGGGCGTTACAAGGCCTACTGTTGCAATGATGCTTCCCAAAACCCCCATATTTTGAAAGCCTGTGTAGGTTGCCATATTGATGCCCATAGGCCCGGGAGTGGATTCAGAAACAGCAATCATATCTGCAATCATATCCCTTGTAAACCAGTCATATTTATCTGCCATATCATACAAAAAAGGAAGTGTTGCCAATCCGCCGCCTATGGCAAAAAGCCCTGTTTTAAAAAATTCCAAAAAAAGTATCACCATTTCTGTCATGGCTTTTTCACTCCTTTCAAAACAGGCAGCAATATGCCTAGCCCGCCTCCTGCCACCACAATGACAATGGGAGAAACATCAAATGCCACAGAAACCAAAAATGCTCCTATGGCCAGCACTGCACCGATTTTGTCCAGAACCGTTTTTTTCCACATACGAATGACCGCATTGCAAATCAATACGCCCACCACGGCACGAATGGCGCCAAATGCGTGCTGTACCACAGGAAGCTGTGAAAAATTGTTCAAAAAAGCTGCAATGATGATGACAATCACCAAAGAAGGAAATACCACCCCTGCCGTTGCCACAATGCTGCCAATGATACCCTTTCTTTTATAGCCTATAAATGTGGCTGTGTTGACAGCAATGACGCCGGGGGTACATTGGCCTATGGCAAAATAATCCATAACCTCGTCTTCTGTGGCCCATTTTTTTTGCTCCACAACCTCCCTTTGAATCATAGGAAGCATGGCATAGCCCCCGCCAAATGTAAACCCTCCAATACGGCAAAATACCAAAAACAAATCTGCTAATTCTCTCATATCAAAATCATTCCTTTTTTTTACAGATATCATTCATAGCCCATCTGCAATTTTTTTGCTTGGTCTGTTGTGATGAGTGTATTCATAATTTCGTCCAAATCTCCGTCTAATATACCATCCAATTTATGCAGCGTCAGCCCCACTCTATGGTCTGTCACCCGTCCCTGAGGAAAATTATAGGTGCGGATTCTTTCGCTTCTGTCTCCTGTACCCACTTGAGAGCGTCTGTCCGCAGAAATTTCCGCATCATGCTTTGCTCTTTCCATTTCATATAAGCGGGCATAAAGCACCTTCAATGCTTGGGCTTTGTTTTTGATTTGAGATTTTTCATTTTGGCAGGATACCACAATGCCTGTGGGAATATGAGTCATGCGCACAGCAGAATCTGTGGTGTTGACACATTGTCCTCCGTTTCCTGAGGAACGAAATACATCCACACGGACATCATTCATATCCAAATGCACATCCACCTCCTCTGCCTCCGGCAGCACTGCCACTGTCACAGTGGAGGTGTGTATTCTGCCGCCGCTTTCTGTGGAAGGAATCCTCTGCACTCTATGCACACCGCTTTCATATTTCAATCGGGAATAGGCTCCCTGCCCTTGTATCATAAAAGAAATTTCTTTAAATCCTCCCAAATCACTTTCATTGGAGTTCATAATCTCCGTTTTCCAGCGTTTTCTTTCTGCATAGCGGCAGTACATACGAAACAAATCCCCTGCAAAAAGTGCGGCTTCATCCCCTCCGGCACCGCCTCTGATTTCCACAATCACATTTTTTTCATCATTGGGGTCTTTTGGCAAAAGCAATATGGTCAGCTCTTTTTTCAGTATTTCTATTTTATATTTGTTTTCTGACAGCTCCTCTTTGACAAGCTCTTTCATATCCTCTTCCAGCTTTTCGCTCAAAAGCTCCAAATTTTCTGCAATTTCCTGCTCCGTTTTTTGATATTGTCTGTATTTTTCCACAATGGGCGTCAAATCGCTGTATTCCTTCATCAGCCTGCGCCATTGTGTTTGGTCTGCAATGATATCGGGGTCATTGACCTGGTCGGCCAGCTGTATATATTTCCCTTCAATCTCTGCCAAACGCTCCAACATAATAGGACACCTCTCTTATACACATTTCTTTTTTGCCAGCACCACTCTGTCCAAGCCTGCCAAATCCTGCCGTATTTGTATGTCTTCAAAATCATTTTCCTTCAGCAGTGCAGTCACAGCCTCTGCTTGGTCAAAGCCGATTTCAAAAAACAGCCGTCCCCCCTGTTTTAAATAATGTTTTCCTTCTGTTATGATTTTTTTATAAAACAATGTGCCATTTTCTCCTCCGTCCAGTGCCAAATGAGGCTCAAAGCATTTCACCTCATCCATCAAATTTTTGATTTCATCTGTGGCAATGTAAGGAGGATTGGAAACAATCATATCCAAATCCCTTTTCCATTGTTGGGGAATTTGTTCAAACAAATCACTTTTTATCCATGTAACAAAAACATGATTTTGACAGGCATTTTTGATTGCTGTTTTCAGTGCAATATCACTCACATCAATGCCGCAAAGTAAAAAACGGCCATATTTTGCCAAGCTGATTGCAATACAGCCTGTTCCGGTGCAAATGTCCAACCCCCTTTTCAAGCCTTCCTTTTTGCCGTATTCCAAAACCGTTTCTACCAATATTTCTGTGTCGGCTCTTGGAATCAAAACACCCTCTTCCACAAAAAAAGAAAGCCCCATAAATTCACAGCTGCCCAAAATATACTGTATGGGCCTTCCCTTCTCTCTTTGCTGCAAAGCAGAGAAAAATGCCTTTTCCTCTGCTTGTGTCAACATACTATTATTTTTGGTATATAATTGTATTCTTGTAAAGGATATGCTATGCATCAAAAGCAATTCTGCCTCCAAAGCATAGTTTTGCATATTTGCTTTTTTCAATCTGTTTTTTCCCAAAACAAGGGCTTGCTCCACATTCATGGCTCTTCCTCTATTTTCCGGCTGTTATCTCCTTCCACCTCCAGCACCTTTTTCATGGCTGCAATGGCTGTTTCTATCTGCTCTCCATCCGGCTCCTGTGTGGTGATTTTTTGCAGACACAGCCCCGGATAGCTGACCATAGCCACAATTTTGCTTTCTGAGCTGCCTGCCCATTTTATCACCTCATAGGAAAGCCCTGCAATAAAAGGCACCAGCACGATACGGCTAAGCAAACGAAGCATAATATTATCCGTCTGTACAAAAAACAGCACTACCATACTAATAATCATAACCAAAAGCAAAAAGCTGGTGCCGCAGCGTTTATGAAGTCTTGTGCAGGTTTTCACATTTTCCACTGTCAAGGGCAATTCCCTTTCAAAACAGTTAATGGTTTTATGCTCTGCACCATGGTATTGAAATACCCTTTGTATCTCCTTCATTTTGGAAATGGCAAAAATATAAATCAAAAATATGCCAATTCTTATGAGGCCTTCTATCACACCCAATCCCCATGGGGGTATGATTTCTTTAAAAAAGCTGCCCAGCCACACAGGAAGCATAAAAAACAATGCTACACTCATAATAATGGAGAAAAATACACTGACATAAATGATAAAATCATTCACTTTGTCTCCAAATTTATCCATAATCCATTTTTCTATTTTGGATGGCTCTCCTTCCTCCTCAATGGCTTCACCTGCAATTTCAGCAGAACGCATCATAATTTTTGTACCTGTTATGAGAGAATCCACAAATGCCGCCATCCCTCTGAATATGGGAAATGTAAAAATTTTATATTTTTTGGCAAGTCCTGTACAATTTTTTTCTTCTAATGTGATGCCGCCTTCCGGGTTTCTTACTGCCATGGCATAGATTGTCTTTCCCCGCATCATCACGCCTTCAATCACTGCCTGACCTCCAATGCTTGTTCTTTTCAATCAATCAACCCCTTTTTTTGCTGTATTGTTTTATAAAAAAAGGGCGGGATTGTATTGCATACCCCACCCTTTCGACCTTCTATATTATTTTCTGCCGTATTTTTTATTAAATTTCTCAACTCTACCGCCTGCTTCAACCAATAATTTTTGGCTGCCTGTATAGAATGGATGGCATTTTGAGCAAACCTCTACTCTAATATCTTCTTTTGTAGAACCTGTAACAAATTCATTGCCGCAGTTACATTTTACTGTCACTTGATTATATTGTGGATGGATTGCTTCCTTCATATGATTCACCTCTTTCTGTTGATCAATAATTTCGCATTATTTAAAGACAACAGTAGCAGTATAGCATAGTTTTTGCCATTTTGCAATATATTTTGCACAAGCTGTATTGCTTTTTTATAGTTTTAAAAATCAGTCTGCTTTTTAACCAAAATACTTGTTTATTTTTCTGTCCGATTGTCAAATGTTTTTTCAAATCCCGGCAGTCTGCCTATAAATTCTCTATTGTTTCCTGTTTTTTTCACCCATTCAATCACATTTTCTGTAATATCGGCAGAGGCTGCACTGCTTGACAATTTTCGCAATGCAAAAATACAGTCCATTTCCGCCTTTGTCAAAAGCTTATCTTCCCTTCTGGTGCCGGAACGGTTGATGTCAATGGCAGGAAATACCCTTCTTTCAGCCAGCTTTCTGTCCAACACCAATTCCATGTTGCCTGTGCCTTTAAATTCTTCAAATATCACATCGTCCATTTTGCTTCCTGTATCAATCAATGCCGTTGCCAGTATGGTCAGGCTGCCTCCGTTTTCAATGTTTCTGGCAGCACCAAAAAATCTCTTTGGCATATGCAGTGCAGAAGGGTCCAAACCGCCGGAAAGTGTTCTGCCGCTGGGGGGAATAATCAAATTGTAGGCTCTGGCCAGTCTTGTAATACTATCTAGCAGTATCACAACATCTTTTTCCTGCTCCACCATTCTTTTTGCTCTTTCCAAAACCATTTCTGCCACCCTTCTGTGGTGGTCAGGCTCTTCGTCAAATGTGGAATATACAATTTCCACATTCTTTCCTGTAATGGAACGCTGTATGTCTGTCACCTCTTCGGGACGCTCATCAATGAGCAAAAACATCAAATGAACTTCTTTATGATTTTTTGTAATGGAATTTGCCAGCTGTGTCAGCAATATGGTTTTTCCCACCTTGGGAGGTGCTACAATCATACCCCTTTGTCCCTTTCCAATGGGTGCAACCAAATCAATCAGCCGCCCTGCTATGGAAGTGCGTCCTGTTTCCAGCTTGAGCTTTTCTTCGGGATAAATGGGGGTCAAATCCTCAAAGCAAGGACGCTTTGCCGCTTTTTGAGGCAAATCTCCATTGACACTTCTGACATATAAAAGGGCATTAAACTTTTCATTTTCTCTGGCAATGCGAATATTGCCTCTGACACAATCTCCCGTTTTTAAATTAAAACGGCGGATTTGTGATTGGGAAATATAAATATCTCCACTGCCTCTTAAAAAATTTTCCGCCCTTAAAAAGCCATAGCCATCAGGCATCACTTCCAGTATGCCCTCTCCAATCATGCCGCTGTCCGGGGACTGGCCTTCTTCTTTTTTTTCCTCCTGAGAAATTTCTTGAGAAGCTTGCTGTGAGATTTGTGCTGTATTTCCCTCCGTTTGGGAAAAATCACTTTGGTTTTGCTCCTTTGCAGAAACAGCATTTTCTCTCATAAGAGAATCCGTTTGCTCCTTTTGTTTTAGAAAAAAACCATATGCAGTCACATCTTTAATGGGTGAAAGGGGTTGCTCCGCCGGTGCTTGAAGGGTTTCTGCGGTTTGATTGGTTGTCTGATTGGATTGGTTTTGCAACAGTTTTTCAATTAGTTCATTTTTTCGTAATTTACTGACAGATTTTAAACCCATCTCTTTTCCCATTTGTTTCAATTCTATCAGGGTTTTCTGTGTCAAATCCTGCCCCATTGTCATTTCTCCATTCTATTTTATTTTTGATATAGTGGTGTTGACAGATACATTTTTTTATTACTTGGGTATTTTTATTCGTTCTCCCGCTTTTAAATAATCATTTTCCGTTTTGCCGTTTGCATCTAATATTTTTTGATATTGTGTGCCGTTACCATAAAACTTTTCGGCCAGCCCCCACCAGGAGGTATCGCTTGCTGTTGTAGTATACCAGTCAAAATTGCCTTCCTCTGAAGAAGTGTCTGTGCTGCCCTGCTGGGCGTTTTCTCCTTCTCCTTGGGCTGTTGTGCCGCCGCCCTTTAAAGCCTGAAGCTCTTCTTCCAGCTTTAATTTATCCATTTGCAATGTTTCATACTGAGATTTCAAATTTTCATTTTCTGCAATGGTTTGCTCGGCCGTTTTCAGCCTGCCTCCCAATGAAATGCACCGAAAGCCCAAAAAACCAATCAACACAATGGCAATCACAGAAAATATCACACTAAATTTTTTGCCCGGACGAAATGTAATGCGTTCTTCATCTTCATAGTCATCACTGTACAATTCGTTTAAATCCAGCTGTTTTGCTCCTCTTGCCAAATCAAAATCCTCATAGCTGCGGTTATGCCCCCTTCTGCTTGAGGAAGCATAGCCATCCTCCTGTGGTACATTTTTTGAAGGAAGTGTAATTTCAATTTCCTGCATCAAAGGCCCTCGGCGTTCTCTTCTTTCCATGGGAGCAGTATACGCATCATAGGATACATTTTGCTGATAATTGGTGTCATACATATCTTCTGTATAGGGTTCATAGGCCATTGTCTGCTCTGTGCTATCATAGCCGCTGCCATAGTCAAATGACAAATCATTTTGCTGCGGGTCGGCATATGGTGTGGACAAGCCTACCTGAGTCTGGTAAATGCCTTCTTCATACCCTGTTTCATTTTGGTATTCCATATCATATGTATTTTCTGCTTCCGGCTGTATAGGCTCAAATGTGGTGGTATACTGCTGTGCCTGCTCCTGATTTCTTCGGCGGCTTCTTCTGCCCATAACCGTTTCCTCTGTCGGGGCATTTCCCCAGTCAATGCTTGTGGTGTTTTGGCTTACTTGGGGCTGCTCATCATTTTGCTTTGCTCTTCTGCGATATATTGTTGCGCCATCCTGCTGTTCGTTTTTTCCCATCAAAGGATGTGTCTCCATCAATATATCCACAACCTCCTTTGGTAAATCCTCATAAAGGTCACTAGGCTCTGTGTTATCTCTATTGTAACCGTCATATCTTTCTTTTTCCATAAGTTATCCTCCGCTTTGGCTTATCTGCTGTGCAATACAATTTTTTTCCATTCACAAAAAAACACAGCCCATCATAACATTTTATATGTTATACTCACAAGGTATTTATTATACCTTATTATTTTAACCATTCCAACTGTCAGTGTCAACAGCATACCAACTTTTTAACCTTTTTGTAAGCATTTACATTTATTTTTTTACAAAAAAAGACTCTGCTGCAATGCAGAGTCTTTTTATACTTACTTCACATTTATCACTTGGCAGACCTCTTTTTGGCTGTCAGAGATATATTCCAGTGTAATCTCGTCTCCAATTTGCTTTTGCAATATATTCAAATGATTTTTTGCTTCTATTTCAAACAAATCTTCTTTTCCCTCCAGCATGACATAATAAAATGTGTTGCCATCAGATACAATGTCTTTTATAAAAGCAATGCTGCCTGCTGCCGTTTTTGTTTGTTCTGTACTGACTGTATCAATGCCGCTGCCTCTCATCAAATCTACATATGTTTTTTCACATTCTGCAACACTGTCTCCAGTTGCCACAATCTGATATTTTTGTATGTTGACCATGGCATATTTTTTCACAAGCCCTGCTCCGTCTTTCAATGCCAGAAAATAGGTAGGCTCTCCGTCAATGTTTAGCAAAAGAGGGAATGTAGCTTTGTAGCCCAAATGCTGTACTTGTCCCTCGGCAGAAGACATTGCTGAAATTTCCTTTGCACCGGAAATCAGATAATATTTTGTTTGCTTTGTTCTTTGGTTCATCAGCACAAATCCCACATTGGACTGGTCCCCCGTTACAGAGGTAACCCCTGTGTATACCCACACATCATCCTCCAAAGCAATATAGTTATAGCCTTCTGTTGTTTGCAGACAATCTCTTTGTCCCAGCACGCTGTTTAAAAAGCCGTTTTTCAATGTTCCATAATAATCATACTGCTCTATCAAAAGCTCAGCATCATACACCTCATCAATCCATTGCGGTACCTCTGAAACATCATAATAAATGTCCTCCCCTGTTATGGCATTGACAAGCACAACTGCTTTGATATCGGTTCCTCCAAAAAGTCCAATTGTTTTTTGCTCTATGGGACAAATCCAATAGGGCGTGCCGTTGTCATCAATTTCAAAATTATAGCCTCTAAACATAGCCGTAGGATATCGAAATCTTAAATATCTTTGTATTTTTCTGCCAAAATGCTCTGCGGGAGAATATTTCATGCCCTCCTCCAGCTTTACAAGCTCCACATCCTGTGTTGTCATGTCAATGCGGATATAGGCAGGAATGCCTCTGCCTCTGTTTGTAATCCATTTAATCACATCTCCATACTGCAATGGTATCACCCGCACAGGCTTTGTACGGTAGTTGATTTGCGTGTTGTAGGCTGTGCTTACCTCATATTGTGAAACCATGTCCACCATGCTTCCCATTTCTCTTTCTGCCAAGCGCTCCGAAGAATCTCTGTCCAAAATAGGAATTTGGGTATAATCCACTTCCTTTACATCCTCTTTAAAATCACCTGTTTCCACATTCAGAAGCTCATAATAGGCCTTGGAACGAATAATGGGAGAAGACAGCAATGTGCCAATGCCATAAAACAATGCAAATGCCGCAGGAATCAAAAGAAGCCTTTTTAACCGCTTTAGCCGCAGCTCTTCTCCCTGCATATCCTCTCTGTGC
Organism: uncultured Clostridia bacterium; assembly: GCA_944384265.1. Classification (GTDB taxonomy): domain Bacteria; phylum Bacillota; class Clostridia; order Lachnospirales; family Anaerotignaceae; genus Coprocola. The sequence continues at coordinate 20,010 of CALWSR010000019.1, forward strand.
AGAAGCCTCTCCACAATGCTCCAAAGATTGATGACAATGCCAACACCTAACGCCATGACAAGAAATGCCCAAAAATCATTTGAATGAAAATTCAGTGCCGGCAGCTGCCAATAAAACATACCAAGCCATATTATAACTGTTATAACAGGTGGCAGCCATTTTTTACCCTTCATATTTTACCGCCTTTCTTTTATGCTTATTTCCTGATTACCACACTATACGAAAAATAAATAAAATATATTATAAAATATTTCCTGTATTTTTTATAAAAAAGAAGTATTTTTCTGTATGAATTATCCTCTTTACAGAAAACAAAATATTGATTATACTTTAAATAAAAGAATTTTCATTTTGTCAATGCTTTTCTCTCTCACATTTGTGTAACAATTACTGTATAGTATTTGTATAATATAAAAAAATGTGTTATCATATAAGTATATTGGTTTATCATAACTTTTTATAGAACGGATTTCAATAAGGATGTGATTGAATTGAAAATAGAAAAAATAAACGAAAGTCAAATTAAGCTCATTTTAACACAGGCTGATTTATCAGAGCGCAACATCAAGCTGGAGGACCTGACCATCCCTTCAGAAAAAACCCAGGCGCTTTTTCATGATATTATGGAAAAAGCATTGGAGGAATATGATTTCATTTCTGAAAACACCCCTCTTATGGTAGAAGCCGTTCCCGTAGGGTTAGATGGTATTATGATTATTGTAACAAAAATAGATAATAAAAATCAAGAAAATATTGGTCATAAGCTGCTTTCACAGCAAAAAGACCTAAGACGCTTTAAAAGAAAGCCTCTTGTATTTCAGGAAGGGGAAACAGATAAAAACAGCGATATTCTCATTTATTCCTTTGAAAAATTGGATGATGTCATTGATTTGAGCCTGCGCATTGCAGAGGCCTATCATGATGCCAGCTCTTTGTATAAGCTGCACAACAAATATTTCCTTGTGCTGCAAATGAAACAAGACGGAGATGAAAACAAAACAGAGGAATTGGAATTGATATTGGGAGAATATGGTCAAAAACATATTTCTGTACAGCTTTCCAAATATTATTTGTTAGAGCACGCAGAAACCATCATAGAAAACAAAGCAATTACATTGCTTTCCAAAAGCTTTGCCTGCTGATTTTTTTTTAAAAGCAGGGGTTTGGGGAAGCACTTTTCTCCCTTTTTAAAACAAAGAAATGTATTTTAAAAGGGCTGTCTGTTTAGACAGCCCTTTTTATATGAAGCAAAAGCTGCAAAGCAGTCCTTTATAACCGCTCTCTTTGAAAGTGGCATAAAAAACTGAGGCAAAAGCCAGAACCCTTGATGTAACATAGAAATGTGTAATCTTAAATTTGCACAAAAAAGACCGTGCTTTCTAACAAATTGTTTGTCACATACAAAATAAGTGTGCAAATATCACATGATATTTATACCCAAGTACAGAAGAAGGGTAATATATTATAAATTGAAAAAAAGCGATTCAAAAAATAGCAAGGGATTTATGCAAATAGAAATCATAAAAGGATATATGATATTTTTCTATTGGCTGAGATACCATCTAAACAAAATATAGGGCAATTTAATATATATTAGAAAGGAAAAAGTATCATAAATGATATTCATCAGCATACAAATTTGAAGCATAAATTTGGAAATAGAACAACAGAATATATGTCAATACACCAAGAGAAAGCACAGCAAAAATATATAAAAACCAATGTCACACAGAATATCAATTGACTGCAAAAGAAGCATAAAAGCCCCTTTCAAGGCTTATGCCATCAGAGCTTGAACAAAGTGAAAGCTAGCATCGGCTCATTGATATGCCAGTGCAAACCACACCTTTTCGGTATGGTTCAGACTGTAAAAAAACTAGATTTTATATTTTTTCAAGGGCGCAGAAAGGGTTGAAAAACGAAGGGTTTTTTCACTGAAATCCCCAGCCGGAATTTATTTTCGGCAAAGAAAAGCAGGCGTTTCAAGGCTTTTAGTCCATGGAACTTCTGCTTTATACTTCTGTCTGCTCGTCAAAGGCTTGCATGAAATGAGCCTTTGACGACAGGGCGTTGTTTTTTTCTACGCCCTAAACCCCATCTTTTCGGTGCGGTTATGATTTTGGCTTTCATTGGTTTTACAGAAAACATTCAACATATTATCTCATCATCTGCATTTGACAGCCAAAAAAGGCTTACATATTTTTACCACAAAAATGATATCAAACTATGGCTGCCCATATTCCATTGACACCCAAATATAAAAAATGAGAACAAAGTCATAATAAATTGCCCAAAAATATGATAAAGCATTCCCCACATAAAATAAAAACAGCCTCATGAAGCAGGCTGCCATGGCATAACAATGCTTCCCTTTTTTGCCAGTGGTTTTGACTGTTTCAATCAATTTATGATTATGTAAAAATTAGTGCTATGCTTGCCCAAAACAGATTAGTGGGACAAAATTATGATTTTTAGACCATTTCAATGGATGGAAAAACACAGGCATAACCTCTATATCAGCATTTCTGTTTTTATCAAAAAAATAAATTATTTTTTCAGCACAAAAATTTTGCTGTCAAAGGCAATGTAATCACAGAAAGGGTTGTAGATACAAACACATACTCCGAAGCCCTTTTTTCATCGTTTCCATATCCTCCTGCAAAAGAAGGCAGTGCCGCAGCAGCCGGTGTCCCCATCAATATAACCATCACGCCCAGTGCCACACCATCCATAAAAAAACCCATTAACAGCTTTGTTAAAACAGGCATCACAACCAGTGTAAAAAAGCTAAATATATATACAGCCTTATCTGTCAAAACCTCTTTCACATTTGCCACTGCCAAAAGAGCCCCTATCACAATCATAGAAAGACAAACCGTTGTGGTGGAAGCATAATTTAAAGCCTGATAAATAGGCTGAGGCAAAGAAATGGAATTGACAAAACAAAAAATACCAATAATAGCAGAAAAACAAATTAAATTAAAAAAGGCGTCCTTCAGCAATTTTTTCGGGGGCTTTGCAGTGCCGCATTGATAGGAAAACAACACAGAGCAGGCTGTAAACAAATATACATTGCAGGCAAACATCACTGCCACACAAAATATCAATCCCTCTGCCCCAAACATGGCCATGACAAGAGGCTGTCCCATAAAAATCACATTGCTGTAAACACCGCCGCCGGCAAACAGTCCCAGCTGAGGAAAATCCATTTTTAAGCATTTCCCCACTGCCAAAAAAATCAGCGTACCCAATATGCATAAAAACAATGTACCAAATGCAGTCTTCAAAAATCCCGTCCATATTTCATAGGAATATTCTCTTTGCAGCAATACAATCATATTTGCCGGCACAGCCACCTTTGTCAGCACAATGGATAACCCTTTGATTTCTTTTTCTGACAAATATTTCCTTTTGTTCAATATAAACCCAACTATCATCAGCAACACCATTGTTGTCAACTGTTCAATGACTGACATTACCACCTGCTTCATCTCCCTTTTTGTTTTGGTCTATGGCAATACCCGCTTTTTTTATGCTGCAAAAAGCGGGTAAAAATAGAAGTAATATTATTTTTCTTTAATCCACAAATTCAATTTTTTCATTTCTTTTATAATAAAAAAGGATACAATCAGTCCGGAAGCAACGTCTGCCACAGGTCCTGCCAGCAATATGCCATCCAATCCCCAAATCAAAGGAAATGCAATAATCAATGGTATGAGCAATATAATCTGGCGAAGCATGGAAAGAATGGAAGCCTTCAAGGCCTGTCCCGTTGCCTGAAAATATCCTGTTGAAACAATTTGTATGCCTGAAATAAAAATACCAAACATATAAATCTGCATACTTTTAATGGCAAAATCCATAAAATTGGCATCCCCCGAGCCAAATATCATCAAAAGATATTTTGGAAAGAACACACAGGCAATCCAGCCTACCACAGAACAAATGGTGGCAATTTTTACAGACAATAAATAGGTTTGTTTGATTCTTTCCGGTTTTTTAGCACCATAGTTAAATCCTACCACCGGCTGGGCTCCTGTGCTAATGCCTATGTTAATACCAATTAAAATGCCGCTGACCTTTAATACAATTCCCATGGCGCTCAATGCCACATCGCCGCCTACGGCAGAGGCATTTCCGTAATAAACAAGGGAATTGTTTAATATAATTTGCAGTAATGTATTGGCTATCTGCACAATAAAGCTGGAAATACCCAATGCACAAAATGCCATAACCAATTTGATTTCCGGTTTGAGATTTTTCCTTTTTAATTTCATTTTTCCTTTATATGTAAAATACCACATCAGCATAAGTGCTGACAATATTTGAGAAGTGATGGTAGCAATGGCTGCTCCCTTTACCCCCCAATGAAATACAAAAATATAAATTGGGTCCAACACCGTATTTAAAATGGCTCCTATAATCATACTTAACATGGCTATTTTAGGGCTGCCGTCTGTACGGGCCATGTTGGAAAGGCCTGTGCCTATCATCATAAAAGGAACACCCAACAGTGTAATGCCTGCATAATCCTTGGCATACTGCATAATAGAGTCTGTTGCACCAAAAAGCCTCAGCATAGGCTCAAAAAATAAAAAGCATATACCGCAAAGTGCCAGTCCTGCTACAAGCAATATGGAAAACATATTGCCCAAAACCTTTTCCGCCACATCAAATTTGCCCTCTCCCAAGCGTATGGAAGCATAGGCACTGCCGCCTGCTCCTATCAGCATAGAAAGAGAAAGCACAATGGTTACAATGGGAAAAGCCACTGTGGTTGCCGCATTTCCTTGATAACCCACACCCTGACCAATGAATATCTGGTCTACAATATTGTACAGGCTGTTTACCAAAATAGACACCACAGAAGGCACTGCAAAGCTTTTTAACAGCTTTCCAATGGGTTCTATTCCCAATGGATTTTCTGCATCTGATTGTTTTTGATTGATTGTCGTTTCCCCCATACTACTTCCTCCATATTTTTTCATTATTTTACACTTTATTTACCTCTACAATTGGTCATTCTAGCACAATCTAGTTGCATATGCAACTAGATTGTTAATTTTTTTTGCAAAAATATACGATACCCTTTAACATGGCTTTATTTTGAAATACATTTCGTTTTCAGCCCAATATATAACACCAGCCATGCAGAAAAGCTGCCTACAACAGCCCCTGCTATCACATCAGTGGGATAATGCAGTGATAAATAAATCCTTGAAAAGGCCATCACCACAGAAAATAGCAAAGCTGCCTTCCCCCATTTTGGATTCCAATGCCATATGACAACAGCACCGGCAAATGCGGCTGTTGTATGGCCGGAGGGAAATGAAAAATCCTGAAGCGCCGGTACCATAATGTCTAAACAAAGCTTGTCATAGGGGCGCAGCCTAGCCACACAGGGCTTTAAAAAAATGTTTGTAATCAATGCGCTCACTGCCAAGCTGGCTGCCAATACCCCCGCCCAGTTTTTTTTTCGTCCCTTTTCCATAATCAAAAGCAATATGGCCGCCCCTATCCAAATCATGCCATGGTCTCCTAAAAAAGAGACTGCCTTCATAATAACATCCAAAGCCGGAGAGTATAAATATTGTCTTATCCAAAGTACAACCGCTTCATCCCATTGCTGTATCCACTGCATATCATTTCCTCTTTTCTGTTATATCCATATGTGTTCAAATACAATTTTGAAGCCAATGGCAATCAATACCAAACCGCCTAGAAATGTTGTTTTCTTTTCTAAAAACTGCCCCAATCCTGTGCCTAATATACCACCCATATAAGAAATGATAAATGCCACTGCTCCAATGATGGCGGCAGCCGCAACAATATGTACATCCAATATGGCAAAGCTAATGCCCACAGCCAAGGCATCAATGCTTGTAGCAATGGCCTGCAAAACCAGAGCCTTTGTTGTCAGCACAACATCACACTGTGTTTGCTGCTGCTGTTTTTTGAGGCTTTCCAGTATCATATTGCCCCCTATCAATGCCAGCAGTCCAAAGGCAATCCAATGGTCTATTGCCTCAATATAATCCTTGACGCTTGTTCCCAAAAGCCAGCCCAATAATGGCATCAAAAACTGAAAGCCGCCAAAATAAATCCCCTGCTGCAAAGCGTTTTTTTTGCAAAAGCCTGTTACACAAGCACCATTTGCAATGGAAACAGCAAAGGCGTCCATTGCTAAGCTGACTGCAATGATAAAAATGGTTATATAATCCACAATCTGTTTCCCCCTTAATCAAAAAAGCCTTTCATCAAATGATACGCAGCAATATAAGCTCTTTTTCTACTGTATGCCAAAACAAAAGTACTTATTTCTTTTTTTGTCAAGTACAAAAAAAAAGAATGCCATAGCATTCTTTTATGGGAGTTACAGGGCTCGAACCTGTGACCCTCTGCTTGTAAGGCAGATGCTCTCCCAGCTGAGCTAAACTCCCTCAAACAAATCATGTGATTTTTATTTGCTGACCCGTAAGGGAATCGAACCCTTGTTTCAGCCGTGAGAGGGCCGCGTCTTGACCGCTTGACCAACGGGCCTCATCTTTGTTTGAGTAGCGGAGAAGGGATTTGAACCCCTGACACCACGGGTATGAACCGTGTGCTCTCGCCAACTGAGCTACTCCGCCGCAACCTGACTACCTGTCCCATTATAAATGGTATCATACAAATTGTCAATACTTTTTTTGACAATTTTTAATTATTTGCGTTATTTACATAAAGTATCTCATTTGGCATAACCAATCCCAGCTGCTGTCTTGCCACCTTTTCCACATAGGCGTCACTGTTATAATACTCTTTTTCTTTGATATATTCTGCATTTTTTTTCTGTTCCTCTTCAATTTGAGAAAGAATATCCTCTGCTTCCTGTTTATATTGTCCATACAATTTCAGCTGGCTTCCAATGCCCACGGAAACCGCTGCAAAAAACAACACCATAAAAAATAATATAATCGTTCTGTCAAAGGGTCTCTTTTTTCTGCCTGTATTGGCTGCTTTTTTCATATCTATTTCTCCTTTGGAAAAGACAGTTGCTTTTTTTGAAAAACCATTTTCCATTCTGCAAACGGAAGGCTTTTTATTATTTCTTATGAAATAATATTCTTACATTTCTGCGAATATTTCTTTTCCTTATTTTTACATAATTTTTACAAAATTGCAACACTTTTTTCATTTTTTTGTGAAAAAAAGTATTTGTTTTTTTGACAGGTTTTCTCAACAAAATGTATACCAATCGGAACGGAGTCAGCAATATTGTGACAAAAAGTGTTATGATTTTATGAATGACAAAAACAATTTTGTCGGATATTTTGTTGATAATGGGGCTGAGTGTCAAAAAATATAAAAGCATTCCCAAAAAGACCCCTATGATGACAAAAAAACGTATCTCACCATGATTTTGCCGCAGCAGCATAAAAAATATAAAAAAAGCTGTTCCCAGCCAATACAATGCATCTTCTATTTGTATCAAAAATAATTTATGAGGTATCATTTTGCGGCAAATCCGCAGACAATCATATACTGCGCCAATCAATGCGCCAAAAAAGACAACAAACAAAAAAAGCATTGCCTGAGCATTGAGGGAAAGTATCATCCTTATTTCCTCCCATCCATTTTATCGAAAAAGACGACCAAATAAAGAATCCTTTGCTTTTGCCATTCCTCCTTCGTTATATTCCAGGCTTTCCAGCATACCGTCCACACTCACCTCTCCGTCATCCAAATTCAATTTGCCTATGTGCAGATTATTGCCCTTTAGCACAAGCATACCTCTTTGTGTATCTGCAATAATGCTTTCCTCATCAAATGAAAGTACATCAATAATGCCTGTCATTGTGATTCTTTCTCTGTCTTCCAATGTGATTCTGTGACGTGTATCTCTTTTTCTTTCTTCTGCCAAGGCCCATCCCCTCCTAAAAAGTGTAATAAAACAGCATATTTTTTGGCATCAAAAAACCACTGTTCATGATATAATATATGGACAGTGGCTGTATTTCAGAACAATATTATAAACTTTTATACATGGCTTGGGCATCTTCTTTTTTGACAGATTCATTTAAGCTAAGCACTTCTATTTTTGTGGTGTTGTTTCCGAATTTTATTTCTATCACATCTCCCACATTCACATCAGCCCCTGCTTTTGCCACCTTGCCATTGATGCTGACACGCCCTGCGTCGCAGGCCTCATTTGCAATGGTTCTTCTTTTGATGATTCTGGACACTTTTAAAAATTTATCCACTCTCATGCTTTTCACCTCACTGTTTTTTTCATAAAAAAATCTACACCTTCGCCAAAAATGGGTTGGTGTAGATTCATTAAAAAAATTTTTTTTAATTACTTATTGATTGCATCCTTCAATGCTTTTCCTGCTTTAAATCTAGGTGCTTTCGAAGCAGGAATGGGCATTGCTTCTCCTGTTTGAGGATTTCTGCCTTCTCTTGCAGCTCTTTCTGCAACATCAAATGTGCCAAAGCCTACCAACTGTACTTTTCCATTATTTGCCAATTCCTTTGTTACAACTTCTTCAAATGCCTTTAATGCTTTTTCAGCGTCCTTTTTACTCATTTCAGCTTTTTCCGCAATCGCTGCAACTAAATCAGATTTATTCATATTTTGTCCTCCTTGTAAAAAAGTTATTCTTCTGTTGGATTTTTGCTATGTTTTGCATTTTGCCAAAACTCTTCCAACTCCTCCAGAGTCATGTCCGAAAGACTTTTTCCGCCCATCAAAGCTGATTGCTCGACACACTCAAATCTATTTATAAACTTTTTAATGGCTTTTGTCAAGGAAAACTCCGGATTTAGTTTCAAAAATCTTGAAACATTGACAACTGCAAAAAGCAAATCTCCCAATTCTTCCTCCTGCTGCTGCTTTGTTTGGCAAAGGGATTGCTCCAGCTCCAAAAGCTCTTCATGGACTTTTTCCAAGGCCTGCCAAACCGTTTCAAAATCAAAACCCACTTCTTTTGCTTTTTTTTGCACCTTTTTTGCCTTCAACAGTGCAGGCAGTGCATCGGCAACGCTTTTCATGGCCTCTGTTTGTGTGCTTTGCTTTTTTTCCCTTTTTTTCAGGGCTTCCCAGTTTTCCAGCACTTCCTTGGGTGTATCCGCCTTTTCTGTGCCAAAAATATGAGGATGTCTGTAAATCATTTTTTTGCTGATGCCGTCTATAATGTCTGACAAATCAAAATTTCCCTTTTCCTCTTCTATGTCCGCATGAAACACCACCTGCAAAAGCACATCCCCCAGTTCCTCCTTCAAATTTTGGATATCTTTTTTGTCAATGGCCTCCACTGTTTCATAGGCCTCCTCCAGCATGGCTTCTCTCAGGCTTTCATGGGTTTGTACCTTGTCCCAGGGACAACCGTTTTCTCCCCGCAGTTGTTTTATGATGGCTGCAAAATCCTCCAGTGTATATTTTTTTTCCAAAATGTTCATTCCTCCTAAATTCTATCAATATTGACAGTTGATAAATGCAGTCAGTATGATATAATTGTAGCAAATTTCTTTCAAAAGGGCAAAAAGAAATATACTGCTTTTTTTATATGGTATTTTACTTTTTGTACAGCAAAAAAAAGGGGAGAAGCAGAATTATGTTTAAAATTGTAAGAAAAAAAGAATTGAACGACCTAGTGACATTGCTTGAAATCGAAGCACCTTTCATTGCCAAAAAGGCAAAGGCAGGACAATTTATCATATTTCGTGTAGATGATTACAGCGAAAGAGTGCCTCTTACCATTGCAGATTATGACAGAGAAAAAGGAACCGTCACAATCATATTTCAAAAAACAGGGTTATCAACCAAGCTGTTGGGTGCCAAAGAGGAAGGAGACACCATTTTAGATTTTGTAGGTCCCCTTGGCGTACCCACAGATTATGAGGATTTTAAAAAAGTGGCTGTCATTGGCGGCGGCGTTGGCTGTGCCATTGCCTATCCACAGGCAAAAGCCCTTCACCAAAAGGGTGTGGAGGTAGACGTCATTGCAGGATTCCGCAGCAAAGACATTGTCATACTGGAAGAAGAAATGAAAGCCGTTGCCTCAAACTACTATTTGACCACAGACGATGGCTCCTATGGTGAAAAAGGCTTTGTCACAGATAAAATCAAAGAGCTGATTGAAGCCGGAAACCATTATGACGCTGTCATTGCCATAGGTCCTATTCCCATGATGAAATTTGTATGTATGGCAACAAAGCCCTACGGCATCAAAACCATTGTCAGTTTAAACCCCATTATGATTGACGGCACAGGTATGTGCGGCGGCTGCAGAGTCACAGTAGGAGGAAAAATTAAATTTGCCTGTGTAGACGGTCCGGATTTTGACGGACATGAAGTGGATTTTGATGAACTGATGAACAGAAACTCCATATACAAAGAAAGAGAAGCAGAGGAAGCCAAAACCCACCTTTGCCGTTTTACAGGCACCAAAAGAGAGGTTTAAATTTTGTTCAAAATATTCCCATCACAACAAAAGGAGATGTCTATATCATGCCCAACATGAATCCAGAAAAACAAAAAATGCCTGAACAGGCCCCCCATATCCGAAACAAAAATTTTAAAGAGGTTGCCCTTGGCTACAATGCAGAAATGGCCGCAGAAGAAGCACAACGCTGTTTAAACTGCAAGCATCAGCCCTGTGTTTCCGGCTGTCCTGTCAATGTGCATATCCCCGAATTTATTGCAGAAGTGGCAAAGGGGGATTTTTTGGCCGCTTATGAAATCATTACCTCCACCAATTCCCTGCCTGCTGTCTGCGGCAGAGTTTGCCCTCAGGAAAGCCAGTGCGAATCCAAATGTGTCAGAGCCATAAAAGGAGAAGCTGTGGCCATTGGCAGACTGGAGCGTTTTGTGGCAGACTGGTATATGGAAAACCATAAGGATGAAATGCCCCAAAAGCCGGCTTCCAATGGCAAAAAAGTGGCTGTCATAGGCTCTGGCCCTTCCGGATTGGCTTGCGCCGGAGATTTGGCAAAGGCAGGCTATGACGTGACCATATTTGAGGCCTTTCATACTGCCGGAGGTGTGTTGGTATATGGTATCCCCGAATTTCGACTTCCCAAGGCCATTGTACAAAAGGAAATTGACAAGCTTTCTGCCTTGGGCGTTACCATTATGACAAATATGGTCATTGGAAAGGTCCTTTCCATTGACGAACTCATAGAAGATATGGGCTTTGATGCTATTTTTATAGGCTCCGGTGCCGGACTGCCTTCTTTTATGGGCATTGAAGGGGAAGCCCTTGTAGGCGTTTACTCTGCCAATGAATATTTAACCCGTATCAATCTTATGAAGTCCTACATAGAGGATTATGACACCCCTATCAAAAAAAGCAAATCTGTGGCAGTGGTAGGCGGCGGAAATGTGGCCATGGATGCCGCCAGATGCGCCAAACGATTGGGAGCAGAAAATGTCTATATTGTATACCGCCGTTCCGAAGCGGAAATGCCTGCCCGTTTAGAAGAAATCCACCATGCCAAAGAAGAAGGCATTGTATTTCAGCTTCTGCGCAACCCTGTGAAAATATTAAATGACGGCAGCGGAAAGGTGGCAGGCATACAGTGCCAGGTGATGGAGCTGGGAGAACCGGACGCCAGCGGCAGAAGACGCCCTGTGCCTGTGGAAAATTCAGAATATACACTGGATGTGGACACAGTTGTCATCTCCATTGGCACATCCCCTAACCCGCTTATCAGAAGCACCACAGAAGGACTGGAAACCAACAAAAAGGGCTGTTTCATTGTCAATGAGGATACCAATCAAACCACAAGAGAGGGCATTTATGCCGGCGGCGATGCCGTAACAGGTGCGGCAACGGTAATACTGGCCATGGGCGCAGGCAAAAAAGCTGCTCAAGCCATTGACAGCTATTTGAAGCAAAAAAACTGAAATATTCTATGGAATTTGATATACTTGTAAGAAAAACATAAGCTTTTGCTGCACACAGCCAAAAAACATATGAAATGGAAGTGACATAAATGGATTTTTGTCTAAAAATCAACATTTTTTCACTCCTTGCATAATAGTAAAGGCAGCAAAAAGAAATGGAAATTCATATCCTTTTCAGAACAACAAATGGAATACAGCAATGGGGCTTTTGCTGCAAACCAAACAAAAGGCCTTTTGCTATGCCTATGGAAATGCTGAAATAAAACGCAGCCCTTCTATTTTATTGGTATTCTAAACCATAGCCATTTCCAGCAAAAATGGATATATCACGTTAATATAAAAAATGATGCCATATTGTAAATATGAAATATACAGCTAACTATATTGGCACGACTTCATTGAAAAAAAATAACCAAAAAAATGTATGAACATTTCTCCACATGAAAAGGACTTTGTGTGCAGGCTATGATAAAGAAACGGTTTTGGTTCCAGAATCAATGCTTCACAGCCCTCTATTTCGTATAAAGCAACAAAAGCAGTCAAAAGGATACGTTACATGAATATGAAAAATGATATGGCATAATGTTTCAAAACAGTACAAAAAAATTGGTGTTGCTGTCTTTGAAAGAAGGCGGCAAAGGAAATGAGGCATATTGCAAATGCTTCTAAACACTTTAAAAAGCAGAGAAGAAATGCAAAGAACTGGTTTTGGCTGTAAAATCAATGGTGTATGGATTTCTATTTCCTATTGAAGTAACAGAATCAATCAAAAAGAAAGGAGCATTTTTATGAGAAGAAAAGACAGAGAAATTACAGACAAACAAGCCATTTATGATATCATCAAAAAATGTGATGTTTGTCGTGTGGCATTTTTTGATGATACCTTTCCCTATATTGTGCCGCTAAATTTTGGTGTCACATTTGAAAATGACACATTTACATTTTATTTTCATGGCGCCAATGCAGGCAAAAAACTGGAATTGATAAAAAAAAACAATGCTGTGGCATTTGAAATGGACTGCTCCCATCAGCTGATAGAAGCCCAAGCAAGCTGTGACTTCTCTATGGCATATGAAAGCGTATGCGGCACCGGTTTTTTGGAAATGCTCAAAGAAGAACAAAAAGAACAGGCATTGTCTGTTATTATGAAGCAATACACAGATAACCCCGTTTCTTTTCAGCCCGAGGTGGTAAAAAGAATTGCTCTGCTGCAGCTGACTGTAAAAGAAATCACTGCAAAATCAAATAAAATAAATTGATTTTTTAGGAGGAAAAATATGAATGTAAAAACCTTGGAAATGGGCTATATCGGCACCAACTGCTATGTGGTGTCCGACGACAGCGGCATTTGTGCTGTAATAGACTGTGACGGCAATCCCCAGCCTCTTTATGAATATATTGCCCAAAATCAATTAAAGCCCACATACATCCTTTTGACCCATGGCCATTTTGACCACATTGGCGCCGTAGAAGCCGTAAAAGAAAAATATGGCTGCACTGTCTATGCCGCTCAAAAAGAAGCTGCATTGTTAAGCGACCCTTTTTTAAACGCCTCTGCTATGGCAAGTACACCTCTGCGCATTGCACCGGATGTTTTTGTCAAAGACGGGGATGTCATTACCGTAGGCAGTATCAGCTTTTCTGTGCTGGAAACACCGGGGCATACACAAGGCAGTATTTGCTTTTTGGCAGACAAAAACATATTTTCCGGCGATACGCTGTTTTTAGGCTCCTGCGGCAGAACAGACCTGCCCACCGGAGATTATCAGACCATACTTGCTTCTCTTCAAAAATTAAAAAATTTAGCAGGAGATTATGTGGTATATCCCGGACATGGACCTGCCACCACATTGGAATATGAAAGAAAAATAAACCCATTTATGTAATCAAGCCACTTTCCTTTTTGGAAGCTATAAGGGTATAGAGCAAATCATCCCCTTTTTTTTAAAATATGCAGAGCATTTGACACTCCCTTTTTTGGGAGTGTTTTGACATAACCAAAATATTGCTGTCCATCACAATGCTTCTTTTTATAAAACGGGGCAGAAAGGAGATTTTATGCAACAGTATATCATGGCACTCGACCAAGGCACAACCAGCTGCCGTTGTATTTTGTTTGACAAGCAGGGCTGTATTGTAAGCATGGCACAAAAAGAATATAGGCAATATTATCCAAGGCCCGGCTGGGTGGAGCATGACCCTATGGAAATTTGGTCCACACAAATGGGCGTTGCCCAGGAAGCCCTTTACAAAATCGGTGCGGACTATAAAAACATTGCCGCCATCGGCATCACCAATCAAAGAGAAACCACAATATTATGGGACAGACACACAGGGGAGCCGGTTTATCCTGCCATTGTATGGCAATGCCGCCGCACTGCCCCCTATTGTGATGAGCTGATAAAAAAAGGGCTTGCACAACCATTTCGTCAAAAAACAGGTCTTATGATAGACGCCTACTTTTCTGCCACCAAAATACGCTGGATACTGGAAAATGTAAAAGGGGCCAAGGAAAAAGCGCAAAAAGGCGATTTGCTTTTTGGCACCACAGACACATGGCTTATTTGGAAGCTGACAAAGGGAAAGGTCCATGCCACAGACTATTCCAATGCTTCCCGCACCATGCTTTTTAACATCAATACACTCCAGTGGGACAAGGATATATTAAAAGAGCTGGATATTCCCTCTTCTATACTGCCAAATGTCTGCCCCTCCAGCCATCATTTCGGAGACACCCATCCTTGTATATTCGGCGGTGCCATTGCCATTGCAGGTGCAGCCGGAGACCAGCAGTGTGCATTGTTTGGTCAAAACTGCTTTTCTGCCGGCAGTGCAAAAAACACATATGGCACAGGCTGTTTTCTTTTGATGAACACAGGGGAAAAGCCTGTTTTTTCCACCCATGGTCTTTTGACAACCATTGCTTGGGGATTGGAGGGAAAAGTAAACTATGCCTTGGAAGGCTCTATATTCATTGCAGGTGCTGCCATACAGTGGCTGAGAGATGAAATGCATATCATCAGCACTTCTGCTGAATCAGAAGAAATTGCAAGGCAGGTAAAAGATACCAACGGTGTTTATATGGTACCTGCCTTTGCAGGACTGGGCGCACCTCACTGGGATGCCTATGCCAGAGGAGCCATTATCGGCATTACAAGAGGCACAAACAAAAATCACATTGTTCGTGCCACATTGGAATCCTTGGCATACCAAACCTATGACGTGCTGAAAGCCATGCAGGAGGATTCTCACATCAAGCTCCACTCCCTGCGGGCCGACGGCGGTGCCTGCGCCAATGATTTTTTAATGGAATTTCAGTCAGACATCATTGCCACTGCCATTGACAGACCTGTTTGCATTGAAACAACTGCTCTGGGTGCCGCCTATTTGGCAGGGCTTTGTGTAGGATATTGGAAGGGACAAAAGGATATTGGAAAAAACTGGCAGATTGAGAAATCATTTTATCCCACTATGCCGGAAAAAATACGACAACAAAAAATAAAGGGCTGGCACAAAGCAGTTGCTTCCACACTGGGCTTTGCAAAGGAGTATTAAATACAGATAAAATACGCCTTTTTATGACACCCAAAAGGCTTGCATATCAATAAAGAATTTTTTGTTTTTTTATGGATGAATTTGCCCCTTTTTCATAGCTTTTTGGAAAATTTCAGAAATTTTTTCACAACATAGATATTGCACATTTATACAATATATGGTATCGTTATATCTCAAAGAACACTTTATATTGTGTTTGTATCAAACATAGCACAAATATGTAAAAAGGAGGATACCATACCATGTATGTTATAAAAAAAGATAATACAAAAGAGGATTTTAATGTGCAGAAGGTGGTGGTGGCTGTCAACAAATCTGCTTATCGAGCCCTTGTAAAATTTACAGAAAATGATTTGGATTTTATATGCAGATTTGTGGAAAACAAAGCAGCTTCATTGGGCAAAGAAGGCATTGAAATCAGTGAAATGCACAATATTGTAGAAAGCGCATTGGAAAAAACAAACCCTGTGGTTGCCAAAAGCTATCGGGATTACCGCAATTATAAACAGGATTTTGTGCAAATGCTGGATGAGGTCTACAAAAAAAGCCAGTCCATTATGTATATCGGTGACAAAGAAAACAGCAATACAGACAGTGCATTGGTTTCTACAAAACGCAGCTTGATATTCAATCAGTTAAACAAGGAATTGTATCAAAAATTTTTTATGACAACAGAAGAATTGCAGGCCTGCCGGGACGGCTATATCTATATCCATGATATGTCTGCCAGAAGGGATACCATGAACTGCTGTTTGTTTGATGTCAAAAACGTGCTGACAGGCGGCTTTGAAATGGGCAATCTTTGGTACAATGAGCCAAAAACATTGAATGTGGCATTTGATGTCATAGGAGACATTGTATTAAGTGCAGCCAGCCAGCAATACGGCGGCTTTACAGTACCCTCTGTGGATTTATTGCTGGAGCCTTATGCAGAAAAAAGCTATCAAAAATTTTATGACAGATACATAGAGCTGGGCCTGACACCGGAAAGAGCAGAAAAAGAAGCTTTGTCCGATGTGCTTGTGGATTTTGAACAGGGCTTTCAGGGCTGGGAATATAAATTTAATACAGTGGCCTCCAGCCGTGGGGATTATCCTTTTATTACCATGACAATCGGCACAGGAACAGGACGCTTTGCCAAAATGGCATCCATTACCATGCTGGAAGTGCGCAGAAAGGGACAAGGCAAAAAAGAATGCAAAAAACCGGTGCTTTTTCCTAAAATTGTATTTTTATATGATGAAAATCTTCATGGCGTGGGAAAACCCTTGGAGGAGGTTTTTGAAGCAGGCATTCTTTGCTCCAGCAAAACAATGTATCCTGATTGGCTGAGCCTGACAGGAGAAGGCTATGTTGCAGATATGTACAAAAAATATGGTGAAATCATCAGTCCCATGGGCTGCCGGGCATTTCTTTCTCCTTGGTATGAAAAAGGCGGCATGACCCCTGCTGACAAAGAGGATAAGCCTGTTTTTATAGGAAGATGGAACATAGGCGTTGTCAGCCTTCATTTGCCCATGATTTATGCCAAAGCAAAACAGGAAAACAAATATTTTTATGATGTGCTGGATTATTATTTAAATTTAATACGACAGCTCCACATCAGAACCTATGCATATTTAGGAGAGATGAGAGCCTCCACAAATCCATTGGCCTACTGCGAAGGTGGTTTTTATGGCGGACACCTGGGTATACATGATAAAATAAAGCCCATTATGAAAACAGCAACCGCTTCCTTTGGCATCACAGCATTAAATGAGCTTCAGCAGCTGCATAACGGAAAATCCCTTGTGGAGGACGGACAGTTTGCACTGGATGTGCTGACATATATCAACAAAAAAGTGGATGCATTCAAAAAAGAAGACGGCAATTTATATGCCATTTATGCCACTCCTGCCGAAAACCTTTGCGGATTGCAGGTAACACAATTTCGTAAAAAATATGGCATCATTGAAAATGTTTCAGACAGAGAATATGTCAGCAATGGCTTTCACTGTCATGTTTCAGAGGATATTTCTCCCATTGAAAAACAAAATTTGGAGCATCGTTTTTGGAATTTGTCAAACGGCGGTAAAATACAATATGTCAAATATCCCATTGATTATAACCTGGAAGCCATCAAAGGGCTGGTACGCAGAGCCATGAAAATGGGATTTTATGAAGGTGTCAATCTTTCTTTGGCTTATTGCGATGATTGCGGCCATCAAGAGCTGGAAATGGATGTTTGCCCAAAATGCGGCAGTAAAAACTTGACAAAAATTGACAGAATGAATGGCTATTTATCCTATTCCCGTGTGAAGGGAGATACCAGATTAAACGATGCCAAAATGGCAGAAATTGCAGAAAGGAAAAGTATGTAACCATGAACTATCACAATATCACAAAAGACGATATGTTAAATGGAGATGGTTTGCGGGTGGTGCTATGGGTGGCAGGCTGCAGCCACGGCTGCAAAAACTGCCACAATCCCATCACATGGGATGCAAATGGAGGCCTCCCCTTTACAGAAAAGGAGGAGGCGGAAATTTTTGAACAGTTGGAGCATTCTTACATTTCCGGCATTACATTAAGCGGCGGGGACCCTTTGTTTCCCCAAAACCGCTCTGCCATTACAGCCCTTGCAAAAAAAATCAAACAAAAATTTCCCCAAAAAACAATATGGTGTTATACAGGCTATCTGTGGGAGGATGTGAAGGATTTGGAGGTTATGTCCTACATTGACATATTGGTGGACGGCCCTTTTTTGCAGGAGCAAAAGGATACAAAGCTGCACTGGAAGGGAAGCGCCAATCAAAGAATCATACAGGTTCCCTCTTCTCTTTCTATGAAAAAAATTGTACTTTATAATGATGAAAACAGATAAGGAGTTTTTATGAAAAAAATAGCAAAATTTGAAAAGGTCAGCCTCACTCGTTTTGTTCAGGACTGGCAAAAAGCTTTTCCCAAAACAGACCCTTCAGAGGCAGAAAGCATTTATCACTCTGTTTTGCTGCCGGCCCGTGCCACAAAAGGCTCGGCAGGATATGATTTTTTTGCTCCCATCTCCTTTGCACTGGCACCGGGAGAAACCATTGCATTTCCCACAGCAATCTGTGTCAAAATAGACCATGGCTGGGTGTTGAAATGCTATCCCCGCAGCGGTCTGGGATTTCGGTATCGTCTGCAATTAAATAATACAGTGGGCATCATAGACAGTGACTATTATTTTTCTGAAAATGAAGGGCATATTTTTGTAAAATTGACAAATGCTACCAATGAAAACAAAACAGTAGAAATACCAAAAAACACCGGATTTATGCAGGGGATTTTTGTAGAATACGGCATTACAATAGATGATAACGCAACACAAATACGCAACGGCGGCTTTGGCAGCACCACAATATAATGTTTTTTTCCATTTAAAGAGGTGATGCAATGTGGTGGAATGCTTTACATTTGGTATCAACAACTGTTATATACTTCATGGTGAAAAATATGCCATACTCATTGATACCTGCCCTCAGCAATACAGCAATGCCCTTTTGAATGTCATCAAAAACAAAAACATATCATTGCTTTTATTGACCCATGGCCACACAGACCACATTGGCTGTGCCGGCTACATTGCCAAAAGACTTTCTATTCCCATTGCTATGGCACAGGAGGACCATATATTGATTGAAAGGCCCAATGCCCGCCCTCTTTTTGCCAGCACGCCATTGGGCTTTCTCATTTGCCAGGGTATAAAAAAACAAAAAACGGTTCCCTTTTTTCAGCCGGATATTTTTTTAACCCATGGACAGCGTTTGGAGGAATTTGGCATACAAGGCAGAATTTTTGCACTTCCCGGACATACGGCAGGCTCTGTGGGTGTTTGGACTGCCAGAAAAGAATTTTTTGTGGGCGATGCCATGATGCACATTGGCTTTTCTCTAAAGCCAAGATTATATGAAAATAAATCCAACATGGAACAGAGCTTTCGCAACATTTGGCAAAGCGATGCCACAGCCATTTACATGGGCCATGGCACACCTGTTTTCAGACAGGCCAGACCCATTTTTAAACCAAATATCGTAACAATTAAAAATACCACTTATTTAGACTGCTGCAAGGATATGCAGTCCATTACAAAAAAAATAAAGCATACAAAAGAGGAGGCACATTGTGAGTCGACTAAATGATTTTATTTCTATTTTATCCGGTAAATTCAACAATTCCAAACAGTTTAAGGCATTGCAGAAAAAAGGGGAAATAGACTTCCCCTTTGCAGAGCATATCAACACAGTATGCAATCATAAAATTAAAAATTTGCCTGAAAATTTTAAAGGCGTATTTGTTTTGGAGGAAAGCTATTATACCTCAAAGGGCAAAACAAATGCTTCTCCTCATTTATTTTTGTTTACAGAAGAAAAGGATGCCATCAAGCTGACCTCTTATGAAATTCCACAAGGGTATAACAAGCTTACATTTACATATGACCAATTAGAGCCCATAGAATATGATGCCCTAAAAATATCCTCAAAATTTACCCCTGCCATATATACTGAAAAACAGGACAATGTTTGGGAGGGCGGCAGTGTCAGTATGTTTTCTCCCACACTGAAATTTACATTGTTTGAACGATTTTCAAAGGATGTGCTGGAGGTTTCCGAATCATTGGAGGCAAACGGCAAAAAAACATTTGGCTTTGACCAGCCTATTTTATATACCAGAAGATAAAAAAGCTTTATGACATAAAACCAAAGCCACCCCATAAACCGGTGGCTTTGGTTTTGAAAGCTTCCCTATGCTCTGCTTTTGAAACATTTCCTTCACTGCTTTTTTATGATAGTATGAAAAACTGCCATTTTTTTGTATTTTTAGGATATGGCCGCTTTTTGAGCAGCCTGCTCCATTTTTCTTTTCCATTTTCCGGAGCGAAACCGTATGACAAACAATATGCCTCTCATACACTCATCTATTGTCATGGCAATCCAAATTCCTATCAGTCCCATGCCTAAATGAATGCCAAAATAATATCCTACCAAAACAGCAATCAACCACATAAATATAATGCCAACTGTAACAGGAAACAACACATCCCCTACGGCCACAAGACATTTTGTCAAAACAATATTAGCCGTTCTGCCGATTTCTAAAAAGAATTCTATAAACAATATTTTCTTTCCCAATAAAATGATTTCTTTGTCCTCTGTAAATATGCCAAATATGGCTTCTGCATTAAAATACAATATTGCTGTCAAGCCCAGTGCAATAAACATGGAACAGCCCAATGTGGTCCATACCCTTTTTTTTACCTTTTCCAAATCCCCTGCACCAATCAAATAGCTGACCATAATCTGTGTTGCCTGTGAAAGCGCAATGGAATATACATAAGCAATGTTTGCCAGCATACTGCAATACACCTTTGTGGCAATGACAGCCGTTCCAAAAAGATTGATAAATTTTAAAATATATACCTGTGACAAATGATAGGACAGCTCCTCCCCTCCGGAAGGCACTGCAATATGAAGCAGGTTTTTTAATGTCTGTGTTGGAAAAGGCTTTAATGTTTTCCATGACAATGTAATATTGATATGCTTGCAAAACAGTCTATAAATGATAATCAGTCCTATAAGCTTACTGATGTTGGTAGAAATGGCAGCACCCATAATGCCAAGCTTTGGCATACCAAACAAACCATTGATTAAAACAGCATT
The DNA here is from genome assembly GCA_944384265.1 of uncultured Clostridia bacterium. Classification (GTDB taxonomy): domain Bacteria; phylum Bacillota; class Clostridia; order Lachnospirales; family Anaerotignaceae; genus Coprocola. Next base: position 41,130 of record CALWSR010000019.1, read on the forward strand.
TCCTCCAATATTGATGATATTCATAGCAGCAGAAACATACATCACCTGCTTCATAAATCCAAAGCTCCTCAATATGGCAGCAAAAGTCATATAAATGCCCTGTACTATGACAAAAAGTCCCACAATGGTTAAATAGCTGCCTGCCTCCTTTAATATATCCTCCGGTATTTTCATCCACATAAATATGGCTTTATGTCCTATACAAATCAATGCTGAAGCAAAAATGCTGAAGCATAAAATGACAAACAAAGATACCATGCAGGTTTGTGCAATTTTTATTTTATTTTCGGCCCCCAGATATTGAGAAATCAATATTGTGCTGGCAACACTGGTTACACTCAGCACAATAATGACAATGTTCATAATTTGATTGCCGTTTCCAATTGCCGCAACAGAGCCTTGTGAATATTGGCTAATCATAATTTGGTCCACATTTCCCACCAAAAGCTGCAAGAGCAATTCAATAAATATTGGTATTGACATTTTAAAAACGGTTTTTGTAGCATCTTGCTGTACCATGTCCCATTCCTCCCCATTTATGTTATGATTTTGTTACTTCAGAATGCTATAAAGCACTGCTTCTGCCCTCAAATCCAGTTCTCTGCTTTTCTCCCCTTCCACAGCCTGTCAAAAGAGCCTTTGCAGAGAACTGCTGCAATGCTCCAATCTTTTTGTTTGCTTTTTTTTTAAAAAGCAGCGTCCATCTCTTTGCTACATTTTTAAAATTCACATTTTCAATGCCATATCATTTTTCATATTAACGTAACATATGCTATTTTATAATGAAAAGTCAAAATAATATATCAATTGGAGTACCCTATTTTACACCATTTCCATTGATATCACAAAATGTGCAAAAAAACCCTTCCCATTTTCTTTTTTTGCCCTTTTCTATTTCTTTTTTATTTCACCAATTCTATTTTATACCGGCTTTTGGAGTACATTTTTTTCCAACGGCTATCATTATATGGCTGTTTTTTCTTTTTTGCAATGAAAAAAATCATAAAAAATTGCCGAAAAACAGCTGCTGTTTTCAACTGTTTTTCAGCAATTACTCCATGAAAACCCATTTTCAAAAGCATTGTTATTTTTGATAAAGCTTTTTTCCTCCATCACAATAAGGATATAAAAAACAATTTTGACACTGGGGCCTTCTGGCAATGCAGACCTTTCTGCCATGGGCAATGACCTGTGTGTTAAAGCTAATCCAGTGGTCCTTTGGCAATATTTTCATTAAATCAAATTCAATTTTAACAGGGTCCTGATTTTTTGTCAGCCCCAACAAATTGGACACTCTTTTTACATGGGTATCCACCACAACGCTGGGTATGCCAAAAATATTTCCTCTAATAACATTTGCTGTTTTTCTGCCCACGCCTGCCAATGACGTCAGCTTTTCAATATCACTCGGCACAACGCCGTCATATTCCGAAAGCAATTTTTGACAGCAGGCAATGATGTTTTTTGCCTTATTATGATAAAATCCCGTAGAATGGATATCCTTTTCCAATTCCTGTTGCTTTGCCTGTGCAAAATCCTTTACAGACTGATATTTTTGAAACAAATCCTTTGTTACCATATTCACTCTGTCATCGGTGCATTGTGCGCTTAATATGGTGGCAATCAACAGCTGCCACGCCGTTTCATGGTGCAAATAGCACTTTGCCGGTCCATAATGCTCATCCAAAAGTGCCAGTATCCCCTCTAGCTTTTGCTTTTGATTCATACTTTTCCTCCTTTATTTATGATAAAATGCTGCTGCTTTGCTATGAAAAGCCAAAATCAGTCCTTGGCATTTCTCTTCTCTGCACAGACTGGAAAATGCCCTTTCCTTTTTTTAAAGAAAACAACAGCAATCCTTTTCTTCTATTTTGAAACAATGCCATATCATTTTTCCCATCAAGCACATACTATGATAACAAATAATAGCTGTAATTTCCTGTTACACTATCCTTCTTTTCATAGTCAAACAATATGACTGTTTTCTTTTTTGTCATTTTTCTTTCCTTTGCCCAGCCATACACATCATAATCAAAAAAGCCAATATAACAGCTTTTTGAAAGCTGTTTTGCACTGACCTCTGCCAGGGGCGGGGCCTTTTGTGCAAGCAATGGCCTGTTATGAAAATACTCCCATTTTTTTTGTTTTTGTTCTTTTGTTTCAAAAAGCCATTGCGGCAGTGTTTTCACATTGTCATTTAAAAAAATATCAAATTTTAAAATATCTTTTAAAATCTGCTGATGCTTTGTTGTGCAGCTTGTCTGCGATACAAAATCATAAAATATGGTATAAAGCTCCATTTTGTTATGCTGCAGCATATGATGGTTTTTCAAAACCCAATTTTCTGCCAAGGCCTCATAAAAAGCAAAGGGCGTTTGAAAGCATTTTATGGCATAGGCAATGCTGTGCAGTGCTTTTTGGCTGTTATAGTAAATTTCCACCATATGTTCTATTTGCTTTAAACGGCAAATTTCACCATAGGAAAGCACATTGGTATAAAGCACCTCATATGCGGCCTGTTCTCTATACACAATACCGTATTTTTTGGCATCTCTGCGCAATCCTGAGCCTTTTAAAAGCTTCAAAAATCCCAGCTGAAGCTGTTCCGGCTCCAAAGCATACACATCATTAAAGGAATTGGCAAAGGAGGTATAATCCTCATGGGGCAGTCCTGCAATCAAATCCAAATGCTGGTGGATATTTCCATATTGTTTTATTTTTTTTACAACACTTTGCAGCTTTTCAAAGCTTATGTTTCTTTGTATGGCTTTTATGGTACTGACATTGGTGGACTGCACGCCAATTTCAAATTGAAAAAGTCCCTTTCTCGCTTTTTTTAACAAATCCAGACTTGCTTCATCCAATATATCTGCTGTAATCTCCATGTGAAAATTTGTAACGCCGTTGTCATGCTCTATCAAGTAACGCCAGATATGTCTGGCATGGGAAGGATTTGCATTAAATGTTCTGTCCACAAATTTTACCTGAGGCACATTGTTGTCCAAAAAAAACTGCAAATCTCTTTCCACTCTTTTGGCAGAAAGAAAACGCACTCCCTTTTCTATGGAGGATAAACAATATTGACAGCTGTAAGGACAGCCTCTTTGGGTTTCATAATATACAATTCTATGTTCAAACCCCTCCATGCTGTCATAAACAAAGGGCAAATCGTCTAAACAAATGGGCGCTCTGTCTGGATTTTCATAGATTTTGCCGTATTTTCGATAGGTAATGCCTGCTATATTTTCCAACACCAAATTTTTGCAAACCATTGCCTTTGCCAGCTCATAAAATGTTGCTTCCCCTTCTCCTCTTATGACAATATCAGCGGAAATATTTTCCAGAGTATCCACTGCATCATAGGATACCTCCGGCCCTCCCAGTATCACCAAAACATTAGGCAGTATTTTTTTTAAATTTTCCACAATGTCTGTTATTTGCCTTATATTCCAAATATAGCAGGAAAAACAAACCACATCCGGTGCTTTTTCATAAATCTGCTGCAATATAAAATCTTGTTGATGATTGATGGTATATTCCTCTATGAAAATATGCTCCTGCAGCTCTTTGGCATATGCTTTTAAACAATGCAGTGCCAATGCCGAATGAATGTATTTTGCATTTAATGCTGTCAGCAATAATTTCATAAACCTTCTTCCTCTCTTTTTTTGACAAAGACAGTGTGATTATACCATGAAACCATACAAAAGGGCAATAAAACATATCTGTTTGTACACCATTTCATTCTTTTTGACATCACAAAGGACTGTCGCTGACAGAAATCTACTCTCTCCGGTTTGTGGCATAAATATCTCTAAAAAAGGGATTTGTGCTTTTGGTAAAGCACCACCTGTTCATTGTTGTTTTGTCTGCGTTACAATTTTGATACAGCTTCTGTTTTCCTCATTTTTATTTTTTCCTTTTATAAAAACATAGCAAAGCCTGTATATCATTTTAAACAATCCGCATCCTTGCTGCCTTTGGACATATTGCCGCTTCTTTTTGCTGTTCAGCTATGGTAGAGCAAAAAGAAACCATGTTTTTGCAGCATCCAATTTCATCCACTTCCTTTTGGGTCTGCTCTTTGGCAAGCTGTGGGATAACTGCAGCAGACAATCTGCCTCTTTTCAAAAATGTGCTGCTGCCAAGGATATGAGAAAACATCCCCTTCCTGTTTCTGGGCGAGAAACACAAAATTACATTGAAGCTTTTATAAAAGCAGTGATGAAAATACTTTTTGACAAATCAGCGTCCATTTTGTAAAATGGAAAGAGTCTGAAGAAATGACAGGCCATGCAAAATCCATTGCAGTGCTTTCACAAAATGCCATCTCATTTCTTTACAAAAAAATTTCACAGCAAAAATTAATTTTTATAAGAATAAACTATTTTTCATTCAGTACAATGTTATTGCTGTAAAATAATAATTGTCTTACAAAACAGTCCAAATTTTTATACAAAAAAAATAAAAATAGATAAAATTTATGAAAATTATATTTTTTACATCTATTTTTTAGTTTATTTTTATATATTGTTATAATCATAAAAATTATTTTTTATTTACATTGCAAACCATGAATCATTATTTCATCTATTTTAACATAATTTTTATACAATATTGAAAATTATGCTATTCTATGGTACAATTTTTAAAATCTACATTTTTACAATGGTTGAGGAGGAACTAATATGAGATTTATTAGCTTACGTATTAAAATGCTGGCCGGCATTTTATTACCCACTATACTTGTTTTGGTCATAACAGGCTTGCTGATTACCAGCTCTGTCAGCAAATCCACACAACAGCTTACTGTTGACAAACTAGCTTCTGACGCCACGGCTGTTTCTGAGCAGCTGAACCATTTTTTTACAAAATATATTACAAAAGCAGAAAGCGTAGCGGCTGATTACAATGTAGAAAAGGCACTTTTGGAAACACCTCCGGGAATTGCTTTTGTGGATATGCCTTGGTTTTCTGACATCAATCAAACCTTAATCAAGCAACAGCAGACAGACCCGGATATTATTTTAGGTGTTTACATAGGGGATGCCGATTCCAGCCAAATCATGATTTCTGATGGATTTCTTTCAGGCATCAACTGGGGATTGGAGGACAGACCTTATTTTGAAGCGGTAGTATCCTCCCGAAAAACATATCTTACCACCCCTTATACAGATGCCAACACAGGGGGTACTGTCATTACCATTGCCTCACCGGTTTTTAACAGTACAAACAACGAAGTAATTGGTATTTCTGCCATTGACATTACATTGGAAAATCTTTCCAATATTATATCTTCTTATTCTATTGGACAATCGGGTTTTTCCATACTGACCGATGCAGCAGGAAATATTTTATATCATCCTGACAGCAGCTATATCAATCAAAGCATTGCACAAACAAATCTTTCAGAAGATATAAAATCTGCTGTTTCCTCTTCTGCCTTTGGCAATTATACATTTTTTATAGACAATGTAAAATATTATGGTACATTAAGCAAAATTGGGGATACGGGCTTTTCTGTATTAAGCTGTATGCCGGAAGCAGAGGCCATGGCCTCTTACAGCAGCACCATATCTCATATGAGAATTACATTTATCATTTGCTTAGTGATTGTAGCAATCTGTATCATACTGCTTTCTGAAATGATTATCAAACCCTTGCTGAGACTGAGAGATACTGCCCAGTCCATTGCAGAAGGCAATCTGGATGTGGCACAGCTTTCTCATTCTTCTGATGAAATCGGGCAGGTTTCCATTGCCCTTTCTCATACAGTAGAGCAGTTAAAAAAATACATTCTTTATATTGATGAAATTGCCTCTGTGTTAAATCAAATTTCACATGGAAATCTTGTATTTACTTTACAAAATGATTATACAGGAGAGTTTGCAAAAATTGAAACATCCCTTTTGCAAATCAGAACCAATTTGGTCAGCACATTAACAACCATATCCAACTCCTCTGACAAAGTGCTGGAAACCTCTGTTCAGCTTACCAACAATGCCCAATCTCTTGCAGAGGGTGCAACAGAACAGGCCAGCTCTGTGGAGGAACTGTCCGCTTCCTTGGCAGATGTTTCTCACCACATAGAGCAAAGTGCAAAGCGTGTGGAATCTGCAAACCAGCAGGCAAATGCAATCGGAGAAAACATAGCCCTCAGCGACCGAAAAATGAAAGAAATGCTGAATTCTATACAGCACATCAATGATTTTTCCGCACAGATTGAGGCAATTATTAAAACCATTGAAGACATTGCTTTTCAAACCAATATACTTGCTTTAAATGCGGCAGTAGAGGCGGCCAGAGCCGGTGCAGCAGGAAAAGGCTTTGCGGTTGTGGCAGATGAAGTTAGAAATCTGGCGGCAAAAAGTGCAGAGGCAGCAAAAAATACAGCTGAGCTTATCACCCAAACAGTGCAGGCTATTTCCAAAAGCACAGAAATTGCACAGCAAACCACTTCTGCTATGAATTGCGTGGTAGAAGGCTCTCAAAGCATTATTCAGGAATTAAATAAAATTTCCAAAATGTCTGTGGAGCAGTCTGATACCCTTTCTCAAATCAGCACAGGTATCGAACAAATTTCTTCTGTTGTGCAGACAAACTCTGCTTCTGCCCAGGAAAGCTCTGCCTCCATACATGACCTTTCTGTACAGGTAAAATTTATGGAAGAAGAAATTGACAAATTCAAATTATGTTAATTACAGCATAACAATACTTATATTACGAAAATATGCAATGACATTTTGCAAAAAAAAGCCAACAATATATATTGTTGGCTTTTTTGATGTAAGGGTTTTAGTAAACTGTTTTAAAACGATGCTTTATTTCTATTTTTTATAAAACGACGGAAAGGGTGTGAAAGGATAATCAGCATTGTGCAAATCTTTTGCCAAATGCAATGCATTCGTCCTTTGATGCACCGGATGGCATACCATTTACCATCAGGCCTTCTTCAAACAGGCTGGCACCTGGCACTCTTTCTTCCCAATCTCTCATCCATTTGCCATCTCCCCAGCCGTAAGAGCCGAATAATGCTACCTTTTTGTTGCCCAATTTATTTTCAATATCGCAGAAAAATGGCTCAAATTCTGCTTCCTCCAGCACTTCATCCCCCATAGCGGAGCAGCCTAATGCCACCTTTTTGTAGCTGTCAAATGTATCTGCTGCAAAATCACTGACTGCAAAAACATCTGCCTCTCCACCGGCCTCTTTGATTCCCTGTGCAATGGCATTTGCCATAGCCTCTGTGTTTCCTGTGCCACTCCAATAAATGACTGCAATTTTATCCATTTTTTTAAAACCTCCTAAATTTTTATTAACAAGCCATACCCACCAGTTCTGTAAGGGGTATGCCCTTTGTCACTTTGTAACGAATGACTTCTTTGCATTTTTCATAGCAGAGAAATGTTTTTCTGGCATTTTCTTCATTGCTATATACCTTCCAATAGCCGCAAAATTTGAAATGAAGTCCTTTTTTGGCAATAAACGCCTTTACATCTGCCAAAGGATATCCTAAAAACAGTCCTATTTCATGGGGAAATTCTTCCCATTTTTCAATACGGTATTTTAAGTATTGCAAAAGTGTTTCTATGTTTTGTGTTTTTGGGTATCCTTGCTGTAATAAAAAATCCTTTGCAGCTGTTTGTGCAAAATATTTCTGCATCACCTTTTTGCGATATGCAATAATAAAAATTCTGTTTTTACATTCATATAATATTTTAAATTGTACACCTGAAGCACTGCCACAGCTGTTATAGCGCTTTAGCTCTGCAAATACCTCTTGCTTATTTTCTTTAGAGCAAGAAAATAAATTAGACTGTTTGATGCCAAATATGGTGGGAGCACATTGGTCCAACAGCATCTGCTCAAATTCACTCATGACAGCTACTCCTTTCTTATTTTAGTTAGCATATTATATTAAATATTAGCTTTAATTATCTTTAATTAGTTTATGCTAACTTATGAGCAAATCATACCAGTTTCATTTTGATTTGTCAAGTACTCTTTCAAAAATTTTTTGCACAAAAAAAGGCTGATAACAGCCCCCTATATATAAATATTTCGTTGAAAACAGCAGCTTCAAAGTGTCTAAAAATATTTTTTTGCCGCCCATCGTATGCATTCTATCAAAAAAAATGCGGCCACATAAATTCCACAATACAATATCACCCTTGTAATGTGGATACTTCCTTCTTTTAATTCCAAAAGCACACCAATGAGTATCCCTGTATAAAGGGCTGTCAAAAGTCTCTTTTTGGTTGTCATACTTTTTTCCTCCCTATACCTTTTTCCATTTCAAGCTTATCAAATCATGCTCTTTTACTGTTGTAATCAGCCTTTGCTCAAAATCCCCGCTTAATACATCCTTGGCATCCAATATTTCAATGCCCAATTCCTTTGCCCTTAAATATGTAGCACTTTTTTCTTGCCTGTCTTTTCCAAAGGATACCAATATTCCCTTTGAAAACCAGCCGCCGATTCTCTTTTTTTCAATAAGCAGCTCATTGACTGCCGCTGCATCGGCGCTGCGCAGCTTGCAGGAAATAAATACAGGCATAGATTGGTCAGAAAGTATCACATCTATTTCATTGCCTGCCATTCTTGTGGCATCATAAGCATTCCAGTCAATCAATGCGCCCAGTCTTACATCATCAAATGCGCCTGAATTTTTGGCATGGATATATACAAACAGCTCCAGCCAAATGCCATAATTAATCACATACTGTTTGTCTGTAGCAGAGCAAAAGGAAAAGCTGATATGCTCCTGCGTCAGCTTTAAATCCTTTATAAAACCAAATTTTTGAAAGGCATATAATATTTTTTTCTCCGGGCTGACTCTTTGGCCGTTTCTTTGTGTGGCGTGGATTTTATTTTTAATATACATCTCCTGACTGGGAAACTTGGCTACAACAATCTGCAAAAAGTTGCTTGTACTTTTCCAAGCATTTAAATTGTCAAAAAGCACATCACACATATTTAAAATATCTTTGTATCTTTCCTGCTCCGGCTCTCTGTGAGAATGTCCCGTAAAGCGGGCGCCCCTTGCATCCATAAAATGCTGCAATGTCAGCTTTTCTGTACGGGCAACGGCTCTGTTTTCTGCCAAATCCAGTATGATTCCCTTTACCAAATCTGTATAATAAAGAGGCACTCCCTTTTTGGCCCCTGCCTGAAATCCGGCAATAAGCATCAGCTCGCTTCCTCCGGTAAACTCCATGGCACAGTCCTCATTTTCTTCCAATGCCTTTTTTGTTTTTGTATAGATTTCTACCATATCCAAAATATCCAAGCAGGTATGTTCCATAATAATGTCCGGCATTGTATGCTGAAAGCATTTTTTTAAGCTATGAAACCATGTCATATCCTGTATGCCTTTATCATAAAAAAATATAATTTTTTGAGGTTTTAATGTCAAAGGTGCAGAAATATTTTTTAAAACATCCTTGTCATAATATTTTATGAGCGTTTTCATCAAGGCCCTCCTACTCTTCTGCCACAAATTCCTCTTCAAATTTCACTTCTTCCTTGGGCTGTGTGTTTTGCCTTCCTTTGTTAAATATGGCTCCAAAATTCAGCTTGGAAGCAATGCCAGGGGCCATGTCAATCAATTTGTTGACCGCATCTTGGTTTTTAATGTTAATCATTTGCACCGTTGCATTTTGTATCACAAGCACAGCGCTTGGTGTAATTTTTGCTCCCATGCCCCCTGCTGTGTCCTCCTTGGACCCTTCCTTTGCTCCTGCGGCCACTCCCACAGAAACCTCTATCAAAGGCAAAAGTGTCAAATCCCCAAATGTAATGGCTTCTCCCACAACTGTTTTGGTAGAAACAATATCCTCTACTTTATCAAACAACACATTTAAAGAAGTGTCAAATCCTTTTCCCATTTTTTTCACCTATTTCCTTTCCATGCTAATTTTATTGTTTGCCAAATGGTTTTTACACACAAAAGGCGTATCACTGCATACAACAAATATATCAAAAATATGCTTCCCTGTATATCCAAAAAAACGTCCTGCACTGTCATTTGTTTAAAATCTCCTGTAATTTGAAGACTTTTGCCAAATTTCATTTTTGCCACGCCGGCCACAGCCAGCAAATAGCCTGTCAAGGCCGGGTCCCCTGTGCCTATGGTAGCTTTTAAATATACATTTTTCGGCAGCACCCCTTTGGCCATTCTTTTGCAAAACAATAGGATGGCTTTCAAAAACTGCTTTTTTTGTTTCATATGCAAAAAATAGTCTTTGTTCAAGGCCTGCTGCTGACTTTGTTTTTTTGTGTTTTTGTTTTTTTGTGTTTTTGTTTTTTTGTGTTTTGGCTTTTTTTCTTTTTGTTGCTGTATTTTTTCCTCTGCTTCTGTTGCTTTTACACGTCTGTGCTGCTTTTGCTTTGGCTGAGATTGGCTTTGCAAATTTTCTTCCTTTTCCACCTCTTTTGTTTCTGTCAGCTGTGGCTGCCTTTCTCTTGTATAAACAACCGTTTCTTCTTTTTTTGCAACACTTTTATTGTTTTTTTGTTTTTTATTTCCTCCATAAATGCAGTATCCAAATATGGAAAAGGCAATTTCCAATTTTTCATTTTGATACCTGCCCCATAAATGTATTGCTCCCAATATCCATTTGATATCAAATTCTCCTGTTATCTCTTTTGTATAAGCACCGGATAGGGCATATTTGATGGGAGAAAAAAGCATCAAAAGCAGCAGCAAAAAAAGTAAAAGCAAAATGCCCAAAACAATATATACTATTACTTTTATTATGCTCCATAGAATCAAAAGTAGCTCCATATTATACTCCTGTCTTTTTTTTGCCTGCTTTTAACAAAACACTGCAAAGAATGCAGATTGCAATCACCATACCCCCAAATATCCATCCAATTCGTATAGATGTGTCAATAAAAAAGGGTTCCGGTACAATGTTAATCAGCCTGTCTGTTTGAGGGTCCAGTAGCCAAAGGTCATTTGAAAAAAATATTTTATGAAATAATGTAAAATATTGATTGAAATTGGTTGAAATCACAAAGGCTGTTACAGCTGTCACCAAAACCAGACAAAGCATAGAGGCTCTTATGGTTTGCAGCAATAACATTTTTTCCTTTTTCCATACCATAAAGCCGGTTATCAGCAAACAAATCACAATGCCTATTTTTCTAAAAAGCTGGGCTTTCAAAAAAAGGGCCTTTACATCCTGCATATGTGCTTTTTCTTTTTCATTAAAAAACTCCTTTTTTTCTCCGTCAATGATGGTTTCAATGGATAAGTCCTGACGATTTCCTTTTAAATAAGACATCATCTGCTCTGTTACAAAAAGCAAATCTTCTTCCTGCATATGTACTTTTTCCAACACATTATATTTTTTATATTCTCTTTGAAAATATCCCATATCTGCATACACTGCAATCTCTATGGAAGTGGTCAAAAGTACAAAAAGCAGCCATACAGCACAAAAAATGCTTGCACAAATATATATCCCCTTCATAAAATCCATTCCTCCGCTTTTTGCAGGCTGCTGCCCTTTTTGACTGCCTGTTCTATCATATAACAAAATAAATCCAATGCCTCTGCTCTTCCGTAGGCAACGCCGGCAACCATACATTTTTTTTGTGCATATCTTTTTTTGCACAGCTCTTTTGAGGACATAATTTCCATATGGCTTTTTTCTTTTTCATAAAACAAGCAAATACAATATAAATGAAAAACGGGTATATTATGATGAATACTATAAAGAATGGTATTCAAATCCTCTACACTTTCTCCTACAAACAAATCTTCAATGTATTTCATAACACAATACCCCCTTTTTCTTTATTATACCAGATATTATAAAAATGAAAATATTTTTTTGTAATTGCTTTGAGAGGGCTTATAAAAGGGGATGCTGCAAAATGAAATTGCCGCCGCAGCCTGCACATAATAGAAAACCGGCTGTTTTATGAGTAGCATTTGCTCAAAAAGCAACCGATTTTTGTAGACTATGATTTTAGAGGAGGATTTGCAACGGCCCCTAAAAAATATTTTTCTCTTATCCCAATGCCTTTTCCAGCTCGTCCAGCTCTCCCACAGGGTACATCCCCAGCAGCTCTTTATACTGCTGTGTGCTTAAGTCCTCTGTGGTGACATAAATGCGTATTTTCCCCTCTAAATCAGCTTTTTGAAATTCTGCTTTGATGTTTGCAAACTGTATGTCGTTCATATATTTCTTTTCTCCCTTCTTATTTTTTTGTTTGTGGAACACCTCTGAAAGTCCCATAAGCAATAAAAATCCGCCAAAAAATTTTCTTAGCAAATCTCCTTCCATTTTGACGGCCAAAAAGGCGCCGGCAGCCGCCCCCAAAAGGCCTATCCATACAATGGGCTTGACCACATTTGTTTCAATGCTTTTATTTTTGATATGGGTGATAAGGGCAATGACTGCCGTTGGCACAAAATAGATGAGATTGATTCCCTGTGCCTGCTGTTGGCTGATATCCTGCAAAAAAAGCAGTGCAGGAATCAATATGGTGCCTCCTCCAATGCCCATGCCGCTTATAATGCCTGCAAAAAAGCCTGCCACAGCCACCCAAATCATAATATCATCCTCATTGCGGCAGCTATCATAAATGCGCCAAATATTCTATGCAGCCATATGCCCGATACCCTGCTCAAAAGCTTTGCCCCTGCAAAGCCTCCTGCAATGCCTCCTGCCGATGCCCACAATGCCATGGACCACAACACATCTGTTTTCCAAACATAAAACAGTATGGAAAGCAATGATAAAGGCAATATAATGGCAATGGCAGTGGCATGGGCCTTATGCTCCTCCACAGATAAAAACCGCTCCATACATGGTACTACAATGGTTCCTCCTCCGGAACCAAACAAGCCATTTGCAAAGCCTGTGATACTGCCAATCAAAACCGTTTTCCATCTCTTTCCCTTCATGGTAAAAACTCCTTTTTGATTTGATAGTACTAGCATTCCCTTTCTTTTGGCTTTTATCCAAAATAATTTTATAAAAAACAGTCTTTTCTATTGTTTTTTGCAATGCTTCTTTTCCATATTTTTTTTAGTGACTATACTGCCTTTCTATCAAAAAAACACATGAGGCCTGCTTCTTCTCTTTTTGCCTTCCCCTGCACAAAGGCAAGCTCACAAGCCATACGCCCCTTAGCATATCCTTTCTCTCCATTTTTTCAG
>CALWSR010000020.1 GCA_944384265.1 uncultured Clostridia bacterium
AATGGCTGTCAGTTCTTCTGTGTATCCTGCCTTTGCTTCTGCCTCCTGTGCTAATTGCTTTTGTTTGCTTTCTTCCAATTCTCTTTGCAGCCGCTCTGTTTTTTGCTTCTCTTCCTCCAGCTGTGCAGAAATGGCTGTCAGTTCTTCTGTGTATCCTGCCTTTGCTTCTGCCTCCTGTGCTAATTGCTTTTGTTTGCTTTCTTCCAGTTCTCTTTGCAGCTGCTCTGTTTTTTGCTTCTCTTCCTCCAGTTGTGCAGAAATGGCTGTCAGTTCTTCTGTGTAGCCTGCCTTTGCTTCTGCTTCCTGTGCTAATTGCTTTTGTTTGCTTTCTTCCAGCTCTCTTTGCAGCTGCTCTGTTTTTTGCTTCTCTTCCTCCAATTTCTCTATATTCATTTGAAGGGATTGTTTTTGTTCCTTTTCTTCGTTTAATTGTGACCGCAAACCTTGTACCAGTTCAAAAAATTCTTTTTCCTTTGTTTCCCAAAATGTTTGTCTTTCATATTCCCTTTCTTCCAAATGAGCTGTTTCTTCTATTTGTTGCTGTAATTTTTGTGCTTTTTTCTTTTCACTTTCCAGCAGCAATATCAGACTGTCTATCTCCTGCTCATATTGTATTTCTTTTTGCTGCCAAGCTGTCATATGAGATTGTTCTTCCAACCTTTTCTCTGCTTCTTCCAGATTTGCTTTATATGTATCTCTTTGCTGCTCTGTCTGCTGTAATGCTTCCTTTGCATCATGATATTGCTTTCTCACATTCTCCAATGCTTCTTCACATTGCTTCAGTCTGTCCTTCAGCTCTGTTCCCAGCTGCAGCTCTTTCGATTCAAATTGATTCCATCGTGCTGTCAGTTCTTCTTTTTCTTTTTCCAGTACTTCTATGGTTGTTTTATATTGCTCTGCTGTTTGAGAAAGCTCTGCTTGCTTTTGCTGTGCTTCAGACAAAAGAGCTTCTTGCTTTTTCAATTTATTTTGATATTCTACAATGGCATTTCGGGCAGTTTCCAAAAGCTTTTTCAATTCCTTCATTTGTTTATTTCTGGTTTCTTCCAATGCCCTTTTTCTTTCTGTATCTGCCAGTTGCTTTGTCAATACAGCATTCTTTTCTCTTTCCTTAAAAAAATCATCAGCCACATTGATTGATGTCAAAACGTGTGTCATACGAACATTTGCCGCAATGTGTGGACTGATTGCTTTTACTTCTTTTATTTTCACATTGATATAATCTGCCACCTGTCTGATGTGTTCTTCCGATTCTTCTCCCATCAATATAAAAGGCTTTTCATCAATTACAATTTTCACTTTATTTTTTGACACAAAAAAACCCCTCCTAAATCCCAATTTTTACGGAATCATTTTACCATTATATCATACTTTTTTCTTTATGGAATACCATTTCTTTTTCCATGTAATATAGATAAAAGAAAAAAAGAATGTAAAAAACAGTATCAAAGCAGAATTGAGTATAAATTTGGGAAATATGGATTCCAAACCGACTTTGCCCCAAAAACCATTGAATATATATAACAAAAAACAATGTGTCAAAAAAATATAATAACTGCTGGCATCAACTGCCTTAAAAAAAGCAATCCATTTTTCCGGCACTCTTTGTGTAATATAGTCTGAAATATGATAAAGCGCAATAATACCACTCAGTGAAAAAAGACAAGTGAATATTCTCCAATGTGCATAAAAAACACCTTGTACATTGGAGGCATATGCGTGTGTAGTATGCCAATAGGTCAAAAATATAAAACAAATATACCATACCCAGCCATATTTTCTGATTGTCCTTTGAAACTGCTGTAAATGTAATGCCATCATTCCTCCCAGCAAAAAATAAATCAAATATGTCATAAAAAATCTGTCTTCATACATAGGATAAATATATTCAAGATAATATAGCTGTACTGCAAAGCAAATACAAAAAAGCAGTATGGTATTTACATTTTTCAACAAATATAAAAATACACCAAATAATATGTAAAATTGAAATATGGTTGTAATAAAATAAAAGGGTGCTACCAAATCTCCCATAATGATTGAAAAAATATGCTGTGATATGCTTTTTGGCTCTGTCAGACCAATCAAACGAAATAAAATATAATAGGCCACATACCAGCAAAAATAGGGTATCAATATTTTAGATAATCTCTTTTGTATAAATTCCACAAAATGGAATTCTTTTTCTCTGTAAGAATAAGTCAGCTTCAAACCGCTTAAAAATATAAACCCAGGCACAACAAATGTTGCCGCCTTATTGAATACAAAAAATACAGCTTGCTGCCAGCTTCCTATTCTCAAGCTTGTAACGCCTTCTGAAGAAGTATGTGCCAACACAACAAAACAACAGCAAAAAGCTGTCAATAAAAATAATTCTTTCAACTTCTGTTCCTTTTGCAAAAAAAAACCTCCTTTTTTTGTTTTCTCTTAGTATAGCTTGTTATTTCAAAATATACAACAATATGAGCTTATCCTGAAAGAAATATTTTGTTTTATGCTTCATTTATAAAAAAACTGCCGCAGCAAGCTGCGGCAGTTTTCCCTTCGTTTTCATTTATTATCCTATATTGTTTTATTTTTGATTTCTTACATATTCAGCACCCTTTGCAAGGGCTTCTTTGTTAATGGGAATAAATTTTGCTTTATTTTCACCAAATACCTTTGTAAAAGCATTTAAAACAGATTCCTCTGTCACTGTATTATCCACTTCCAGCAAAGCACCCAGTAAAATAATGTTTGCCAATTTAGGATTTCCCAGCTCCTTTGCCATTTCATTGGCAGGAACATAATATGCCTTTACATCATCACGCTCCACCTTTTTTTCCACAAGGCTGGAATTGATGATAATGGTACCGCCGGAACCCACGATTTTTACAAATTTATCATAAGAAGGCTGATTCATCACAATAGATGCAGTGGCATCTGCTGTAATGACAGGAGAACCTACCGGCTCATCGGATACCACAATGGAGCAATTTGCTGTACCGCCACGCATTTCAGGTCCATAGGAAGGACACCATGAAACCTCTTTTCCATCCAGCATACCGGCATAAGCAAGCAATTTTCCCATGCTCAAAACACCCTGACCACCAAAACCTGCACAACATACTCTTTGTGTACTCATATTAGTTCCCCTCCCTTGTAATATCCTTAAACACGCCAAGAGGATAATAAGGAATCATTTTTTCTCTGATAAATTCCATTGCCTTTACTGGTGTCAATCCCCAGTTGGTAGGACAGCTGGAAACCACTTCTACAAAACCAAAGCCTAGGCCTTCCTTTTGCACTTTTAATGCTTTCATAATGGCTTTTTTGGCCTGCGCCACTTGTCCAGGCGTTGTCACACTGACTCTTTCAATATAGGCAGGTCCATCTAATGTAGCAAGCATTTCACTTACTCTAAGAGGATACCCCTGTATATGCACATCTCTGCCGTGTTGGGCAGTGGTTGCCCTCATGCCGGGCAATGTGGTAGGGGCCATTTGACCGCCTGTCATGCCATAAATACCGTTGTTGATAAATATAGTGGTAATTTTTTCTCCTCTTGCTGCTGCATGAACAATTTCACAAGTACCAATAGAAGCTAAGTCACCGTCGCCTTGGTATGTCATTACCATTTTATCAGGATGCACTCTTTTGATGCCTGTTGCAGTTGCAGGCGCTCTGCCATGAGCAGATTGTATTGCGTCAAAATTAAAATATTTATTTGCCATAACAGCACATCCAACAGGCACAGCAATAATGCTGTTTCCAAGCTCTCCCATTTCCTCCAGGCATTCCGCCAGCAATTTGTGTACAATACCGTGGGCACAGCCAGGACAATAATGCAATTTTACATCTGTTAAACCCTTAGATTTTTGAAATATCACTGACATTATTTGTCACCTCCTATTACAGACTTAGCAAATTCAACAACCTCTTCTGGTGTCAATATAATACCGCCGCATCTTCCAAAAAATACAACCTTATTCACATCGTTACAAGCAAGCTGTACATCCTCTACCATCTGTCCCATGCTCATTTCAATGTCCATATATTTTTTGATATTTTTGCCTTTAAAAGCCTCTTTTGGGAAGGGATACAGTGTTTTTGGACGAATCAGGCCAACCTTATAGCCTTCTTTTCTCAATGTATCAATGGCTGATTTTGTAATTCTTGCAGAAGTGCCATAGGAAACAAAAGCATACTCAGCATCATCCATGCAATATTCTTCCCATTGCTGTTCCTTTTGTTCTATTTCAACATATTTTTTTTGTAATTGAATGTTATGATTTTCACAGTCCTCTGCATCCATATTTAAGTTTACAATCATATGTTTTTGGCCATCGCCCTTTCCTGTCAAAGCCCAATCCTTTGGAGGCAGCTCCCTTTTGGGTGCATAGTGAAAATCCACCGGCTCCATCATCTGGCCAATCAAACCATCTGAAAGAATGATAACAGGCGTTCTGTAACAGTCAGCCAAATCAAATGCCTCCATCACCATGTCCACTGCTTCCTGTACAGAGGAAGGTGCTAAAACAATGTTGTGATAATCTCCGTTAGAGCCTCCCTTTACACACATACGATAATCTGCCTGCCCCGGCTGTATGGTGCCAAGCCCCGGGCCTCCACGCATCATATTTACAATCACTGCCGGTAAATCTGCATTTGTAATATAGCCGATTCCCTCCTGCTTTAATGCCACACCGGGAGAAGAGGAACTTGTCAACGCTCTGGCACCTGCTGCTGCCGCACCATATACCATATTGATTGCCGCCACTTCTGATTCTGCCTGAACAAAAGTACCTCCTACCTTTGGTAACTCTTCAGATAAATATTCAGGCAGCTCACTTTGTGGTGTAATGGGATAACCAAAAAAGAATCTGCAGCCTGCTTCAATGGCCGCCTTTCCAATTGCTTCATTGCCTTTCATCAATACCTTTGCCATGTCAAACTCCTCCTCCCTTAATCTATTTTTTCCACTGTAATGGCTGAATCAGGACACATTCTTGCACAGCTTGTGCAGGCAATGCAGTCATCATTTACCACCTCTGCCGGATTGTATCCTGCATCATTGATTTTGGTTTCCGAAAGCTTAAGCACTTTTTTGGGACAGACAGAAACACACAATTCACAGCCTTTACAGATATTTTCGTCAATTGTTATTTTTCCTTTTGCCATTTTTGATACACCTCCATTATTTTTGCCTACATCCAATCCTTTCTCATATAAAACCTCATGGGAAAAGGTTCTCCGCTCAATCCTTTGGGCAATGGCTCATGCAGTACCTCCTCCACATAGCTTATATATTTGATAGGCACTTTGGAAAGCCCTTCGGCTTGCCTTAGTATTTTATCTCCCATTGCAATGTTTTCTACTGTGGTTTCACGAATCAGGTTTGTATTGTTTACAAAGCCTGTCACCTTCAGACCGGAAGCAGCTTCAATGCTTTTCATTTCTTTTAGTATGCCCTCTGGGGAAGAGGTGCTTGGTCTGTTTGTATTGACCACCATAAAGAAATCTGTTTCGGAAAGGTCCAGCAAAGGCCTTATTCTGCCAAGCACCATTGTGCCGGTATCGTTGCCGCCTAAATCCACAATATATCTTGTAGATTTATCTCTCACTGGGGAAGTGATTGCCGCAACGGCAGGAATATCCACACTATCTCCTTCTATACTGGAAGAAATCACATCAATGCCCATTTCCATAAGCTGCGCCTTTCGTTCTCTGGAACGAAAATAAACATTTACAATATCTAAGTCACCTAATGTAACTTTAGGAGAAAACTGACTTAATTTTATAGCATAATTGACAGCAAACTCTGTTTTTCCACTGCCATAATGCCCTGTCATTATGGTGATTCTTTTATCATGCTGTACCATATTTTACCTCCGCATTCTGCATAGGATTTCAATCAAAAATCATACCTTATTATAAAAATTGCATAATACAAAAAAACAAATTGTATGGCTGCCTTTATGTATTTATGAGATAATGCATTGTTTCTGGTTTCATTATAACTCACTTTGCACAATATTGCAACAATTTTAACAATATTCTTTGGTTTTTTTTTAAAACATTATAAAATCACTATGTTATATACTATAATTTATGTTTTATTTTTATAAATTATTTGTGTAATTTATAAAAAAAGCCATAAAATATTATTAAAAACTGCCTCTGTTGTATGACAAATTCATTTTTATTGGGAATACAGTCTTTGCAATGATTTGTTAATAAAAAAACAGACTGTTTTTTACTAAAAATAGAAAAAAACAGTCTGTTCTCTCTTTTTATAGGATGATGTTGTTAGACAACACAAATGCTTTTGACAGCATTTGGCTATACTGTTTTAAATGTTGAATAAAAGCTCTCCATATGTAGGAAAAGGCCAAACATCCTCATCCACAAGCATTTCAAGGGCGTCTGCCGGCTCTCTCAGCTTTTGCATAGCCTTTGCCACATGGTCACGATAAAAAACTGCCTGCTCCTGGCTGGAGCATTCTAAACAATGTGCTGCCTGTGTTTCTTTTTCCAACAGCTGCAGATTTTGGTAAAAAATCTTTACATTTTTTGTAATGTCTGAAAGGATATCCTCTTCTACACTGCTGTCTTGCCCCAGCTTTTGAATGCTGCATATGGTATCCACCAAAGTGCTTTTATATTTTATCACCGCCGGCAATATTTGTTTTGAGGCAATGTCAATCATGGTTTTTGCTTCAATGTTAATCTGTTTTACATAAGCCTCATAATGTATTTCTGCTCTGGAGGCCAATTCCAAACGATTTAACACTTTATGTCTTTCAAATGTTTCTATTGTAGAGTCATATACAAGTGCGGGAATGGCATCTACCATAGTGGGCAGATTGGGCAGCCCTCTTCTTTTTGCCTCCTCTACCCATTCTTCGGAATAACCGTTTCCGTTAAATATCACTCTTTTATGGGCTACATATGTTTTGTGAATCAAATCATGAACTGCAGTTGTAAAATCCTCTGCTCCTTCCAGCACATCTGCAAACTCCTGCAATACATCTGCCACAATGGTATTTAATATAAAATTAGGGCCGGAAATAGAGCCGGAAGAAGGCACCATGCGAAATTCAAATTTATTTCCTGTAAAAGCAAAGGGAGAGGTTCTGTTTCTGTCTGTGGCGTCCTTTTTCAGCACAGGCAGTGTGTTCACACCCACCTTCATTCTGCCGCCTTGTATACTGGAGGTAGCCTCCCCGTGTTCAATTTGTTCAAATATATCTGTCAGCTGGTCTCCTAAAAAAATAGAAACAATAGCAGGCGGTGCTTCTCCGGCTCCCAGCCTGTGGTCATTTCCCGGATTGGAGGCAGAATGCCTCAAAAGTCCTGCGTGCATATCCACCGCTTTGATGATTGCCACCAAAAACAACAAAAACTGTGCATTTTCATGGGGGGTTTTGCCTGGGTCCAAAAGGTTTTGTCCATCATCTGTGCCAATAGACCAGTTGTTATGCTTTCCGCTTCCATTGACGCCGGCAAAAGGCTTTTCGTGCAAAAGACAGGCCAATCCATGGTGGCTTGCAATTCTTTTTAAAGCCTCCATTACAATTTGATTGTGGTCTGTGGCAATATTGCAGGTGTTATAAATCAATGCCAGCTCATGCTGGGCAGGAGCCACTTCATTGTGCTGTGTTTTTGCAGAAACACCCATTTTCCAAAGCTCCACATTCAACTCACGCATAAACTTGGCAATTCTTTCTTTGATACTGCCAAAATAGTGGTCATCTAATTCCTGCCCCTTGGGAGGAGCCGCCCCAAACAATGTTCTGCCTGCAAATATCAAATCCTTTCTTTGTTTATATAAATCTCTGTCTATCAAAAAATATTCCTGCTCTGCTCCGGCATAAATATTGATTTTTTTGGATGTTGTGTTGCCAAATAAGCGCAGTATGCGCAAAGCCTGTTTGTTGATTGCTTCCACAGAGCGGAGCAAGGGTGTTTTTTTATCCAGTGCCTCTCCTGTATAGGAGCAAAAGGCAGTTGGGATACAAAGGGTTACCCCTGCCGAGTCTTCTCTTAAAAATGCAGGAGAGGTACAGTCCCATGCAGTATAGCCTCTTGCCTCAAATGTTGCACGCAATCCGCCGGAAGGAAACGAAGAAGCATCTGATTCTCCTTTTATCAATTCCTTTCCCGAAAATTCTGTAATGGCTTTTTCATTGTTTTCTATTGTCAAAAAAGAATCATGCTTTTCTGCTGTAATGCCTGTCATGGGCTGAAACCAATGGGTAAAATGGGTTGCTCCCCTTTCCATTGCCCAGTCCTTCATGGCATTTGCCACCACCTCTGCCACAGAAGCATTCAGCTCTGTGCCCTCTTTGATGGTTTGCTGTAATTCTTTATAAATTTTTTTTGGCAAATGTTCCCGCATTTGTGCATCATGAAAGACATTTGTGCCATAAAGCTCTATAATAGAAATTTTCTCCTGCATATCCTCCACCCTTTCCGCTTTTTCTTTTACAATAAAAATATGTTCTCTTTTGTAATGGTATCATTTATTCATTTTACAGACAATAAATCAGAAATACAACTCTTTTTTCCATTTTGTGCCATAGTGCAGTACAACTCTGATATTTTTTTTATTTTTTTATATAAATTTTTAAAAATAATATGATTTTAAAATATTGGTTTATAAAAAATATAAATTTTTATCCTTTTTTGCCCATTTTATACAAGGCTTTTACACAAAAAACCGCCTGAACTCAGGCGGTTTTTTGCTGTGTGTATGTATGTGTTATGCAGATAGAAAATCATCTGCGAGGGGAAGCAGTGTCATAGGCGTTACATTGCCCCGTGCCATTTTTTGTATCAATTCCATAACACGGCTTTCAGAGGTAGAAAGGCTTGTAATTTTTTCCTGTTCAAGCAGCTCCTCTTGATGATACTTGGCAATTTCTATGCCATAAACAGCTTTTTGTTGAGATGAGCTTTCCGTAATTTCTTTTCTCAACAGCCAATAATATAAAAGATGTTCTTCACCGGATTCATCTGTCATTTTTTTGCAGAAAGTTAAAATACGTTCCATATTTACCTCCTTTTGGTACTTTCTATGAATTGTATTATACATACTTTCTGCTAAAAAATCCACTACAATATATTGTCAAAATCCATTTCTTTACGACACTTTTGACAAATATTTCTTTTTTTCTACAACTTTTCTGCAATAAAAATGAAATATATTCTTTTATTTTGTCTAAATTTTTTTCATAAAAGTTGTAATAGCTTATTGTTCTGTTACATAGCACTGCAATCTTTTTTCCATTTCCTCATCTGCATACAATTCCAAAAAAACCCCTTCTGCCCTGTGTTGTTCTGCAACAATTTCACATTTTCCATGAATTTTGTGCAAAAGACTGCCTTCTGTATAAGGCAAAAGCACATTCATACTTTTTCGGAAGCTTTTGAGCAGTGCCTCTATTTTTTCCAGCATATCCTCCAGCCCCTGTTTTGTTTTTGCAGACACAGCCACTTTATCCCTTGCAATGGTGTCTATGGGCAGGGGCAGTTCTATTTCTTTGTCTGTTTTGTTATATACTGTAATAACAGGAGTTGCCTCACAATGGAGGTTTTTTAATGTTTCATACACTGTTTTCATATGCTCCTGTCTGTTTTCATTGGATGCATCCACCACATGAAGCAATATGTCGCAATAACAAAGCTCCTCCAGTGTGGCACGAAATGCCTGTATCAAATGATGAGGCAATTTTTGTATAAATCCTACTGTATCTGTCAAAAGTATTTCTGAGCCGTTTGGAAGCTTTACTTTTCTGGTGGTGGTGTCCAATGTGGCAAAAAGCTTATCCTCAGCCAAAACACCGGCATCTGTCAAAGCATTGATTAATGTGGATTTTCCCGCATTGGTATAGCCTACCAATGAAATCAGAGGAATCCCCTTTTTATTTCTTTGATTTCTCAAAAGCTGTCTATGGGTTTGAATTTCTTTTGCCTCTTGATTCAACTCTCCAATGCGCTCCTTGATATAACGGCGGTTTGTTTCCAGCTTTGTTTCACCGGGGCCTCGTGTGCCAATTCCTCCACCCAAACGGGACATAGAAGCACCAATGCCTGCCAGCCTGGAAAGACGATATTTCAGCTGGGCCAATTCTACCTGTATTTTACCTTCCTTTGACATGGCACGAGAGGCAAAAATATCCAGTATCACCATGGTTCTGTCCATAATTTTGGTTTGCAGCATTTGCTCCAAATTTTTCATTTGTGCAGGAGAAAGCTCGTCATCGCAAACAATGCCGGAGGCATCATATGTCTGCAACATCATTTTGATTTCTTCCAGCTTTCCTTTTCCAATATAATGTCCGGGATGGATTCTATCTCTTTTTTGCACGGCCTTTGCCACAGTCACTGCGCCTGCTGTTTTTACAAGCTCCTCCAATTCATCTAAACAAGCCTCTGTCTGCATACCATTATCCAAATCAACACCCACCAATATTACCCTTTCCTGCTGAGCTTGAGATATATGCATTTGTGTTTGTTTTGCCATATGACTTCTCTCCTATACATTGTATCTAAAATTCAAATTCCACATCAGACAATCTTTTTTTGATTTCTGCCATCACCTTTTTTTCTTCCTCTTCTGTTTCTGCCAAAAATGTAACACTCATGCGTACACAATGCTCCACATCGTCCCAAGGCACAGTGGAAATACATTTTTCATAAATAAGATACTGGCTGAACTCCTCTGCATTTTCAAAACGCCTTCCTCCCTTTATGCCCTTTGGCACATCTAAATATAAATAAAAGGAGGCCTTTGGCTTTTTGGCATCAAATCCCAGTTCTTTTAATGTTTTTGTCAGCATATCATGTCTTCGGGAATATTTTTCATTGATATGATGGGTAATTTCTGTATGCTCCAAAGCATATTTTCCTGCAAGCTGTATTGCTGCAAACTGTCCGGAATCATTGTTGTCCTTTACAGCGGCAAAGGCCTTTACAGCAATGGCATTTCCTGCCACAAATGCCATTCTCCAGCCTGTCATATTAAATGCCTTGCTCAAAGAATGGATTTCTACACAAACCTCCTTCGCCCCTTCTATGGAAAGTATGCTCAAAGGCTTTGTTCCGTCAAATGTCAGTGCAGCATAGGCAGCATCCTGTACAACCAGTATTTGATTTTGATTTGCAAAATCCACAACCTCTTTGAAAAATGCTTCTGTGGCAAATGCCCCCGTAGGATTGTTGGGATAATTGATATAAAGCAGTTTTGCTTTTTTGGCAATTTCTTTTGGGATTTGTTTCAAATCAGGCAAATATTGATTTTCTTTTTTCAAAGGCAAATCATATACCTCTCCGCCCAGCCATTTTGTCATGGTCCCCATAATGGGATAGCCGGGTACTGTCATCAATGCAGCATCTTTGGGATTGATAAAGCATTGTGCCATCATAGCAAGGGCAGGCTTTGAACCAATGGCATGGCAAATTTCACTTTCTGGGTCCAGTTCTTTTACACCATAAACATACTGCATATATTGAGCAGCAGCTTTTTGAAATGGCAATATGCCATTGTCTGTGTATCCTCTGTTTTCCCACCTTGCCGCCTCTTGTGCCAATGTTTTTATCACTCCCTCGTCTGCCATGGCATCCGGCTCTCCCACACCCAAATCAATCATAGGTAATTGAGGATGCTTCAGCTGTGCCTGTTGCTTTGCTCTTTTTATTTTTTCAAATTTATACAGCACAGTATCCCTTCCAAATTGATTTCCGCCCAGTCTTTGTGCAATCAACTGCTGTATATAGCTTTCTCCCATGTATTTTTCCTCCTTATTTATCATTTGTATCTCTTTTTTTATAAAAGCCACTTTCCGTCAAATGAAAATCTGGCAGGGCCTGTCATATAAACATGATTGTCTTTTTCATCCCATTTGATGTGCAGTGTGCCGCCCAAAAGTGCAACGTCTGCTTCTCTGTCACAAAGGCCGTTTCTGGCAGTTGCCACAACAGCTGCACAAGCTCCTGTTCCACAGGCCATGGTTTCTCCGGAGCCTCTTTCCCATACTCTCATTTTTAAATGACTTTTATCCACAATCTCAATAAATTCCACATTGGCCTTGTTTGGAAAAAAGGAAGCTGTTTCCAATACTTTTCCATATTTCTCCACATCAAAGGCCTCTGTGCTTTCTACATAGGTGACAGCATGAGGATTTCCCATGGAAACACAAGTCATTTCAAATGTTTTATCTTCTGCCTTTAAGGGCTGTTTTTGTACAAATTCCAAATTGCTTTTTACAGGAATTTTTTCTCCCTGCCATATAGGCTCTCCCATATCCACTGTAACCGTATCTACAACGCCGTCTTTGATGTGTAATGTCAAATATTTGATGCCTGCCAGTGTGCTGAGAGAAATGTTTGTTTTATCTGTCAGTCCCCTGTCATATACAAATTTTCCCACACATCTGCTGGCATTGCCGCACATTTCTCCCTCCGAGCCGTCAGCGTTGAACATTCTCATACAAAAATCCGCTTCTTGGCTTGGCAATATCAGCACAATGCCGTCTGCTCCCACGCCAAAGTGTCTTTCGCTCATTTCTACAGCCAGCTTTTGCGGGTCTGTAATGGTTTCTTCAAAGCCGTTGATATAAATATAATCGTTTCCACAGCCCTGCATTTTTGTAAAATTCAATGTAATTTCCTCCTTAACATTATGTATCTTTTTACTTCAAACGGGGCAATATGCCCCGTCATTTTTCTTTATACACCTGCCGGTAGGGCAAGTATACTCTCTTTTCCATTTCAAAACAACTGTTTTTTTTAATTCTGCTTGCTAAATCGTGATATCTGTGCCTGAGATACGCCTTTGTAAAATGTCAGTGCATACAATCCGGCCAAACCCACCAATGCAAATATCACCCTTGCAATCCAGAAAAGTGAACCGCCAAATATAGATGTGATGACATCAAAACCAAAAAATCCTATAAGTCCCCAATTCAATGCACCTATGATTACTAATGTCAGTATAACCCAGTTAAAGCTTTTCATAGATACACCTCCTTTGAAAAAAATTCTGCGGTTTTCCGCATCGTTAGTATCTCCAAAAATATGAATTTTTTTCAAAAATTATTTTCCAATATTTTCTGAAATGATATATTTTTTAAATTTCCTACAACAGAAATGCTCATATCTTCTCTTATCAATATTTTTTCTATCACCTGTTGTATATCCTCTGCCGTAATTTTTTGAATCTGGTGCAATATTTCTTCTGTTTCCTGCACAAATCCTCTTAAAAGCACAGAAGCTCCGGAAGCTGTCATCAAATTGACTGTGCTTTCTTTTCCTATTATAAAATTGCTTATCATTTGTTCTTTGGTCACATCAATCAAGCTTTGAGAAATTTTATTTTTTTTCAAATCTCTTATTTCCTCACAAACAAGAGACACCACCTTTTCTGTTTGATTTGGATTCATTCCTGCATAAATACAAAACAATCCGCTGTCTACATAAGCCGAAGTATAGCTGTATACGGTATAAGTAAGTCCATGCTCTTCTCGTATTTTTTGAAAAAGGCGAGAGCTCATGCCGCCGCCAAATATGGTGTTAAACACAGCCAAGGCATATTTTTTTTCATGGTCTCTTTTCAATGCAGGAAAAGCCATGCACAAATGCACCTGTTCAATCTCCTTTTCCTTTTGAATCATTTGAGGGGTATAAACTGTTTTGGTGTCATAAACCACAAAATCTGTTTTTCTTTTCCACTGCCCAAAATATTGATTTAATTTAGAAAGCATTTCCTCTGTATCAAAATGTCCTGCCACAGAAATGACAGTATTTTCTGTATGATACTGTGTTTGAAAAAAATTTTTCATATTTGTGCTGTCAAAATTTGAAATAGTTTCTGCTGTACCCAATATGGGCTGTCCCAAGCTGCAATCCCTCCAAATGGCTTCCTGCAAAGCATCATGTACCAATTCCTCCGGTGCATCTTCATACATGTGGATTTCTTCCAATATCACATTTCTTTCCTTTTGTATGTCCTCTTGCGAAAAACGGGAATGCAAAAACATATCACTCATTACATCCATGGCTTTGTCAAAATGGCTGTCCAGCACTTTTGTATGATAACAGGTATATTCTTTTGTAGTATAGGCGTTAATTTGTCCCCCCACAGCATCCATTTCCTGGGCAATCTGCTTTGCTGTTCTGTTTTCTGTGCCTTTAAAAAGCATATGCTCTATAAAATGGGACATACCGTTGTTTTGAGGCTGTTCATTGCGGGAACCGTTTTTTACCCAAATACCAAAAGAAATACTGCGGACATATTCTATTGCTTCCAATGCCACACGCACACCATTGTCCAATTTTTTGATTACTACCATATTCATTCTCCTATCAGTATCATTGATTCTGTTACTTTAATATGAAATAAAAAGCTATGAAACACTGCTTCTGTTCTCAAATCCAGCTCTCTGCTTTTCTTCCACAGCCTGTCAAAAGAGCCTTTGAAGAGAACTGCTGCAATGCCCCATCTTTTTATTTGCTTTTTTTAAAAAAAGCAGCGTCCATCTCTTTGGTACATTTTTAAAAATTCACATTTTCAATGCCATATCATTTTTCATATTAACGTAACACATCCGTATCATTGATTTTATTACATTTATATTATTCTACTGCTTTCCCCTTCTTTTTTGGCTGTTTATGAGCTTAGCCGCACATGGATATTAAAACTATTTATTAGGATTATCATTTTCAAATTTTTAATAATTATACACAAAAAGGGCTGCAACAACAGCCAGAAACCTATCTCTGCATATTTGTATACAACCCTGTTTTTATTTATTTATCTGCGTCCTTGATGGAAAGATTCAATCTGCCTTGCGCATCAATTTCAGTCAGCTTCACCCTTACGCTATCTCCCACAGCCACCACATCTTCCACTTTTGCAACTCTTTGGCTGGATAATTTTGAAATATGCACAAGCCCTTCTTTTGACGGTGCAATCTCCACAAATGCACCAAAATTCATAATTCTTACAACAGTGCCGCTATATGTTTTGCCCACCTCCGGCTCCATAACAATGGCAGAAATCATGTCAATGGCTCTTTGAATGCCATCCACATCCTTTCCTTTTATGAATATTCTGCCATCATCCTCTGTGTCAATTTCACAGCTGGATTCTTCAATGATTTTTTTAATCACCTTTCCTCTTGTGCCAATGACTTCTGATATTTTTTCAGGGTCGATTGTCATGGTAGCAATTTTAGGGGCATAAGGAGAAAGCTCCTTTCTTGGCTCTGCAATGGCTTTTGCCATCACTTCATCTAAAATATAAGCTCTTGCTCTGGCTGTTTGTGCCAATGCCTGCTCAATCATTTCAAATGTAAGTCCTTTTATTTTCATATCCATTTGTATTGCTGTAATGCCCTTGTGGGTACCTGCCACTTTAAAATCCATGTCCCCAAAAAAGTCCTCCAGACCTTGAATGTCTGTGATTTCAATAAAATCATCATCGCTTTCCCCAGTCACAAGACCCACAGAAATGCCTGCTACCGGTCTTTTGATTGGCACGCCTGCCGCCATCAATGACAATGTGGAGCCACAAATGCTTGCTTGTGAAGTAGAACCATTAGAGCTTAAAATATCAGAAACCAATCTGATGGCATAGGGAAATTCTTCTTCGCTTGGTATGACAGGCAGCAATGCTTTTTCTCCCAAGGCACCATGTCCTATTTCACGGCGTCCGGGACCTCTGGAGGGCTTTGCCTCTCCCACAGAAAAACCGGGGAAATTGTAGTGATGAATATATCTTTTATAGGTTTCTGTTTCATCCAATCCATCTAATTTTTGCATTTCTGCAATGGCTCCCAGTGTGGTTACAGTCAAAGCCTGTGTTTGTCCTCTTGAAAAAAGGGCAGAGCCATGTACTCTTGGTAAAATATCAATTTCTGCTGACAGAGGGCGGATTTCCTCAATACCTCTGCCGTCAGGGCGTTTATGCTCTCTTAATATCATTCTTCTTACTGTATTTTTTTCAAATTTGTATATGGTTTCATCAATGAGTAGGGCAATGTCCGTTTCTTCTCCCACTTCCTGTATCAGTCTTTCTGAAAGTGCCTCATTGACTTCTTCTGTAATGGCCTTGATTTTAGCATCTCTATCCTGTTTTTTTTCTGCATAAACTGCTTCTTCCATACGGCTGTCTGTAATATATTCGGCAATCATGTTATAAACCGCTTCCGGAATGATATGCTCTTGATAAGGCGCTTTTTCTTTTCCTTCCTTTGCCACAATTTCTTCTATCCATTTTACAATTTTTCCATTTTCTTCATGGGCCAAACGAATTGCCTGAAGCATCAATTCATCAGAAATTTCATAGGCACCTGCTTCAATCATCATCACCTTATCTTTTTTGGAGGATACAGTCAAAGAAAGCAATGTGGTTTCTTTTTGCTCTGCCGTAGGATTGACAACCAGCTGCCCATCACAATATCCAATATTGACAGAACCCACAGGGTCTGTAAAAGGAATGTCGGAAATATTTAATGCCAAAGCAGCACCAATCATTGCTGTCACCTCAGGAGAACAATCTTGGTCAACGGACATAACCGTTGCTACAATGGAAACATCATTTCTGTAATCCTTTGGAAACAGAGGACGCAAAGGTCTGTCAATACATCTGGATGTGAGTATGGCTTTTTCAGATGGTCTGCCCTCTCTTTTGATAAATCCTCCGGGAATTTTTCCCACAGCATACAGTCTTTCTTCATAATCAATGCTCAGTGGAAAAAAGTCAATGCCTTCTCTTGGTTTATCTGAAGCCGTAGCTGTGACAAGCACAACAGTATCCCCATAACGAAGCAAAACAGCTCCATTTGCCTGCTCTGCCACTCTTCCAATTTCTGCAGTCAGTGTTCTGCCTGCCAGTTCCATAGAATAGGTTGTATACATACAAAATCTCCTTTTTTCATTATTTTCCGCACCATAGATCTTCAGCTTTATAAACACATTTGCATTTTGGATATTTACAAAGCTGGAAATCTATAGTGACGCTTCTTTTTTTTAATATTTTTTCATAATAGAATAGAGAGGAAGGACTCCTCTCTACTGTTTTTTCATCTTACTTTCTCAGACCCAAATCGCTGATAAGCTCACGATATTTTGTAATATCGTTATTTTTGAGATAGTTCAAAAGACCACGTCTTTGACCAACCATTTTCAGCAAACCACGTCTGGAGTGATGGTCCTTTTTGTGTATTTTCAAGTGGTCTGTCAGTAATGTGATTCTTGCTGTCAAAAGAGCAATCTGTACCTCCGGTGAACCGGTGTCAGAAGGTGTTCTTCCATATTTTGCAATAATCTCTTGTTTGTTAATTTCTGCCATGTATAAATCCTCCTTAAAAAAAATCAACTTTGTTTTTCGTATCCCCAAAGGCTCAGTAAACGGTCGGAGCTTCCAAATACCGGGCATTGGTTTTACAGCCATTTCAATATATCACATTTTTATTTTCTTGGCAAGTATCTTTTTGCCTGTTTTCAGTATTTTTCCCGCCAAAAATCATATTTTTCAGATGCAAAATATGCTCTTGCACTGTCTGCATCCCTTTCCATTTGCTGACGCAGCTCTTCCACAGAATCAAATTTTTGTTCACTTCTAATAAATACAAAAAAATAGGTCTGTATGGTATCGCCGTATACCATTTTTTGAAAATCAAAAAGATAGGTTTCCACCACTCTGTCTGTTCCTGCAACAGTGGGATTTTTGCCAATATTGGTTACTCCATAATACATCCTTCCTTCATGCAGTGTTTTTGTGGCATACACTCCATCCGGAGGAAAAAGCTTTTTGCTGTGTGCTTTGATGTTGATGGTAGGAAAGCCAATGGTTCTGCCCAGCTTTTTTCCCTGGGCCACCTCTCCCAGTATAAAATAAGGCATTGTCAGCATACGGTTTGCCATTTCCAAATCCTTTTGCTTTAAACACTGGCGGATTCTGGTGCTGCTGACTCTGTCGCCTTCATAAAGCACAGAAGGCACATATATCACCTTCACACCTCTTTGTTCTCCCAACACTTTTAAAAGCTCATAATCTCCTGACTGATTTTTTCCAAATTTATAATTTTCTCCTACAATCAGCACTTTGCAGTTTAATTTTTCAAATATAAAATCACAGGCAAACTCCTCAGGTGACATAGAGGCAAATTCCTTGTCAAAGGGATATTCAATATAAACATCAATTCCCATTTGCTTCATCATATATTCTTTTTCAGAAGGTGCCATGACAAGTGCAAAATCCGGCTTTTTGCCAAATACAAACATAGGGTGGGGAGAAAATGTCAGTACAACGCTTTTTAAATTTTCTTCCTCTGCAAATTGCTTTGTCAATTCTATCAATGCCCTATGTCCCATGTGAAGGCCGTCAAAATTGCCTATTGTCACCGCTGTCGGCTCTTGCTGTGCAATGTTTGTATTTGTAATATGTTCCATAACAAACTCCTTTAAAGCAATATTTTCAAAGGCTTCATACATAGCCTGTTGTTTTGTTCCTCTTTTACCATTTGATAAATACCAACCAATGCTTGGCTGCTGTCATAGCCCAGCACTTTTTTGCCCGGTGAAACATCTCCTGTTTTTTCCAAAAAAAAGTATTCATATATTTTACCGCCGTTATGTAACAGCTTTGAAGCCTTTTTTGCTACAACAATACGGCCATAGCCCTCCAATGCATTTTCCAATGGCAAAAGAACCCTTTGCAGCTGGTGTGTTTGTGCCAGCCCCTTCAATGTTTCCAAAGAAACGGCTGTATCCAGAGAAAATCTGCCGGAGGCTGTACGCAAAAGAGAAGCCATATAAGCACCGCAGCCCAGCTTTTTGCCAATGTCTGCACAAAGTGTCCTCACATATGTGCCTTTTGAGCATACAATATCTATTTCAAATCTGTCAGGAGGCAGCATTTTTGTAATTTTGATGTCAAAAACCGTAATTTTTCTTGCTTTTCTTTCAATTTCTTTGCCTTCTCTTGCCAATTCATACAATTTTTTGCCATTGACCTTCACAGCAGAATACATGGGAGGAATCTGTTCATAGCTGCCAATAAAACCATGGACTGCTTCTTTTATTTTTTCTGAATCAAATTCAAATTCTTTTTTTTCTATGATTTCTCCTGAGGCATCCTCCGTTGTGGTGGTCACACCCAGTGCCACAACAGCTCGGTACTGCTTTTTGCCCTCCATGATTTCCTCAGAAAGCCTTGTAGCCCTTCCTACACAAATGGGAAGCACACCTTCTGCATCCGGGTCCAGTGTGCCTGTATGCCCCACCTTTTTTTGCTGTATCACTTTGCGTACAACGGCCACCACATCATGGGAGGTAAAGCCCTTTTCTTTGTAAATATTAAAAATACCATCCAAGGCACAGCCCTCCTCAAAACAGCTTTTCCAACTGTTGATATATTTTCTCCCATGCCTGTTTTATAGAGCCGTATATGGTACAGCCTGCCGCTTTGACATGACCGCCTCCCCCAAAGCATTGAGCCAATTTGCACACATCAAAGCCATCTGTACAGCGAAAGCTTGCTTTGATTTCATTTTCTGCCTTTTCATATAAAAAACAGGCAATTTTCACATTTTCCACACCTTTTATAAAATTGACTACGCCATCCACTTCCTTGCTGCTTCCATGGCACTGGGAAATTTCCTCCAGAGATAGTGCTGTATAAATCACAGCCTTGTCAAAATACAATTGTGCCTTGTCAAATGCCTTTGCCAGTATTTTTAATTCGGAAAAGCTTCTGCTGTCAAAAAACGCTGTATAAATTTTATTGGCATCAATGGGATATGTCATCAGCTCTGCCGCCGCCGTCATGGTAAAGGGACTTGTGGAGCTGTGGCGAAATCCTGCTGTGTCATACAATATGCCTGCATAAAGGGCAGCAGCAATTTCTTTGTCCAGCGAAACAAATTCTCTCAAAAATCGATATACAATTTCAGAAGCAGAAGAGGCATTGCTGTCTACATAATTGTATGCTGCAAAATAAGTATTGCTGGCATGGTGGTCTATATTGATTTTTTGCCTTGCCTTTTCAAAAACAGCCTCTGCCGCTCCCAAACGCTGTTTCTCTCCACTGTCCAGTGCCACAAAGGCATCCGGTGCAAAGCCGGTATATTCCTCAAAAGGCAGCAGCAGCTCCTTTTTTACAATCATATCATATTTTGGGGCAAATTCCTCCAAAAGTACAAATACCCTTTTGCCTTGCTTTTTTAAAGCATATGCCATTGCAAAGCAGGCTCCAACAGCGTCGCCGTCAGGACTTTGATGGCCTCCAATGGCAATGGTGTCACAATTTTGCAACACCTGCTGTATTTGCTCAAATGTATCATTCATTTTGTTCACCGGCTTCTCTGGCCTGTCTTTCTTTTGCCACTTGGTCTATCAGCTGGCTCATGTGTATGGCATATTCTGTGGATTCATCCAGCTTAAACTGCAGCTCCGGTGTAAAACGCAGATTGATTCTTTCTGCCAAAAGATGGCGTATAAATCCTCCTGCATTTTTCAGCCCCTTCATTACGCTTTGTTTTTCCTCCTCATTGCCCAGCACAGAAACAAATACTTTGCAGTATTTCAAATCAGGGGTTGTTTCCACACGGATGACGCTGGTCATAGAACCAATGCGGGGATCTTTTACCTCCAAAGCGATAATCTGAGAAATCTCTTTTAATATTTCATCGTTGATGCGAGAAATTCTGTTATTGTTTTTCATATCATTCACCTGTCTTTTTATGTTACCA
This sequence comes from uncultured Clostridia bacterium, assembly GCA_944384265.1. Taxonomy (GTDB): domain Bacteria; phylum Bacillota; class Clostridia; order Lachnospirales; family Anaerotignaceae; genus Coprocola. The sequence goes on from CALWSR010000020.1 coordinate 20,739, forward strand.
TATCCTGTTGTTTTATCTGTTTTACAGCCCTTTGATAGGCTTGTATGATGACAGCCGTATCTATGCTGTAAGCAATGCCGTCAAAACCCTGCTTGATATACTTTTGAGCACTTTTGATGTCTGATGTAAATATAAATGCCGGTTTATGGGCATTTTTACAAGCCTTTAACACTCTTTCCAAAGCAGCCAAAAATGCTTCCTCTTCAAACTGTACAGGCATTTTCATGGAAATAGAAAGGTCAAAAGGGCCTATAAAAATACCGTCAATGCCTTCCATTTCCACAATATGCTCAATTACCTCCAGACATTGTACGGTTTCACACTGAGGCAATACAAGCAGCTCTTCATTGCAGACAGCCATAAATTGATGGATGTCCTTTGCCCAATTTTTTTCTCCAAAGCCACTTGCTCTGCCCTGTATAAATCCTCTGTTGCCTATGGGAGGAAATTTTGCAAATTCCACCAGCCTTTTCATTTCATCCAATGTTTTTAAACAAGGTACTACAATGCCTTTTGCACCGCTGTCTACGGCCCTTTGTATTTCTTTATGTGTCACATCGGCAATTCTGATGATAGGAGTCAGATTGACACATTCTGCCGCTCTGACCAAATCCATAACCGTTTCTGTATCAAAGGGACCATGCTCTGTGTCTATAATCACATAATCCAAAAAGGTGTATCCCAATGCTTCCAATAGATTGGCACTGCCCATTGTAAAAAATGTGCCAATGACCTTTTCATTATTTTTTAATTTTATTTTCAACTGATTTTTCATATATGCTTTTCCTTTTTATACACATACACAAGCTGCATTTTGATTATCTTGGCACCTCTACCATTTTAAATGCCTCTACAATATCGCCCTCTTTGATGTCGTTGAATTTTTTAAACACAAGACCGCATTCGTAGCCTGCCGCAACCTCTTTGACATCATCTTTAAAGCGTTTCAAGCTTTCCAAATCTCCTTCAAATATGACAACACCGTCTCTTGTGATTCTTGCCTGGCAGTTTCTTTCAAATTTTCCATCCAGCACATAGCTTCCTGCAATGGTACCCACACCGGAAGCCTTGAAAAGCTGGCGTACCTCTGCATGGCCAAGCACCTTTTCTTCATAAACCGGGTCAAGCATACCCTTCATAGCCGCTGTAATATCTTCAATGGCATTATAAATCACTCTATAAAGGCGCACATCCACTTTTTCTTCATCTGCAAAAAGCTTTGCCGCCGGCTCAGGACGCACATTAAAGCCTATGATAATGGCATTGGAGGCAGAAGCCAGCATCACATCAGATTCTGTAATGGTACCCACACCGCCATGAATGATGCGGATGCGCACCTCTTCATTGGAAAGTCTTTCCAGGCTTTGGCGCACTGCCTCTACGGAGCCTTGCACATCTGCTTTTACAACAATATTCAAATCCTTTACATTGCCAGACTGTATCTGTGTAAACAAATCGTCCAAAGATACCTTTTGGGGCGTATCCTTTATCAGGCTTTCTCTGTTTTTGGCAATGATGCTTTCTGCCACCTGTCTTGCCTGTTTCTCATTTTCTGCCACATAAAAGCTGTCCCCTGCTGTTGGCACCTGAGAAAGCCCCAGCACCTCTACGGGAGTGGAAGGTCCTGCTTTTTTCACACGTCTGCCCTTATCATCTGTCATAGCTCTGATTTTGCCATAGGCACTGCCTGCCACAATGGGGTCGCCCACATGAAGTGTACCGCTTTGTACCAGCACCGTTGCCACAGTACCTCTTCCCTTATCCAGCTGCGCCTCCACAATGGCTCCCCTTGCTTTTTTGTTTGGATTGGCACGAAGCTCCTTCATTTCTGCCACAAGTATAATCATTTCCAAAAGCTGGTCAATGCCTTCTTTGTTTACAGCAGACACAGGTACACAAATGGTATCGCCGCCCCAGTCCTCTGCCAAAAGGCCGTATTCTGTCAATTCCTGTTTCACTCTGTCAGGATTTGCAGAGGGTTTATCCATTTTGTTTATGGCCACAATGATATCCACTCCCGCCGCCTTTGCATGGTTGATGGCCTCGATTGTCTGGGGCATTACACCGTCATCTGCCGCCACCACCAGCACAGCGATATCTGTAATTTGGGCTCCTCTCATACGCATGGCTGTAAAAGCTTCATGGCCCGGTGTGTCCAAAAATGTAATGGGCTTTCCGTCAATTTGTACTGTATAGGCTCCAATATGCTGTGTGATGCCGCCTGCCTCATTGCTTGTGACACTGCTGTGGCGAATGGAATCCAAAAGAGATGTTTTGCCATGGTCAACATGACCCATAACCACTACAACAGGAGGTCTTTCCATCAAATCCTTTTCATTGTCTTCTTGCTCTTCTCCAAAGACTTCCTCCATAATGTCCTTTTCTGCCTCTTTTTCCAGTATCACATCATATTCCTCTGCAATGGCTGCCGCTGTGTCAAAATCAATGCTTTGGTTAATGCCTGCCATAATGCCCTTTTTCATAAGCGTTTTTACAATTTCAGCAGCATTTTTTTCAAGCACCTCAGCCAGTTCTTTGACAGTAGGGCTTTCACCAATGTATTTTACTGCCACATCCTGCTGAGGCTGCTGTGGCTGAGGCTGCTGTGGCTGAGGCTGCTGTGTTTTTTGGGGTTGTTTTTCTTTTTTATGTTTCCCCTTTTTATCATTTTGATTCTCTTGTTTTTTCATATTTTGCTTTGGCTGTTTTTCCACCGGCTGCTCCTGTGGCTGTTGGGGGGCTGTTTGTGCTGTGGTTTGTTTTTTTTCTGCTGTTTGTATTTGCTTGCTGCCAAACATTTCCATAACCACATCAGCATCCTCTTCTGTCAAAACACTCATATGGCTTTTTGCCTCAATTCCCAGCTCCTTCAGTTTTTCAATCAATTCTTTATTTTCAATTTTTAACATTTTTGCAAGCTCATAAATTCTAATTTTAGGCATTGCTCCACCTCCAATATACTACTATTTCATGATGTTTGATTTATTTTTTTTGCAATACTTTTTGCAAAGCCTTCTTCTGTTATGACCAAAACCGCTCTGCTGTCTTTTCCCAATGCGGCTCCCATGTCCTCTTTTTTCCCTATGGTATACAAGGGAATATGATAATATGCAGCACTGTTTTGAAATTTCTTTTTGGTATTTGCCGAGGCATCCTCTGCCAGCAAAAGCAGCTTTGCACTGCCCTTTTTTATGGCCTGTTCACAGCCTGTCTCTCCGGAAACCAGCTTGCCTGCCCTTTGACAAAGTCCCAAAATGGCATAAATTTTATTCATGCTTCACTTCACCACGCAGCTGCTCTGCCAGTTGCTCATAAACCTCCCTTGGCACAGCCTCTTTAAAGGAACGCTCCAATCCCTTTGACTTTTGCGCCTTTTGCAAGCATTCCAAATTCGGACAGATATAAGCACCTCGTCCTGCTTTTTTTCCTGTTGCATCCAATAAAAACTCTCCTGCTTCATTATGCACAATGCGTATCAATTCCTTTTTATTTTTCATTTCCTGACAGCCTGTGCATTTTCTCAAGGGAATTTTTCTTTGCTTCATAAAAATGCCCCCTTTTTGGTTACATCTGTTTTTATATCTCTTCTTCTGTCAACTGTGCTTCTTTTTCTGAATACTCCATTTGCTCTGGTGCATTTTCCTGCAAATCTTTAAAAGCATCCTCAAAAGCTTTTTTCATTTGTTCTGCCTCATCCTCAGCACTTTCCTCCTGCTGTATAAAATTGATTTGCTTTGCTTGTGTTTCGCTTTTAATGTCAATTCTCCAGCCTGTCAGCTTGGCAGAAAGCCTTGCATTTTGTCCTTCTTTTCCTATGGCAAGAGAAAGCTGATGGTCCGGCACAACAATTTTTGCACTTTGCTCCTCCTCATTGATGGAAACAGCCACCACCTTAGAAGGGCTCAATGCCGCTGCAATAAATTCCTTTGGGTCCTCACTCCAGTTGATAACATCAATTTTTTCGCCGTGAAGCTCATTGACAATCACATTGACTCTATATCCATTTTGTCCCACACAGGCTCCCAATGCATCTACATTTTCATCCTTTGTATACACGGCAATTTTTGTTCTGGAGCCTGCTTCTCTGGCAATGCTTTTGATTTCCACAGTACCGTCGTGAACCTCCGGTACCTCTTGCTCAAAAAGACGCTTCACCAGCTCAGGATGGGTTCTGGAAACATATATCTGAGGCCCCTTTGTGCTTTGCTTTACCTCCAGTATATACACCTTGATTCTGTCCATAAAATGATATTCCTCTGTGGGAATCTGTTCATTTGGGGCCAATATGGCATCAATTTTTCCCAGCTGTACAATGACATTTTTTCTTTCCTTTCTTTGTACAATGCCTGTCATGATATCTTTTTCTTTTGTAATGTACTGATTATAAAGTATTTCTCTTTCTGCCTCTCTAAATTTTTGCACAACCACCTGTTTTGCTGTCTGTGCTGAAATTCTGCCAAAATTTTTAGGCGTCACTTCAATGTCAATGATATCTCCCACAATAAAATAGGGATTGATTGCTTTTGCATCCTCCAATGAAATTTGAAGCATTTTATCCTCTACCTCTTCCACCACTTCCTTTTGGGCATAGCAGGCAACATTTCCTGTTTCTCTGTCTATGACCACTTTAATATTTTGGCTTGTGCCGAAATTTTTTTTACAGGCAGATACCAGAGAGGTTTCAATGGCTTCAAATATCACTTCTTTATCAATGCCCTTTTCTTTTTCAATTTGATTTAATGCGTCTATAAATTCTACTCTGTCCATTTTTTTCCATTCCTCCTTTTACATAAATTCTCTTTTTTTCAAAAAATCACTGCCAAACGCACGCTTGCTGTTTGTTTTTGTTCAAACTGTAATTCTGTGCCGTCTTCTTGTAGTATTGTAATGATACCGTCTTGCAGTCCTTTCAGCTCTCCCTGATATTCCTTTTTGCCTTCAAAGGGCTTATAAAGCTTAATATCCACCACTTCACCGGCATATTTTTGAAAATGCTCCGGTTTTTTTAATGGTCTGTCTATTCCCGGAGAGCTTACCTCCAATACATAGGCCTGCGCAATCAAATCCGCTTCATCCAATTTTTTTTCCAAAGCACGGCTGACTGTTTCACAATCCTGTATTGTTACACCGCCCTGTTTATCAATATATACTCTCAAATACCAGTTGGGGCCTTCTTTTACAAATTCCACATCTGCCAGCTCCAAATCATTTTCTGCCAAAATAGGCTCTGCAATGCTTTGCACCTTTTTTTCTGTATTATTTTCTTTTGCCACAGTTTCACCTCATTGTTTTTACAAAAATTTTTTCAAATAAACAGTAAGAGTGGGTTCTCACCCACTCTTTTTTTCTAAAAAATATATTTAAACTTTTTTTAGTATAGCACTAACTGCTCTGTATTGCAAGAGCTATTTCCAAAATTGAACAATCTTTATTTATTTTCTGTCAAATAAGTACCTGCATTTTCTGACATTTTTTTTAATATAATCCCTGCCAAGGCCTCTTCCTCTTTTGTAAAGCCTGTGCTTAAAAGACTGTTGATTTTTTCTCTTACGGCATATATTTTCTCCACCACAGGAATGGCTTTTTCCTCCACAAAAAGCTTTTGCATTCTTTTGTCCTTTTCGTCCTGCTCACTGCGGATATAGCCCAGCTGTTTCAGCTTCTGCACAGCCTTTGTGGTGGTTCCCTTGTCAAACCGTCCCTGCTCTGAAAGCACTGTCAAAGGCACTCCGGGAGATTCATATATCCATAATAAAAAAAATTGCTGACCACAGCCAATTTTATATTCTTTTAATGCCCTGTCATAATAGCTTTTGCTTTGTCTGTCAATAATAGAAGCATATCTTGTAAACCGTTTTTCCATATTTTGACACACCCCTTTTTCTATTCTGGCATATCATATCATAATATAGTTGGGTATGCAACGAATTTTGCAAAACTTTTTCATAAAATCAAAGTATTATAAAAACGGATGGTTTATACGGATATGCTTTCCCATGCACACAAAAAGCTTTTAAAAAAAACAGTCCTTTCTATCAGCAGTACTTTGCCAGTTCTCATGAAATGCCGGCTATAAAAAGTCAATCAGATATTTGAACAGAAGGATACTGTCTGTATGGAAACAGGTCACAGAAAGAAATGTCATTCATATGTAATGATATTTCTTTTACACACCCCTTTGAAAATGGCTGCTGGCTGTATGCTCTTTTACATTTTTTCACTTCATACAAAAGCTTTGAAGGGGATAAAATTGTATCGGCTTTCTGAAACAAATATCAGAAAGCCTTGAACAAAATTTATTTACCATTTTAAATAGTACAAATCATACTCTTACTGCTTCTGCCTCTGTCTGTAATAGCTCTTTATTTTTTTCCAATACAGGCTGCACAAAATTTTTAATATATTCTTCTGTCTGCTGAGGCGCTCTGCCCACAAAGTTTTCTGGAATCATAATTTTTTGCAGTTCTTCCATGGTCAGTCCAAATGTAGGGTCGTTTGCAATTCTTTGAAGCAAATCATTGGGCTTGCCCTCCATTTTCACTGTTTTGCCTGCCTCCATGGAATGTACTCTGATTTTTTCATGCAGCTCCTGTCTGTTTCCTCCTTTTTTCACAGCATCCATCATAATGTTTTCTGTTGCCATAAAGGGCAGTTCATCATTGAGATGCTTTTCAATCACTTTTGGATATACCACAAGACCGTCTACCACATTGCGGTACAGTGTCAGTATGGCATCTACGCACAAAAATGCCTCGGGTATGCTGATTCTTTTGTTTGCAGAATCGTCCAGCGTTCTTTCAAACCACTGTGTAGATGCAGTGACAGCAGGGTTGATGGCATCTGCAATGACATATCTTGCCAACGAGCCGATTCTTTCACAACGCATAGGGTTTCTTTTGTATGCCATGGCAGAAGAACCAATCTGGCTTTTTTCAAAGGGCTCTTCAATTTCCTTCAAATGCTGTAACAGACGAATGTCGTTGCTGAATTTAAAGGCACTTTGTGCAATGGAGGAAAGCACATTTAATATTTGGGAATCCAGCTTTCTGGGATAGGTCTGTCCGGACACCTTGAAATAATCTGTATACCCCATTTTCTGCACAATGATGTCATCCAGCTTTTTCACCTTTTCATGGTCGCCGTCAAACAGCTCCAAAAAGCTGGCCTGTGTGCCTGTGGTACCTTTTGAGCCTAACAGCTTGGCTTTGCCGATTTGAAAATCCAAATCCTCCAAATCCATCATCAAATCCTGTATCCAAAGTGTGGCTCTTTTGCCCACTGTGGTTGTCTGTGCCGGCTGAAAATGAGTAAAGCCCAGTGTAGGCATATCCTTATATTCCAGTGCAAATTTGGAAAGCTCGGCAATCACATTTAAAAGCTCCTTGCGTACCAGCTTCATGGCTTCTGTCATAATGATAATATCTGTATTATCCCCCACATAACAGCTTGTTGCGCCCAAGTGAATGATAGCCTCTGCCTTTGGTGCTTGTTTTCCAAAAGCATACACATGGCTCATCACATCATGACGGACTTGTTTTTCCCGTTCTTCCGCCACTTCGTAGTTAATATGGTTTTGATATGCCTTCATTTCATCAATTTGTTCCTGTGTAATGGAAAGTCCCAGCTCCATTTCTGCCTCTGCCAGTGCAATCCACAGCTTTCTCCAGGTTTTAAATTTAAAATCCTGTGAAAATAAATGGGACATTGCTTTGCTGGCATATCTTCTGTTTAAAGGAGATTCATATTGTTCTCTCATGGTTTTATTCTTTTCCTTTCTTTTATTTTATCATTCTGTTCCAAACCTCTTCATAAGCCTGTTCTACATTGCCCAAATCTCTGCGGAATCTGTCTTTATCCAGTTTTTCTTTTGTATCCTTGTCCCAAAGACGGCAGGTGTCAGGAGAAATTTCGTCTGCCAGTATGATTTTGTCACCACATCTGCCAAATTCGATTTTAAAATCTACTAATATAATATTTTTTTCTATAAAAAACTGTTGCAGCAATGTATTGATTTTTAATGCCATTTCAGAAATAACGTCTAATTCCTTTTCTGTGGCAACGCCAATGGCTGTAATCTGCATATTGTTTATCATGGGGTCGCCCAAATCATCATTTTTGTATGAAAATTCCAATATGGGATTTTTCAGTGCAGTACCTTCTTCCACACCGAATTTTTTAGAAAAGCTGCCTGCCGCCACATTTCTCACAATGACCTCCAAAGGTATAATTTCCACCTTTTTGACAAGGGTTTGTCTATCGCTCAGCTCCTCTACAAAATGGGTTTTTACTCCATTTTTTTCTAAATATTGAAATACAATGTTTGTCATTTTATTGTTGATGACACCCTTGCCTGCAATAGAACCCTTTTTTTCTCCGTTAAATGCGGTGGCATCATCTTTATAGTCTACAATATATAAATTTTCATCCTCTGTTTTGTATACCTTTTTTGCTTTTCCCTCATAAAGCATTTCTAATTTTTCCATAGCTTCCTCCTTTGTGAAACAATGCCAAATGTTTACTGCTTTATACTACCACAATAAAAATTTTTCCGCAACATACAACTTTTTATTTCAATATGGGACAATTTATTTTTTCCAGCAATACATTTCCCTTTTTTATGGAAACCAGACAATAGGTCTCCTGCTCCAAAAAAAATTTCCAAAAGCCGTCAAATCCCATTCCCAGTAATGCACAAAGCACAGCACTCATCACGCCATTGTGTGTCACCAGCAAAATGGTGTTTTCTTCCGGTGTTTGTGCAATCACATCATCCAATTCCCTTTCCACCCTTTTATAAAATGCTTGAAAGGATTCTCCCTTAGGTATGGTAAAATTTTTCCAGTCCTCCGCCCATTTTGTAAATTCGTCAGGATATTTTTGTTTTAATGCTTTATAATGTCCTCCCTCCCAATCACCAAAATGAAGCTCACGAAAATTTTTTCTTTTTTCAAATGGCACATTTCTTCCATTGTTGATGATTTCCGCCGTTTCAACAGCACGCTTCAAATCGCTTGTAATGATTTTATCATATTTTATATTTTCAAAAAAACATTGCAATGCTTTTGCCTGTTTTTTTCCCTGTTCATTGATGGGGCAGTCTGTCCAGCCATAATACAGCTTTTCTTTGTTCATATCTGTTTGACCGTGACGCACCAAATATAATTTCATACAATCCCTCCTTGTATTGTCATTGCCAGCAAAAATATGATTTGTGCCGTTTCATACCCTGCGCCCAATGTATCTCCTGTCATACCTCCTATTTTTTGCTGACAATATTCTCGAAAAAGAAATGTAAAAAGCAATACGCAAAGTATAGGCACAATGCTTTGCCATTGTAAAAATATTGCCAAAAGCAGTATGCCAATACAAATACAGCCCAGCATATATTTTGTATATTTTTCTGTCAAATATAAGCTGCCAATACCCAATGTTTTTCCGGCATAGCCGCTTTTCATCAATATGGGCGTTGCCATTTTTCCCGCCACAGGAGCCAGCAAAACAGCCAAATATCCGTTTTTTTCTGCCATGGCCGTAAAAAAAGCCACCTTTAGCAGTATGTCAAAGCACAGTGCCAGTGCGCCGTTTGTTCCCACTCTGCTGTCTTTCATAATCTCCAGCATTTTTTCTTTTTCTCTGGCAGAAAAAAAACCGTCACAGCTGTCTGCCAATCCATCCAAATGAAATGCGCCTGTCACTATGGTTTCAGACAAAACAGCAAAAACTGCCGCCAAAAAAGGCATATGCAAAAAAAATGCCACACTGCAATAAAAAACATAATCTATCAGTCCCACCAGCAATCCCACCAAAGGATAAAAAACAATTCCCTTTGCAAATTCCTCCTGAGGCAGTATTTTTTTTTTGCAAGGCACAGGCAGTCTTGTCAAAAATCCTACTGTACTCCAAAATAACTGCAACATCATTCCTCCTTTATTTTCATAGGTATGCCGGAAACCAAAAAATACACCTCCTGTGCATTTTGAGCCAATATTTGATTGGCTTTTCCCATAATATCTCTAAAATGTCTGCTCAGCTTATCTGCCGGCACTATGCCAAGGCCTATTTCCCCTGTTACCACAATCACCTGACAGCTTGCTTTTTGGCATACCTTTGCCAGACTTGTTACTTCTGACAACAATTTTTTTTCCAAATTTTCAAAATCCATTTTTTCACTGTCCTCTGTTTGGCTGTATAAAAACAACAGATTGGTCAAAAGCAATGTGACACAGTCCAGCAATATACAATCATATTCCCTTTGTTTTTTTAAAATGGTTTCCGGCAAATGGGTATAGCCCTCCCATGTGTGCCAGTGATGAGGACGTCGGCTTTTATGCTTTTGTATTCTTTTTTCCATTTCTTCATCAAAAGCCTTTGCCGTAGCAATATAAAGCACTGCTTGATGCTGTTTTGCCAATTTTTCGGCAAAATCACTTTTTCCGCTTCTATCTCCCCCTGTAACCAGTATCATATTCTGTTTCCTCTCTAATATCTATGTAATTTGATTTGTCCACATTTCCCTCTTCAAATGTTGCCATTTCTCCCATAATTTTGGCAGCCGCCTCCATCAAATACATTGTAAAAGGACAGCCTGTTCCCTCTCCCAAACGCATTTCCAGTTGAAAATAGGGAGAAATCCCCAATTTTTCAGCTCCTATTTGATAAGCAGGCTCCATGGAATGGTGAGAAGCAAATAAATATTGCTTCACAATCGGCTGGCAACAGCAGGCCGCCAGCGCAGCACTCATAGAAATTACACCATCTATCACAATGGGTATGCCATAATATGCCGCAGCCAAAAAACAGCCTGTCAGTCCGGCAATATCAAATCCGCCTACCTTTTGCACCACTTCCAAGGGATTGTTTTTATCCGGTTTATTGGTTTGCAATATTTTTTTCAAAACAGATTTTTTATGTACAAACAACTCCTTTGTCAGCCCTGCACCTTTTCCTGCTGCTTCTTCCACAGTGCAGCCTGTCAATGCTATGATGACAGAGGCGGCTGTGGTGGTGTTGCTGATGCCCATTTCCCCTGTGCCTATGATGTGATAGCCTTCTTGCTTCAGCTTCTCCACAATATGAAAGCCGGTCAAAACCGCCTTTTCCATTTCTTCCTTTGTCATGGCTGCTTCTTTTGCCGTATTTTTTGTACCATAAGCAATTTTTTTCTGTATCAAATTTTTATGATTTACAGTGCCATTGATGCCAATATCCACCACCTTTAAATCAATATTGCCCTGCTTTGCCAGCACAGAAACGGCTGTTTTTCCTTCCAGCATATTGTATGCCTGCACCGCTGTCACTTCCTGAGGGGCCGTGCTGACTCCTTCTTCATATACTCCATTGTCGGCACACATCACTACAATGGCTTTTTTATCCATGGGATTTTGCACTTTTTTGGTGATGCCTGCCAGCTGTATTGCCATCTCCTCCAGTCTGCCCAGACTGCCTATGGGCTTTATGAGGCTGTCTTGATATTGTTTTGCATTTTTCATGGCTCCTGCCGAAAGAGGTTTTATATTTTTTATAATATTTTGTATTTCTTTTTCCATATGCTCTCCTTATTATGCCATTGGTTTTATTTTATTAGTATACTGTATCATAAAGCATTGTTCAAAGGGTTTTCATAAAAATAAATATTTTTTATTTTATACTACAAATATAGACGCAAGTACCTTCCGCAAACTACAATAAAAATATATATTTTAGATAGTAGATATTTTTTTCAAAACATCTGTACAATTCATTGTTTTGAGGCTTACCATATGGGGATTTCTATTGCCAATATACCATCTCAAAGGCTTCTTCATATGCAAAAAAGCTTTCTCATTGCTGTTGATGAAATCATATTTATGCCAATTTTCCTATTTATGCTTCAAATCCTTCATAAATTTTGATGTATTCCTTTTAGGACAGCAGCTCTGGCTTTAAAACACTTTTTTTATATTTTCATTTCAAAAGCATATTTGCAGCTTCATTTTTTATTGCCATACTGTCTAAACGTTGTAATAAATTTTTAAGTCACATTATTTCATGCATTTTTATAAAAAAAATGACGTCATAGCAAACGTCATTTTCATTGTTTCAAGCTTCTTTTTTTGACACAGTATATTCTTTTTTCAGAAGCTTTCTTCTTTCAATGGCTCCCGTAGGACAGCATTTGATACAGGCTCCGCAGCGTATACACTCTCTATGATTTGGGTTTTTCCACACTGCAATATCCATATGACAGCTCTTTTGACACTTTTTACACTGTATACATTTTTCACTGTCCATATCATATCTATAAAATGCCACAGTATTAAAAATACTGTAAATGGCCCCCAATGGGCATAAGTATTTGCAAAAGGGTCTATATACCACAACAGAAAGCAGCAGCAATACTGCCAAAATGCCCATTTTCCAATAATACAAAAAGCCTATGGCCTGCCGCAAAAGGGGATTGGCCGCCACAAGGGGAATCCCCGCCATCAATGTGCCGCTGGGACAAATATATTTGCAAAACCAAGGAGACCCCTGCCCTATGATATTGACAGCAAATAACGGCAGTATGACAACAAATAAAATCAATATCACATATTTTAAATATGTTATGATTTTATGACCATATATATTTTTATACTTTTTTACAAAAGGAATTTTATAAATCAGGTCCTGCACCAATCCAAAGGGACAAAGCCAGCCGCATACAAATCTGCCTAACAAAACACCTGTCAACATCAAAAAACCAACCACATAATAAGAAAATTGGTAATTTCTGCTGCTCAGCACCGCCTGCAAAGAGCCAATGGGACAAGAACCCAATGCACCGGGGCAGGAATAGCAGTTTAACCCCGGTACACATATTTTTTTTGTATCTCCTGTAAATATTTTTCCATTTACAAAGCCTATGGCATACCCATTTGTAACCGCTGCAAATATGATTTGTACCCATAGCCGTAATTTATATTTTATTGCTTTAACCAATTCCAATACACTCCAGACAAATATTGACAGATTTTAAAAATACAGTGTCAATCTCTTTTCTTGCAAATCCCATCAACAAAAATACAATGGAAAGAAATAACAAAAAAAATGTTTTTTTATTTTTGCTCACCATTTTGCACCTCTTTCAGCACATCCTCCACAATGGCTGTCCATTGCTCTTTATCCCTTGCACCTACAAAAATATCTCCCACCCAATTTCCATTTTTATCTACAAATATGGTTGTGGGTATAGATTGTAATTGATACAAAAAGTTGTTATAAAGGGTTTCCGAAAGTACAATATGAGTATAGTCTGCACCAGTCAAACGGATGATTTCCTCTGCCGTGGGGTCATTTGGCTCCATCACATCACTGATGATACCCACCACTTGCAGTCCCTTTTGTTCATATTCCTTTGCAATTTCTCCTAAATAGGGCATCTCTTCAATGCAGGGATTGCAAAAGGTACCCCATATGTTGACCATGGTTATGTCTGCATTTTCAAAAACAGATTGTGTAATTTCTTCTCCTGACTGTGTATAGGATGTAAATTCTCCAAATACAGTAACAGGCAAATCCCCTTGTGTTCCTGTTTCATCAAAAACAGTATTCTCTTGCATAGCATCTGCCATTTGACTTTGGCTGTCATTGTTTTGTGTGTCAGTCTGTCCACAGCCGGCTAATAAAATTGCTGTTAAAAATAACATCATTTGTTTTTTCATAGACTTCCTCCTAAATGCTTTTACATTTTCTGCTTTAAATATGGTATAGCTACAAATTACTTTTAAAAACGGAACCCTTCTTTGTTCTCACTGTTGTTTAAAATCCATTTATAAATATGGAAACGCTATATGAAAACAGCGAAATATGGTTTATTGTGATTACCATTGTCCATTTATGTTGTTTCAAAAAAGAAAAAACATTTTCACTACAATACTCGTTCTCATATATTATGCAAAAAGGTCTTGTATGGAAATTGCAGATTTTTATTTACGTTTTTTTATATTGATTTGTTTTTTTGATGCAATGCTTCTGTCATTTTATCAATTTGGCAGTAAATGTACTTTCTTTTTATATTATGAAAAATGCCGTTTCTATATTTCATATTTTTTCATCAAAATACCCATTTTTTATGCTTTTCACAGCCCATTGCCCACATTTTTGTGCCTTTTTGATTTTAAAATATTTTTCATTTCAAAAAGCATAAAATCGAAAATATTTGTATCCATTGAACAAATTCCACTGTTTTAACATATTATAACAGCTTATTTTATAATATGTATTAAAATATTCTTAAAATCACATATGACTAAAAAATTCTGTCCTTACTTCTTTTTTCATACAGTCCATTTTTAATATACCAAAATATTTTAGAATTTACTTTTTCCATTCTGTTTCAAATTTCTCATAACATGGTTTGCTTTCTAGCATGGCACAATATTTTTATTGTTGTATTTTTAAATATAGGTTTTACAGCAAAAAACAGCTTCTCTGCTTCTCTTTTGCAAAGTAATGGCGTTTTTTCCTTTTTCCACTGTGGAAAAATTGGAGATATGCAGCACCTTCCCCATTCTTTGGTTATTTTTTTCAAACAAAGTAACAGCAATTTCATTATTTTATTTTGAAGGCTTCTCTTTTATCCTACCACATGATTTTTTATATGAAATCCACCCTTATAATATTACCAAATATGAAGCTTTTCTGCCGAGGCCGCCAGCTCCTCCCGAAATTTAGGATGCGCAATGCGGATTAAATTTTCTGCTCTTTCTGCAATGCTCATGCCCCTCATTTTTGCCACGCCATATTCTGTTACAATATAGTCCACATCATTTCTGGAAAGTGTAACAGGAGAGCCTTCTGTTAAAAAGGGTGCAATTTTAGATATCTTTTCATCCTTTGTGGTGGAAAGCAAAGCAATGACAGACCGCCCGTTTTGACTCATCAACGCTCCCAAAACAGTATCTGTTTGTCCGCCGATTCCGCTGTATTGTCTGTTTCCAATGCTTTCTGAACAGCATTGTCCTGTCAAATCCACCTGCATTGTGGTGTTGATGGAAATCATATTATCATTTTGTGCTATGACATAGGGGTTATTTACATAGCCTCCTTCCAGCATAGCAATGGCAGGATTATCATGCAAAAAGTCATACAGCTTTTGGCTGCCCAGTGCAAATGTTGCCACTGTTTTTCCTTTGTGTATTGTTTTTTTTCTATTGGTCACCACACCGGCCTCCATCAATTCCATCATACCCTCTGTAAACATTTCTGTATGAATGCCCAAATCTTTTTTTGCCAGCATACTTTTTGCAACAGCATTTGGAATTGCTCCAATTCCCAGCTGAAATGTGTCTCCGTCCTGTACAAAATCTGCAATATAGGACCCGATTTTCATTTCCTTTTCTCCCGGCTCCTGGGCCTGTATGGAAACAATAGCATGGCTGTGTTCATAAATATAATCCACTTCACTGATATGTACCATAGTATCTCCCTGCACACGGGGCATTTTGTCATTGACCTCCAGCACAACCATATCTGCTGCTTCCAAAAAGGGTCTTTCCAAAACCTGTGACAATGACATGGTAAAATAGCCAAATCTATCCATGGGAGTTACACTTGCCATAAATATATTAGGACGTTTGTTTTCCAATCCAAAGCTGCAAAAATTTCTCAAATGGCAGGGCAAAAGAGTAGCTCTTTTCAAAGGATGCAGTCCTCGGCTGCCTGCCCCAAAAAAATAGGACATGGTTTTAATATTTTTGACAGCCACATTTGGGTCTTTAAAAGGAAAAGCATGAAACTCCAATGTGGCATAAATCCTCACATTTTCCACTCTGCTGTCAATTTCGTGTATCCTTTGCAGTATCGCCGTAGGCTCACAGCCCACCAATGCGGGGAGTATAATATCATTGCTTTTTATTTTTGCCAATATATCATCCACTGTTACCAATTTTTTAGCATATTCCCTTTTCCAATCCATATTTATTATCTCCTTTTTCTGAAAGCAATTTTTGATAGAAAGCAACCAAACATTGATTTTAATACAAAAATCAGTACTCTTGCAAGCTAAAATAAAGAAGGCTTTGCCTCCTCCACCACGGGAAATTTGTGGATATTGCAGCGTTCTCACATTCTTTGGTTACTTTTTTTCAACTAAAATAATTGTAATAGCTCTATATTTCATACTCATCAATAGTATATTCTTTTTCATATTCACACAACACATCTCTCAAACCCATAAAGCATTTATTTTCCAGAGGAGAAACCATCCCTTCTCTCCCTGTAAAATGACAAGCAGCATAATTTTTATTTTCATAAAACCCGCAGTATTCTGAAAACATTTGCAATATTATTACATACTTTAAAAAGCTACAATGAAACCATTTGTTATAGCTATCTATTCTCTGCCATATTATTTTTTATATTTATGTGCCACTGCAATCATTTTGCCCCTTTCTTATATAGGAACCATTTTTGCTGCTTATTTTATGTCTGCAATAAAAAGGACATTCTATTTTGAAAGCATGGAAAAACATAGTAATGCTTTCTCAGCTTTGTATCTCTTTTCAAAAAGAAATGATAAATCCCTTGATGTATGCTTACAATGCCCCATTATTTTTAGCATAAACCATCAAAGCAGCTTACATAAAGCATATCTGTATTACTACATTTGCAGTTCTTTTCCATTATGCACAACAGCAATGCCTTTGTGTAATTACATTCACTTCCCCACAACAAAAACATTATTTTTATCAAAATACACTGCTTTTTTTCATTTTAAATGCTTAAAACCACCAACACAGCACAGCAGAAAGAAATTCCTTTTATGGCAATTCTTATAGTTGCTTTTTTATATTTTATGGAATACATATCTTGAAATAAAAATGAAGAGAACCTTCTCCATGAAAAAGCCCTCTTCTTTTTTTCTATTTCCAAAGCATCATTTATTTTCTTTTTTAAAAGGAATCAACGCTCCAATGACACCCAGTATCACAACCGGCGTCACCCAGCCAAAACCAAATTGTGCCAAAGGCAATGACTGCATAAATGGCATACCCACAGCATCGTCTATAATATCTATCAACCCGACTGCCAATGCCCCATATCCTGCCACTTTATAAATATTATCATTTTGAATGAAATCTGTAAATGTAGACAACACAATCATTGTCACAACAGCAGGATATAAAAACGTCAGTATAGGTATGGAAAAACCAACAATTGCCGCCACACCAAAATTGGATGTTACTGCACTAAAAATACAAACGGCTGCCACCACCGTTTCATATTTCAGCTTTCCTTTTGTCAATGTAGAAAAATATTGTGCCACAGAAGAGGTCAGTCCAATGGCAGTTGTCAAACAAGCAAGTATGACAATGACGCCCAGCAATGCTTGTCCTGTTGTGCCAAAAAGGGCATTTGTAATGTTTACAAGCAGTGCTGTTTGTACAATCTCTGCGCCATACATATCGGAAACAGTAGAGCCTAAATAGCAAAGCCCTCCATATACAAGCATCAATCCTATGCCTGCAATGATGCCGGAACGAATTGCAATTTGTACCCTTGCCCTTTTTTCTCCATAGCCCTTTTCAATGATGGTTGCCATCACCAGTATGGCCACAACAGTACCGCCCATAGCGTCAAATGTTTGATAGCCCTGAACCAAGCCTTCTGCAAAAACCATATCAATTTTACTGTCTGCCAGATTGCCTAACGGCGTTATCAGTCCCTTTATAATCATAAGTGCCAATACAATCAAAAGGGCAGGTGTCAAAAATTTCCCCACAATGTCTACCACCTTTGTAGGACGTATGGTTAAAAACAATACCAATATAAAAAATAATACAGAAAATAATATGGTATTAAAATGTGTAAAAAACGGCTGTATGGATATTTCAAATGTGGTGGAAGCCGTTCGGGGAATACATACAAAGGGTCCCACACAAAGCACCATGGCACTGCTGACCAATGTGGCAAACACATTTCCCCCTCTTGTCAAAACCCCTTTATTGGCATCTTCAAACCGACAGGTTGCAATAATGGCCAGTATCGCAAGTGTAACATCTCCAATCAAAAAGCCAAGAAAGCCCACTTGCCATTGCTCCCCTGCCAGCATACCCAGATATGGTGGAAAAATCAAATTTCCTGCGCCAAAAAATGTGGAAAACATCATAAAACCAATGATTAACATATTTTTTGTTAAATCCTTTTTTTGCTTTTCCATAAATAGCCCCCTTATTTTTGCATCCTATATCATTTGTGCAAAATTCACATCTACTATTTTAATGGAAAAATAATTTTTTCTCAATACTAATCTGTAATATCCCGCATAATGCATCATGCATGATTTTTTTATAATACTGCTATACTCCTCAATTTGACAAACAAAACAATTTTTTTACACATTTTATATAAAATCTCCATACCTCTCTTTTTTGTCAACAGCTTTTCTCCTACAAACAAATAACATTTCACTTTTTTCGTTCATGGTCATGACAGCATAAAAAAATAGCATTTCCATTATAAAATCCTTTTTCAATATGATTTCTAAAAATCAAGGCCTCACAAAAACCGATTTTGCAAAAATATTGACAGATATGCTTTTTTCAAAACCGCAGCATTGTTTTTATAACAAAGTATATAAAATAAACCGTATTCTTCATACAGCAATAATGATATCAATGCTTTCATAACCCCATAAAAAATACTCTTATCCATAGCACACAAAGCATAATAAAATATAACCATATACAAACAGTCTTTTCCATGTATGTATCTACTGCTTTCAAAAACACACTTCTTTTTATATTTCACATTTTTATAAAACAAAAGCCCTTTACCACACCAAAAGGGCATAATAAAAGGCTTTTTTCAGAAAGCTGTTATTTCATGGAAAAAGATTGACAATCTGTACACTGATCCATTGTAGGATTGGCTTCATGTGTTCCTATCTGAATGGTTTGCAATGAACAGTAGTTTTTGGAACCACAGTGATGTTTACAATTGGATACAGTACATTTGATACATTCATTTGCTGGTGCCATAATAAATCCCTCCTGAAAATATAAACTATTTTTTGTTGCAAAAATAGTATGGCCTAAAATCAAAAAAATATTATGAATTCTCTTTTCAAATTCTGGTAATATTTGTTATACTGATAAAGTATGAATTTTTATAAAATTTAAAAAAAAGGAGTGTATGATTATGAGAATATTGCCGGAAGAGAGTGTATGTATCATCATTGACGACCAACAAAAAATGCTTCCCACCATTTATCACCATCAAGAGCTGATTGCAAACACCAAAAAGCTTGTTTTGGGTCTTTTATCACTGCAAATTCCTATGATGATTACAGAGCATTACAAAAAAGGACTTGGAGAAACCGTTCCGGAACTGAAAGAAGTAATAGAAACCTATGAAAATGCAAAATTTTTTGAAAAAATAACATTCAGTGCCTATCGCACAGAAGAGATAAAACAATATATCAAATCCCTCAACAAAAAAAATATCATACTGTGTGGTGTAGAATCCCATATTTGTGTACTGCAAACAGCCATAGACCTCCAAAATGACGGTCATCAAGTGGTACTGGTGGCAGACTGCATTGGCTCTCGTACAGAAGAAAATAAAAAAATTGCTTTAAAAAGAGCAGAATTTGAAGGCGTCATATTAACCACATATGAATCCATACTTTTTGAACTTTTGCAAAAAGCCGGCACACCTGAATTTAAAACCATATTAAATATCATTAAATAATATTTAAAAAAAGAGGCTGCTGCAAAACAGCCCTCTGAAATAATAGGCCGGCTGTTTTTTGAGCAAATCCCACTCAGAAAACAGCCGGTTTTATATAATTTACAAGCTTTCTTTGTACAAACTGCTGTAATTTTATTTGGGAACAGCTCCTTTCTGTTTTGCTTTTATGGTGCTAAAAAAGCTGTTTGTTTTTCTGCCAATTTTCCCATACACCAAAGGATACATAAAATACTTTTCTTTATAACATACAGCGTTTGGCCAGACATAAGGGATATCTATTTTTTGGCACAGCCTGAAATTTTTACGACTCAGGCATCAGAAGCATTCACTTATTTCATAGATTTTTTATATTGTAAACACTCTTTTTCTACATTGCAATACATCAACCTGATTCCTTCCATTGTTCATAAAAAGATTTCATTTTTTTCATTGCTTATTGATTATATACTTTGCCATTTTATATATGGTCAATAAAATAAATCCTACCGCTTTTTCATATCAATATGACCATACCACAAGCAGTTTTGGCAAATTACAAAATAGATTTCTTGGTACAATCCAAGCTTTTTTATGATTTAAAAAATGAAAAACGGCATGATACTATGCCGTTTTCATTCATTATACCAAATTTATTTTTTGAAGCACTTTGCTGACAGTTTCTTCTAAAAAAGAAACATCCTTTTGCTCAATGCTTCCTGCATCACAAAGTGCGGCAATATCCGGCTGTATGGGCAGCCGGCCTAATATATCAATGCCCATTTGCTCTGCTTGTTGAGACAAATTGCTTTTTCCAAAGGGATAGAGCCTTTTGCCGCAGTCTGTACAAATCATATAGCTCATATTTTCAATGATGCCACATATAGGCACAGCCATTTTTTCTGCCATATGATAAGACTTTTTGACAATCAACGATACCAAATCCTGAGGTGTTGTCACAATTACAGCACCGTCTAACGGTATGGTTTGAAATACTGTCAAAGGCACATCTCCCGTACCGGGAGGCATATCAATCAAAAGCACATCCAAATCGCCCCATGCCACATCCTCCCAAAACTGCTTTACTGCTCCGGCAATAACAGGTCCTCTCCATATGACAGGGGTATCCTCTGTATCTAATATCAAATTTGCAGACATAATAGAAATGCCTGTTTTTGTTTTCACACATTCTATACCATTGGCATTTGCCATTGCTTTTTGTGTAACGCCAAAAGCCTTTGGTATGGAAGGTCCTGTAATATCTCCATCCAATATTCCCACACGATAGCCTTTTTTTTGCAGTGCCACAGCAATGCAGGAGGTAATGGAGGATTTTCCCACGCCGCCTTTTCCACTCATTACACTAATAATTTTTTTAATATGACTTTTTGGGCCAAGGGGCTTTTGAAACATTTCTTTTCTTTCTGCACAATGGCTTTGGCAGGAAGAACATTGTGACTGGTCACAATTTTGGCTCATATTTTTCATCTCCTACTCTGTTTGTGCAGGTGTAAACAAATCCAATGTAACATAAAGAGTAAAGTTGCTGTCAAAAGCCGCCAAACCATAATGTGTCATATCCGGATTTAATATATTTGTTCTGGTACCCGCCTCCATAATCCATTGATGATACACATCTATGGCATCACCGCCTTGTATTTTGACAACACTTTCACCTGCTGTATTATAGTTTACACCACCTTCTGTCATTCTGTCAAAAGGATTTTGGCCCTCTGGGTTCGTATATCCTACATAATTGTTTTTGCTCATGTCCCAGCTATGGTAATATGCTACATTTTTGGCTTTGTCATCACTTTGCAGTACACCGGCACCGCTTTGTACCCTTGCACTGTTTATGATATCCATAATCTCTGTTTCAAAGTTTTCCAAAAACTGTGTGGAATAACGCAGCTCCAGCCCATTTTTGTATTCATTGGAGCGTATCAAAATACCTGCTGCCTGATAATCCTTGTTTAAAAGGACATATGTATCATTTCCTTCATCCTCCAGCTCCACTCTAAAATTTTGCAAATCCATATATTTTACATTTTTCATATCTGCATAATCCATTTTTCCTGTTATATCCAAATATTGAAAGGACATATCATTTGTAAAAATTTCAGCCACTTTATCTTCCTTCACAGATACCATAAAAAAATGCTCATAGTCATTGATATAAACATATCTTTCCAAAGAATAGCTGTTTTGGTCAATGCGGTCTGGTTCTCCCCAATCTTGTTTTAATTGGGAAATGCTTTCTCCTATGGAAATGGTTTTGCCATCTATTACAATACCTTCATAGGACTGCTGGTTTGTTGCAGCACTGTCTGCCGGCTGTTGGTCTGCTGCAGCACTGTCTGCCGGCTGTTGGTCTGCTGCAGCACTGTCTGCCGGCTGCTGGTCTGCTGCCGTGCTGTCTGTTGGCTGCTGGTCTGCTGCCGTGCTGTCTGTCGGCTGCTGGTCTGCTGCAGTGCTGTCTGTCGGCTGCTGGTCTGCTGCCGTGCTGTCTGTTGGCTGCTGGTCTGTTGCAGTGCTGTCTGCCGGCTGGCTTTGGTCAGATTCATATTCTGTCTGCTCCACAATTTCCTCCTCAGAAACTCTCTTTTCATAAATGGCAGTAAATGCCACCACTGCTTCTTCTATGGTTACATTTCGAAAGGGAGAAAATTCCCCCTCAAATCCACTCATAATACCTGCCTGTTGTATGGCTTTGATATATGGTTTTACACCTTCCTCCAATTGGTCAATATCTTTAAAGACAATCTCTTCCTGCTCCTGAGGCAGTGTCACACCGCTTTTTTCCAGCATCCTTACAAGCAGTATTGCCATTTGTTCTCTTGTCAAAGGACTGTCCGGCTCAAAAATATGCTCTGTTTTGCCACTGATGATTCCTTTATCATAGGCAAATATAATCTCCGGCTGGTCTGTGTCCCAAAAAGGGTTATGTATGTTTTCAATATTGACAGCTTCTCCTGTGACTGTTTCATAAAACTGTACTGCCATTTCTGTAAATTCTCTTCTTGTAATCACATCTGTGGCACGCAAAAGAACATCCTCAGAAACAATATGCAGCTGATATGCCCTTTGCATACTTTCCACCGCCCATTGGCTGGCATTGGTCTGCACCTGTGCAAAGGCATTTGTTGTCATAGAAACAGCCAAAGCCGTTGCCATGCCCATTTTAAAAAACCATTTCATAGGCTCTTTCCTTTCTTTTTAAAATTTTATTTCTTTTTGTTACAAAATTATGTATAGATTATGAATAGTATACCACAAATTCAAAATTTCGCAATAGATATCTTTTTTTCTATTTTATCCATAAAATACTATTTTTGTCATCAAAGTATCATTTTTTACTATTTATTTGCCTACTTTTAAAAATAATATTGGTTATTTTTTATATTTTTATATTCTCATACAATAATTTCACTCTTTTTTTGTAAATATTACTTTTTTTAAAATTTCATTACAAATTCTTTTCTTGTATATCATAATTTCATAAAACATACCATTTTGATAGCTAATGGACTTTATTCTGTTTTTAAACAAACTCTATTTTGAAGTCATATAAAAAATATAACACTTTAAAAAAATTTCACAAAATCTTTATTTTTGCAGCAGTGTTATGATAAAATAAAATATATTGCTTTAGGAGGAGGAAAAAAATGCTTCAAAATACATTGGTCATTCACGACATTGCCCTGCCTCCTGCTCATAAAGAAAATACCCTTTTCTTTTTTGCAGGAAACAAAACAGTACGATGCAAGGGCTGCTTTGGCTGCTGGCTCAAAACGCCGGGAGAATGTGTTATGCATGACGGCAGTGAGCATATTGGCAGCATTATGCTTCAAAGCAAAGAGGTTTGGATTTTCAGCAAAATATTATACGGCGGGTTCAGTGTTGAAATAAAACGTGTTTTGGACCGTTGTATTCCCGGAATACTTCCCTTTTTTACATGGCGTCACCATCGTATGCACCATTGTCCCCGATATCCTAACCGTCCTGTATTTCATGTTGTATTTTACCATGCAGACACTGCAACAGAAAAAGAAAAATTGCTTGCAGAAAAAAATGCAAATGCTGTGGCTGTCAATATGAATTGCTCTGGCTGTACTGTCACATTTTTGCGTAATGTTCCTGCCGGCTGGGAGGTGTTGAAAAAATGAAAACAGTATTTATCACTACAAGCCCCAAAAAAAAATGGAGCAACTCCTCCTATCTTTTAACCATTACAAAATGGTTTACAAAAGGAGAAAAAACATGGATTGCCTTTCAGGGTCCAAAGGATTATGAAGCCATTTTAAATGCATTGCAGTATGCCGACAATATTGTTTTGGCCACACCTGTTTATGTGGATGCTGTGCCTTCTCATGTATTGTTGCTCCTTGAGAAAATACAGCAATATGCAGAAGAAAAACATCTGCATTTTAAAGTATATGCCCTTTGCAACTGCGGCTTTTATGAGGGCATACAGTGTGAATTGGCACTTGCGGTATTGCAGTGCTGGTGTGAAAGAGCCGGCCTGCACTTTTGCGGAGGCGTTGGCATTGGTGCCGGAGAAATGATAGGCGCACTGCGTCTATCTCCCATCATAGGCATATTTGCTGTTTTGATAGAATGCTTTGTTGGCTTTTTCATGCTTTTAAAAAACAATATGTTTTCTGTTCAGGCATTATTTGATAGTCTGCACATTTCTGTGGCTGTCATTTCTACAATGGTATTTTTGTTGTTCAGCATAGGGCCATGGATTGGTGCTGCAAAAATGGGAAAAAGCGTATCCCATCAATCTGTTCATAGTATGGGTTATTGTACTGTCAGCTTCTGCCCTGCCTTTTTATTTGTATTTTTTGCCAGTATTTATTGGATTGTCCGCAGCTTTTTCATGCATTTTCTGCCGCCTTGGAAATTGTTTCATAAAATCAAAAGACTTTGATTGCAATGGTTATGCCCTCAGTCAAACACTGTGGGCTTTTCTTCTGAATATGAATGGATTTCATATTGCTTTTTCAATCCCTTTATAGGATGATAAATACACTTTTTGCTATAATACTGCCATATTTCATGGAAGTTCCAGCTTGAAACAGAGCCATTTTATTAACACATTTCCTTTTTTTATTTTTGATTTTATTGCTTTTATAAAAAGCAGAAAACGAATAAGCAGGAAATGGCCTCTCAAAAGTTGTCTTTCAAAAATTTCCATTTATAAAATCCCATTGCAAAATATATTTTTAATAAAAAAACTGTAATTTTTCCATTCAACCGCCAGAATATGGGGCAATGGCTCTACTGCTTTGTTTCAAAAAAAGTGACAGCAATAGCATATATTTCATACCTGTTGTACTATATCCTTTTTTATACCATACTAACACACTCTTATTTTAAAAATTTCCTTTTCCATACAAAAGCAAACGCATAAAAGCGGCATAGCTTCATGCCATGCCGCTTTTTTCAATAAAGCCATATTGATTATTTCATTTTTAAAAAGATAATAAATTCTATTATTTCTATTTTGTTATGCCAATACGCCTGCTAATTCTGTTACAGCCTGTTCTGCATCTGTTCCTTCTGCTGTAATGACTGCTGTTTTTCCCTCTACCATACCCAATGCAATGGTACCCATAATGCTTTTTGCATTGATTTTTTTATCATCAATGGATACTTGAATTTTGCAGTCAAATTTACTTGCTGTCTGCACAAAAAAAGCCGCCTGTCTTGCGTCTAAAGAGCTATGTATCACTACTGTTTTTTCCGCCATACAAAATCACCTTTATCCTTTCTCATTTTTTCAGCAATATCACTGATTTTTTTCAAACGATGATTGATACCCGACTTGCCCACCGGAGGATGGACCAAAAGCCCCAGTTCCTTCAGGCTTGCTTCAGGATATTGTAAACGCAGCTGTGCTGTTTGCAAAAGATTTTTGGGCAGATTCTCCCATGCCTTTTGTGATTTGATATATTGTATGTCCTCCAGCTGCTTTACAGATGCTGCAACGGTTTTGTTTAGATTGGCTGTTTCACAGTTTACTTTTCTGTTGACATGGTTTCGCATATCCTTTACCACACGAACATTTTCCAGCTCCAGCAAAGCACTGTGGGCCTGCATAATGTTAAGAATATCTGCAATTTGTTCTCCTTCTTTCAGATACAGCACAAAATGCCCTTTTCTTTTTATCATTTTTGCTTCCAAACCAAATGTATGCAATATTTCTTTTAATCCCTGAGCTTTTTTTTGCTGTGCATATACAAACTCCAAATGATAGTTTTTTTGAGGGTCATTCATGGAGCCTGCCGCCAAAAAAGCTCCTCTTATATATGCTCTTTTACAGCAAACACTGTAAATGGTGGGGGCATAGCAGTGATTGCATATTTTATTTTCTTTTTCCAGCAAAATTCCCGTCGCTGTTAATATTTTTTCCACATCTGCCTTTTTTGTTACTGTTAAAATGTATGTGCTGTTGCTGTGGTGAAAACGATTTCTTCTAACAGTCACATTACAATTTATTTTAAAAGCTTTTTGAACTAATGTAAAGTACTTTCTGGCAACAACACTGTTGTCTGTTTGTATTTTTACACAAAATTTTTCTCCAAAACGGCCTATATATCCACAGATATTTAACAAAGCAGCAAGCTCTGCAATATTACAGTGACGTGCATTTCCAAATCTTTGTGAAATCTCTTCTTTGACATTAGATGAAAATGACAAATTTTCACCTCCCGGCTGCTGTTACATTTTTTTATAGCGGACGTCCTTTTCAATGTCATTGTGCTTTAGCAATATATTATGATTTTTTTGGCTGAGTCTTTCATGGAGTGCATTTGCAAGCGTCACAGAGCGATGCTTGCCTCCTGTACAGCCAATGCTGATAATCAGCTGGTTTTTTCCCTCTTTGATATATTCCGGTATCAAAAATTCCAGCATATCTGTCAGCTTATCCAAAAAAATGTTGCTCTCTTCAAACCCCATAACATAATCAAACACAGCAGAATCATTTCCCGTTTGTTCCTTCAATTCCTGTATATAAAAAGGGTTTGGCAAAAAGCGTACATCAAACACCAAATCGCTGTCTACCGGAATGCCGTATTTAAATCCAAAGGAGCATACTGTAATAATGAGGCTTTCAAATTTTTGATTTTCCAAAAAAATTCGGTTAATCTGCTCTTTCAATTCTCTTGTCAGTATATTGCTGGTATCAATGATATAAGTTGCTTTTTTCTTAACCTCCTCCAGCATTTGTCTTTCCTTTGCAATACCGTCTGCAATGGCCCCCCCTTTTGAAAGGGGATGGCTTCTTCTGGTTTCCTTGTAGCGTTTGATGAGTGTTTTTTCAGAGGCCTCCAAAAACAGTATCTCATAGTCATATCCAAACTCCTGCAATGAGGAAAGCACAGAAAATAAATCGGAAAACAGCCTTCCTCCACGAATGTCAATGCCCATGGCTACCTTGTCAATTTCTCCCCCCTGCTCATAGCACAGCTCTGCAAATTTCGGCAGCAATGCAGGAGGCAGATTGTCTACACAAAAAAAGTTGATATCCTCCAAAAATTTTAATACAGTGGACTTTCCTGCTCCTGACATTCCTGTTACAATTACAAATCTCATATCACTTCACCTCGGCATTTCATTGTTCTCCAATCATTTTCACTTCTGTTTCCAGCATCACGCCAAATTTTTCAAAAACCGTTTTTTGACAATGCTCTATCAACGCCAGCACATCGGCACAGGTGGCATCTCCTTTGTTTATGATAAATCCTCCATGCTTTTTAGAAACCTCTGCTCCGCCTATGCAGCAGCCCTTCAGCCCTGCATCTGTAATGAGCTTTCCTGTAAAATATCCTTGAGGGCGTTTGAATATGCTTCCTGCACTGGGAAAATCCAATGGCTGTTTTTGGCGTCTTTTTTGTGCCAGTTCTGTCATTTGCGCTTCAATTTCACATGGATTTCCTTTTTTAAGTAAAAATGAGGCACCCAGCACAATATATCCCTTCTCCGGTATGATGCTGTGGCGGTAAGAAAGCTGAAGCTCTTTGGCAGAAAGTGTTTTAATTTGCAAGTCCTTTGTCAAAACATTGACCTCCAGCAAAATATCCTTCATTTCTCCACCATATGCTCCTGCATTCATACACACTGCTCCGCCCAAAGAGCCGGGAATGCCTGCTGCAAATGAAAAACCCTCCAGGCTGTTTTGCAAAGCAGTTTCTCCAATGCTTTTTAATATGGCTCCTGCCTGTGCCGTTATTTTTTCTCCTTCTACCCAGATTTTGGCCATATCCTTTCCTATTTGTATCACAATGCCTCGAATGCCTT
Organism: uncultured Clostridia bacterium; assembly: GCA_944384265.1. Lineage (GTDB taxonomy): Bacteria > Bacillota > Clostridia > Lachnospirales > Anaerotignaceae > Coprocola. The sequence continues at coordinate 48,735 of CALWSR010000020.1, forward strand.
TGTCCCCCACAAGCAGATTGCTTCCGTTTCCTATCACTGTCACAGGCACATTGTATTGCTTTGCCAAAGCAAGCACTGTTTTGATTTCCTCGCCATTTTTTGGAGAAACATAAATATCCGCCGCTCCTCCAATGCGAAAGGAGGTATGCTTTTTCATAGGCTCCTGCTCCAGTAATATGATATTTTTTTGTTTCAATTCCTTTATCAGCGTTTGCATACTTCTCCCTCTCTTTGTTTTGATTTTTGTTTCATTCCTCTTCCAATCCAAAGCTTTGGTTGATTCTTTGGCTCAGCACCTCTGCCGCATTGTATCCCATACGCTTTTGTCTTTGATTGATGGCAGCAGATTCACATATCACAGCCACATTTCTGCCGGGACGTACAGGAATGGAATTGCATACTAGTTTATTCCCCAATATGTCAATATATTCTTCTCCCAGGCCCAATCTGTCATAATCCTTTTCACTGTCCCACATTTCAAGGCGAATGACCAAATCAATGTTTTGGGATATTTTCACAGAGCTGACACCAAAAAGCTCTTTGACATCAATGATGCCAATGCCTCTTAATTCTATAAAATATCGTATCAGCTCCGGACTTGTACCCACCAATGTATCATGAGAAATTTTTTTGATTTCCACAGCATCGTCTGCCACAAGGCGATGACCTCTTTTAATCAGCTCCAAAGCCGTTTCGCTTTTTCCTATACCACTTTCTCCTATAATCAATATGCCCTCTCCATAAATATCCACCAAAACGCCATGCATTGTAATGCGTTCTGCCAGCTGCTCTGTCAGCCATCGTATACACTCTGCCATAAATGTGCTGGTGCCAGTAGTGGTTTTAAACAAAGGTACATCATACTCCACGGCATATTCCAGCATTTCCGGAAAAACATCTAAATCCTTGCATATAACGGCACTGGCAATGGGAAAAGAAAACAGTCTTTTCAGCACCGCCTTTCTTTGTTCTGTTTCCAAACGGCTTAAATAGCTATGCTCCACCATGCCAAATATCTGCACTCTGTCGTTGTCAAAATGTTCATAAAAGCCTGTAAGCTGCAATGCAGGGCGATTTACTTCGCATTTGTTTAATATTTTGCCCTCCAGCTTGACAGAGGGGGCCAAATTGGTTAAATGAAATTCCTCTGCCAAATCTTTTATTTTTACTGAATACATATCAGCCCTCCATTCTTTGGTTTTCTATTTTATCATACCCTATTGCGGCTTTCTTTGCAACTGCAAGTCAAAAAACAATCCTAATCATAGGTTTTCATACGGCTTTTGTGTTTGTCTAAAAAACTGATACACCCCTTCTGCCGCCTGTATGGTCATTTGAGGCACACAAAGCAGCTCCTCCACATCTGCTTTTGAAATGGCCTCTATGCTGCCAAATTTTTGCAAAAGAGCCTTTTTTCTTACTTTTCCAATATTGGGAATTTCATCCAGTACAGAATGAAAAGCCCTTTGCTCTCTCAGTCTTCTGTGATATTCTATGGCAAAGCGATGCACCTCGTCCTGTATTCTTGTCAAAAGCAAAAAGCCCTCCGAATGCAGTGGAAGCAAAATTTCTTTTTCCTGAAATAGAATGCCCCTTGTTTTGTGTTTCTCATCTTTTATCATGCCACAAACAGCAATATCCATACCCATTGTCCTCAATACCTCCTCTGCGGCGTGTACCTGTATGATACCGCCGTCCATAAGTATCAAATCCGGCATTCTGGAAAAATTCCCTTCCTTGCCCTCTGCCCTTTCTTTTACACCATGCTGAAAGCGTCTTGCAATCACCTCCTGCATACTGGCAAAATCATTGGGTCCCACCACTGTTTTGATTTTAAATTTTCTATAATCACTGCGCTTTGCCTTTCCATTTTCAAACACCACCATGGCCCCTACTGATTCAAAGCCCTGGGTGTTTGAAATGTCATAGGCCTCCACTCTTTGGAGCTTGTGGGGCAATCCCAAAGCATTTTGTATTTCCTCCATGGCTCCAATGGTCCTTTGCTCCTCTCTTTTAAGCCTTTCTCCCGACTGTTCAAATGAAATCATGGCATTTTTCCATGCCAAATCCACCAGCTTTTGTTTTTCTCCCTTTTTGGGTACTGTAAAAAGGACCTTGCTTCCTCTTTTTTCTGACAAAAACTGCTCCAACAGTGCCTTTTCTTCCGGCACAATTTCCTCCTGAAGCAATATTTCCTTTGGTACAAATGCCGTACCGCTGTAAAACTGTTTTATAAACTCTGTCATCACTTCACTTCTTGTACGGTTTTGTACAGAGTGCAGACCATACTGCTCTCTGCCTGTCATTTTGCCTCCTCTGATAAAAAACATCTGTGCCAAGCCCTCATCATGGGCTCTCACAAATGCGGCCACATCGCAGTCGCCTAAGCCTGTGTTTGCCATTTTTTGTTTTTGGGCAATGCTTTTGACACTCAAAATTTTATCCCGCAACGCCGCCGCCCTTTCAAACTCCATGTTTTGGGCAGCCTGATGCATTTCCTCCTCCATTTTTTTGATAATCTGCTCATGCTTTCCGTGTATAAACTGCTCTGCCTCATCAATCATATTTTGATATTCCTGCTGAGATATTTTTCCATCACAGGGGGCGCTGCACTGCCCTATGTGATAATGCAGACAGGGCCTTTCTTTTCCAATATCCTTTGGCAAATTTCTTTTGCATTTTCTAATAGGCCATAATTTGTGTATGGTATCCACTGTTTCTTTGACCGCAAAGGCGTCTGTAATAGGGCCGAAATATTTTGCTTTATCCTTTTGCATATTTCTTGTGATGAGTATGCGGGGAAATGCCTCATTTGTTATTTTAATATAAGGATATGCTTTATCATCTTTTAAAAGCACATTATAAAAAGGTCTGTGCTTTTTAATCAGATTACATTCCAAAAGCAATGCCTCCAGCTCCGAATCGGTGATAATATATTCAAATTCTTTAATGTGCTGTACCATGGCCTGAACCTTGGGCAGTTGATTTTTACTGCTTTGAAAATACTGCCTGACACGGTTTTTTAAATTGATGGCCTTACCCACATATATAATTTCCTCTTTTTCATTTTTCATCAAATATACTCCAGGCTTTTGCGGTATTTTTTTCAATTCTTCTTCTATATCAAACATATTTGTACGCTCCTTAAAATTTTATGAAATATTTTAAAAATGACATGACGAAAAATCAATTTTCCGCTATAATAAAGAATAACACAAAAATTGAATCAACGAAAGGAATAACGCTATATGAAAAAAAATATAAAAAAAAAGCTCCCTCTGTTTTTTAAAATACTGGGCATTGCAGGTATATTGGACTGTTTGAGCATATCCCTTGTTTCCAATTTCAATTTTGGCACGCTTTTTCCCGGAGGGCTTGGCTGTATTTTTTTGATATATGGCTGTTACTATCAAAAGCTGAATGAATGGGGAAAAAAGGGCTTTGGCAAAATTTTTATGAAAACAGCCAAAATAGGCATTTCTCTTTTTTTTATCACATTTTTTATCATCACAGCAATCATCATTGCAAACGGCGCAAAAACGCCTTGGAAGGATGCTGATGCCATTGTGGTGCTGGGAGCGGCACTGCACGGCTGGGATGTCAGCCCTGCACTGGCACAGCGTTTGGACACGGCAAAACAGTATTGGGATAACAACCAGGTTTCCTACATTGTGGTGACAGGCTCTCAGGGACCGCAGGAGGACAGAACAGAAGCAGAGGCCATGAAGGAGTATCTTGTAAAAAAGGGCGTTCCCGCCAATGTGATACTCATGGAGGATGAAGCGCACAACACAAGAGAAAATTTTACATTTTCCAAAAAAATATTGGATGATATTTATCAAAACCAAAGCTATACCATTGTATATGTTACAAACTATTTTCATACCTTTCGTGCAGGACTTTTGGCAAAGCAGCTGGGATTTTCCGCCGAAGGCTTGGGCGCACCGGTCACATTTTATATGCTTCCCAATTATTATATCAGAGAATACTTTTCTGTGATAAAATATTTTTTGATTGACAGCCGTATGTAACACTTTTTCTGCTCCTTGGCTTGCTGATACCATTGTTTTATGCAGCAATGTCATACAGCTACACTGCCACATCAAAAGGATTGTTGTAGATAAGGATATTTTTTCATACTGCCTATGAAAACCACTCATTACATTGCCAGAAACCATTTTCCTGCATTTGCTTTGCAAACTGCTATGTCAAATGGTTTCTAAACGGCAATGTAATTCCTTAATAGGATATTTTTTCATACTGTGTATGAAAACCACTCATTACATTGCCAGAAACCATTTTCCTGCATTTGCTTTGCAAACTGCTATGTCAATTGGTTTCTAAACGGCAATGTAATTCC
>CALWSR010000021.1 GCA_944384265.1 uncultured Clostridia bacterium
TTTTATTACTGCCATACATAAAAATAATTGGATTTCTTTGAAGCTTTCTCAGCTCCTGTTCATTTTTTTCAAAAGGGCAGTATTTGTATGATAGGCCTTTTCCATTTCTCTGCTGCTTCTGATATAAAACAAAAAGCTGTAAAAAATTCATTTTACAGCCAAAACCAGTTTTTCTGCATTTTTCATCTATCATAGCCTGGTGCTTTTGAATGAGCAAATGTCTCCTCTCTTCAATGGCAGAGGCCCTTGGCATATTCCAATTTCTTTATCTGCTTTTTTTAAATAAAGTAACATCCGGCCGTTTTTCATATTTACAATACCCAAATACAATATGTCCCATTTCTATTTTTTTACTAAATCCTCTCTTTCAAACAAAAGCATAGCAAATGGTGCTATATTCATTTACTTAGCCGATGGTTTTCCATATACAATCATAGCTATGACTGTATTTCTGCTGCCTCTATACTATTTTAGTTATTTTCCCAATTAGCATTCTTTTCACCGCTTTATCATATACCCTCCTATTCTTTCTCCCCTTTTATCTGCTCTATACACATCATCACCTTTGCATCAGAATCCTCTCGAAATCTTAATATACAGTACCTCCATTACCTATTTTAGGAGATATTTCCATCAATATATATGTAATTGGAATATGCTTTCATACTTATATCATAAGCTCCTTTTCATTTACACAATTTTTTTCACAGCTTCTTGTGATGAGGCCCTTCTTTTCATTATAATGCACTTTTAGCAGCCTCACTTTGTATGCCATAAACGATGTATGCTTATATACAAGCCTTTTTTTACTGCACATTTGCAGTTGCCAGACCATCATTTTATTATAGTAAAAATGTATTTTTACTTCTAATAGATGGTTTTATTGATACAATAAAACAGCTGTCAAATCTAAAAAATTGTAAAATAAAATATTTTTACAGTACAATTTATTTTTCACAATGAAAAAGAGGGAATTTCAAAGCATTTATAGCTTTGAAGCTCCCTCTTTCTGCTTTTTATTCAGTACTCATAGGAAAACCGGTCCATAAAAAGCCGTCTTTTTATCATGACATTTTATGTTCTTCTACAATCCTTTCATATTGTTCCTTTGTAATTTTTCCAAGAGATACATATCTGATGAGCTGTTCTTTTGTTACAAAATTTTTTTGATATTTTTGTTTTAGTGCTTCATACATAATTGCTTTTCATCTCCTCTATGGTCTTTTCCAATGCCTCTGTTTTTTGCAGCAATGCTTGTCTTTGCGCCTGCTCCTCATAGGCCAGCAGCTCCAGCTCTGTCATTGTCTGCATCATTATTTGCATATCTGTTTGCTGTGTCCCAGCATTGCTTTTTTTCCATTGCTGTGTCCAGCATTTGTTTTCTGTATCATATTTTCTTTTCAAATAATTTTCATCCATTTCCGAAATTTCAATCAAGGATTGGTCTGTCACATTTTCCCCCAAATCAGATATTGCAATACAATATCCCTTTTCATCTAATTGTGCATAATACATACTTTTCCCCCTTTTTAATAAAATTCTATCACCTGATAGCTGACTTTGATATCCTCCAATATTGTAGTGGCCCGTCCTGTTTGATAGGTAAAGCTTGTGGCTCTTACAGCGGAAATATATCCCATGGAGGCAGAAGAACTGCCTGTATAACCTGCACTGGAGCCGCCGTTTATGATTACAAATGTTTTTCCCGGCACCACTGTGGCAATGCTGATGTTAATGGCAGTGGATGTCTTTTGGTCTATGGGCTGTTCTATAAAAGTACCTTTTTGAACACTTTTTATGCCCACTCCTCCAGAAACAAACTTTTCCAGCAAAGCATTTAATTTTGCCATGGCAGTACCTGTTGTCTGAGTACCCCCTGTGTCTGTTGTTTTGCCAATTAAACCACTGATATCCACTACTGTATTATTTACTGTACTCACCCTGCCCTCCAGCTTTGCCAATTCATCGTCTATAATATCCATGTTGCCATTGATATGCCCCACATCATAAAAGTCTTTGTCATCCGGCTTTACCAAATGATATTTTTCTGTATAAGCTGCATATTCCGGTTGCTGTGCCATATTCCTTTTCCTCCTTATTATTTTTGTATTCTCTCAGCTAAGATTAGATTTATCATAAAAAACAAAAAGTATCAAAACATCTCAATCTGTCCAAAATAGAAAAAGGACAAAAGCCAAATCTGCTTTTGTCCTTTCAGGGAGGGTAATGACATCACTAATATTAGGGAGGTATATTAGTTGCTTCATTGATATGAATATAGTATACCAAATAATTGTAAATAATATTTGTACACATTGTTAATATCCTGTAAAGTTTCCCCTTTTTTGCAGTACATGAAAAAGCATTGCATTTCAAAATGGAAATTGTTATAATTTTAGAAGCTATAAAACATACTTTATTTGTTAAAAACACCTTTTAGGAGGAAAAAAATATGTTAGAATTAAAAAATATATCCTATTCGGCGGAGGGAAAGCAGGGTATTTTAAAAAATATCACTTTAACCATTGAAGATAAAAAATTTGTTGTCATTACAGGGCCAAATGGAGGTGGAAAATCCACATTGGCAAAAATCATTGCCGGCATTGAAAAACCTCAAAGCGGTCAAATTTTGCTGGACGGGGAGGATATTACAAGCCTTTCCATTACAGAAAGGGCAAAAGCAGGCATCAGCTTTGCTTTTCAGCAGCCTGTTCGTTTCAAAGGGGTCACAGTAAAGGATTTGATTACATTGGCCTCCGGTCAGCAGTTAAGTACAGAAACAGCCTGCCAGTATCTTTCCGAGGTTGGTCTTTGTGCCAGAGATTATATTGACAGAGAGGTCAATGCAAGTCTTTCCGGCGGTGAGCTAAAAAGAATTGAAATTGCCACTGTGCTGGCTCGAAAAACAAAGGTTTCTCTTTTTGATGAGCCGGAGGCGGGCATTGACCTTTGGAGCTTCAAAAATCTGATTGATGTATTTGAAAAAATGCATGAGGAAATACAAGGCTCCATTGTCATCATTTCTCATCAGGAAAGAATATTAAACATTGCAGACAAAATCATTGTCCTATCCAATGGTGAAATTTTAAAAGAAGGTACAAAACAAGCTGTATTGCCAAGCCTTCTCAATGTATCTGAGGGCTGCCGCTTTATGAAGGAGGAAAACAGATGAATGCAGTATTAAAATCATTGTTAGAGCAGGTTTCTGATTTGCATGATATACCTGCCGGTGCTTATAATATTCGTAATAACGGACACAGCGAGGGCAGAAATTCTACTGAAAATATACAAATCAAGGGAAAAACAGACGGAAAATCCGGTATTGACATCATTGTAAAGGCCAATACCAAAAATGAATTTGTTCATATCCCCGCTTTGATTACAGAAGGGGGTATAAACGATTTGGTATACAATGACTTTTATATTGGAGAAAATGCAGATGTGACCATCGTAGCAGGCTGCGGTGTCCATAATTGCAGTGACGAAGCCTCTATGCATGAGGGGATACATCGCTTCTTTTTAGCAAAAAATGCTAAAGTCAAATATTTGGAAAAGCATATTGGAGAAGGAGACGGAAAGGGAGAACGCATCATCAATCCTCAAACCCATATTTTTGCAGAGGAAAACAGCTATATGGAAATGGATACAGTACAGCTAAAGGGTGTGGATTCCACCAATCGAGTTTCTACTGCAAAATTGGCAGAAGGTGCTACATTGGTTATCAAAGAAAAAATTATGACCCACGGCAATCAAACTGCGGAAACTTCTTTTGAAGTAGAACTGGACGGAAAAGGCTCCAGTGCTAATTTGATTTCCCGTTCTGTGGCAAAGGAATCCTCCAAGCAGATATTTCGTTCCATCATCAACGGAAATGCAGACTGCTACGGACATTCCGAATGTGACGCCATTATAATGGACTCCGGTGTGGTAGCGGCCATTCCGGAAATCACTGCCAATCATTTAGACGCCACTTTAATCCATGAAGCAGCCATAGGAAAAATTGCAGGCGACCAGCTTACAAAGCTTATGACATTGGGCCTGACAGAAAAGGAAGCCGAACAGCAAATCATCAATGGCTTTTTAAAATAACACATCAAAAATATTGACAAACAAAAAAGACCAATCCTTTCATAAATTGGTCTTTTTTCAATATTTTAGTTTAGTATACAACATTTTTTATAAAAATCTGCCGAAATAATTAAAAATATTTCAAGATTAATGTTGATATTTTTTCATTTCATGATATACTTAATATGTGACATTAATTAAGCTATTCTATAAAACAAAAGGGGGATTTTTATGAAAAGTTTTGCAAAAAAATTATCTTTTTTAGTATGCACTTTAGCATTGGCTTTTCCTGTTTCTGCTAGTGCTGCTAACATCACAACACCTACAACAGTAAATAGCAACAGTAATTATGTAAAATTATCAGACAAACAACTTCTCAGTGAAACTGGTGTCACAATTTTATTACAACAAAACGAACCACTTCAAGTAGAATATCCAGATGGTCACATAGAAACATTCACTTATCGAGTAGAAGATACATCTAATGCCAATGTTACAAAAGCAAGTGGTGTAACAAAAAGAGCATCTGTTGAAAGAGGTATCATGTCAGCTTCATTAGAATTGTGGGGATATGCTACTTGGGAAGGTAGAACTGTATCATTTGATGATGATGTATATTTAGACTATTGGGGTCTGAGTACCTCTGTTGAAGAAGATGATACATGGGTAGTAAAAAGAAGTGCTACTAATAGTGGGTATGCAGAAGCGAGAACAAGAGGTACTTGTACTACAATAGAACCAATTACAGGCGTAGAATATTACACTTCATTTGATTTTGAAATGTGGTTAGACCCTATTAATTCCTCTCAAACATATATTCATATTAATAAATGAACTCACTCACTTGGAGGAAATTTTATGTCATGGATCGCTGTCATCATTCCTGTAATCAGTGCTATATTGGATTTTATCGTAAAAGTACTATTAATCATTTTATTGCTTCGATTGCTTTCTCTAGCAAAAGATGGAAAGTTTTTTATCAAAAACCATCAAAACCAGAATCAAAATGATGATTTTGATAAATCTTAAAGAGAATTTTGTTTGTTTTTTACAAGAAAATCATAAAATTTTAGATTACATTACCATAACAACAACCACTTCATGTGGTTGTTGTTTCTTTTTGGTGAATCCAATAAAAACCCCCGGCTATGCCGGGGGAATCAGGGAGCTTTCGCTTCAGGCAAAAAACCTCCTATGCTATCATAATCTTGAGTCCGCCAAGACACAAGAAAGCATAGGAGGTTTTTTATATGAATCGTTTATCACATACAAGTTGGGAATGTAAATATCATATTGTATTCGCACCAAAGTACAGAAGACAGGTAATATATGGAAAAATGAAAGCCGAGATAGGAAAAATCCTTCGAGAATTATGTGATAGAAAAGGAATAGAAATGATAGCAGCAGAATGTTGCCCAGATCATATACATATGCTGATTCGTATACCACCCAAATACAGTGTTTCAGAAATTGTTGGATATTTGAAGGGAAAAAGTTCTCTGATTATATTTGATAGGCATGCAAACTTAAAATATAAGTATGGGAATAGAACATTTTGGTGTAGAGGATATTATGTAGATACAGTAGGAAAAAACACAAAAAAGATACAAGAATATATCAATAATCAGTTAAAAGAAGACTGGATGGCAGATCAAATTAGTTTAAGTGAGTACATTGACCGGTTTACGGGTGAAAAAGTAAATAAAAATAGCCGCCAAGGGCCGCAGTTGAGGAAGTAGAGCGCTTGGCGGACTTTCAATGCGCTTACAAGCGCAGTTGGTAATAGCCCCTTCTAGGGGCAGAGCAAACCACCGGCTAAGCCGGTGGTCCTGATTTCTTCATTTTTTATTGCATTAAAAATAAAACACCATATGTTACAATTTTTCTGACAAAAGAAATCCATTCTTTTCCTTTTCTCTAACAATCAAAAATATTTTATCAACTTTGATACATTTCATAATATTTTGCATAAATACCGCCCTTTTTCATCAGCTTTTCATGGCTTCCTTCCTCTTCAATGCCATTTTCTGTCAGCACAAGTATTTTTTTGGCATCCTTTATGGTGGTCAGTCTGTGGGCAATGGTCACAGTGGTTCTGCCCTTTGCCAATTCCTCCAATGACTGCTGTACAATCTGCTCGCTTTCATTATCCAGGGCAGATGTGGCCTCATCCAATATCAGTATAGGCGGATTTTTCAAAAATACCCTTGCAATACTAATTCTTTGTTTTTGTCCTCCCGAAAGCTTTACGCCTCTTTCTCCCACATAGGTATCATATCCTTGTGCCAGTGAAAGAATAAAGTCATGGGCACCTGCTTTTTTTGCCGCCTCTTCAATTTCTTTATCCGTAGCATTTGGTTTTCCATAGGCAATATTTTCTTTTACTGTGCCGGAAAATAAATACACATCCTGCTGTACTACCCCGATTTGAGAACGCAGTGAAGAAAGCGTCACATTTTTGATATCCATTCCGTCAATTTTAATGCTGCCCTTTGTCACATCATAAAAACGGGGAATTAAGCTGCACAATGTACTTTTTCCGCTTCCTGAGGGGCCTACCAATGCCACTGTTTCTCCCGGCCGGATATCTAAATTTACATGAGAAAGCACTGTGTTTTCTTCTCCTTCATAACAAAATGTCACATCAGAAAATGTAATATGTCCTTTGACAGCAGACAAATCCTTTGCATTTTCACTGTCCTTTATTTCCACATTTACATCAATGACCTCCAAAAATCTGTCAATACCTGTCATACCTCTTTGAAACTGCTCTGTAAATTCTACAATTCTTCTGACCGTTGTCAAAAGTGTTGTAATGTATAACAAATAGGCTACCAAATCCCCGGATAATATTTTTCCCTGAAGCAAAAACCAAGACCCTGCTACCACTACCGTAACATACATAATGCCGTCAAACATTCTGGTGGTGCTTTGAAAGCCTGCCATGGCACGGTACATTTCTTTTTTAATATCCAAAAAGTGTTTGTTTCCCTGTCCAAATTTTTGTTTTTCTATTTCTTCATTGGCAAAGGATTTTACAACACGAATCCCCAGCAGACTGTCTTCCGTTCTTGCATTGATTTCACCAATCTGAAATCTGGATTTTTTAAATGCTTTTTTCATTTTTTGATTAAATTTCATGGAAAAAAACAGCATGACAGGTATAATGGCAAATACAATCACTGTCAAAGGCACATTGATGCCGCAAAGTATTACAAAAGAAACTGCAATTTTTACCACTGCAATATAATACTCCTCCGGACAATGGTGGGCAAATTCTGTCACATCAAACAAATCGCTTGTAATCCTTGCCATAATCTGCCCAATTTTTGTTTCATCATAATAAGAAAAGGATAATTTCTGCAAATGGTCAAACAAATCCCTTCTCATATCCGTTTCAATTCTGGCACCCATAATATGTCCTGTATACTGCATAAAATAATTGGCTGCCATATCAATGATTCTCAGTATCATATAAAATACACCCAAACGCAGCACAATCTCCATTGTCAATGCTGTTTTGCCTGCCATGCCTGCATTTGTAATATATCGTACAATCAAAGGCAGTACCATTTCGCAAATGCAGGTCAGTGTGGCACAAAACAAATCCAATAATAATACTCCCTTATATTTTTTAAAATAAGGTGCAAACCGTTTTATCAAATATGACGTTTTTTGGTTTTTGACTTCCAAAATAATCCTCCTATTCTTTTGTTTCATTTTTGATGGATAACAGCACATGATTGCACTCTGCTCCCATCAATATTGTAATGGCACTGAAATACAGCCACATTAAAAATACAATAATGGCACCAATGGAACCATAAATCAAAGAGTAATTTGCCATATTATCCACATAATAGGCAAATCCCACAGAAAAAATCATCCAAGACAGCAGCGCAGCCAATGCCCCCGGATAGACGTACTTTCCCTTTGGTCTTTCACTGGGAGAGGCATAATACAAAGAAGACAGCACACAAAACAATATCACTGCCAATGGCAAAAACCGCAGCTTTCCCCAAATGGCAATGGATTCTAATGGCAAAGGGATATATTTTGCCACCCATTGCAGCATATTTTCTCCCACTACAACAATAAAAAGTGCAGCCATTGTAAACAATGTGACAAAAATCATATAAATGACTGTAAATATGCTGTATCGCAAAGGAGATTTTCTTGGGCTGCCCCGATATGCGATATTGATTGCATCCATCAGTGCTTTTACTGTTCTTAATGGAAACCATAATGAAAATATCAATGAAAACGCCAGCACTGTACTGCTTCTGTATTCTGTAATTTGGGCAATGCACACATTTAAAAGCATAATCATATCTTCCGGCAAAAACTGAGAAACCTCTCCTGTCAGAGAAACCAGAGGAATATTTAAAAAGCCCAATAATGTACTAATAAAAATCAAAAAGGGAAATACAGTAAATATCAAATAATAGGTCAATGCCGCCGCCGATTTTCCAATGTTGTCTTTGCTGTATCTGTCTATCAGCTCTGTCAAAAACCAAATCCATTTTTTATCTCCTTTATACCACTTTCTAAAATGCATTGCCTCCCTCCTCTTGGCCAATATTTTTCAATCCTTTTTTTGATTTTATCACACATTTTTATATAAAACCATACAAAACATTTGCCTCACATCCACACAGCCAAGCTGCTGTATTGTAAAGCATTTTTTGCAGCACCATTGCCTTTTTTGCTCCCTGCTCATTCCTCCTTCAAAGCTTCCAGCAATGCCTTTCCAAAAGCACTCAGCTGATTTTTTTCTTCACGCTCTGCTTGTTTTTGCTTTTTCATATAATTTTGTACTGTATTTTTGGAGGCTCCCCTTTGTTCAGCCATTTTTTTATGAAAAATATCAGCCTTTTCTTTAAAGCCGCAGCTGCACACATATAATTTTTTTTCTGCATCTCCAAACAGCTCCATATGCTTGTGACAAACAGGGCATCTCACATTTGTGTGTCTGCTGATGTTGATTCTTTCATTGCAGCTTCTGTCCTGGCAAACAAGCATTTTTCCTTTTTTACCATTAACTGCCAGCATAGGCTTTCCGCAAACAGGGCATTTTGTTTTGGTCAAATTGTCATGTCTATACTCCTGTTGGTTTTGTTTTACATTTTCCACCAAAGAAAGCGTATACTGTTTGATTTCTGCTATAAATTTTGATTTTTCTGCCTTTGCTTTGCTGATGCTTTCCAGCTCCTTTTCCCATTTTGCTGTCAAAAGAGGCTCCCTCAAATCAGCAGGTGCCAGCTGTATCAGCTGTATCCCCTTTGAGGTGGGGTAAAGAAAGGCCCCTCTTTTTTCCACATAAAATGCAGAAAACAGCTTTTCAATGATGTCCGCTCTGGTGGCAGGCGTTCCCAAACCGCCTTCTATATATCCCTTCATATTTTTATCCTGCAAAAATTTAGCAGGGTTTTCCATGGCAGAAAGCAATGTGGCCTCTGTATATCTGGCAGGAGGCGTTGTTTGCAGCTGTTTTATTTCCACACTATGACACAGCAGCGTATCTCCCTTTTGAAAAACAGGCAAGGATTGTTCTTCCTCCTCCCCCTCCTGCTGCAGCTGTGTCACCGCCCTCCAGCCCTTTTGCAGCACTGTTTTGCCAAGGGCAGTAAAACGCTCCTGTTTACATTCCAACACAACTTTTTTCTTTTCAAATACAAAATTTTCATAAAAACAAGTCAAAAATCTTTTTACCACCAGCATATAAATTCTTTTTTCCCCAGTTGTCATAGCTGTCATAGAAACGCTTTGTTCTGTGGGAATAATGGCATGGTGGTCAGATACCTTGCTGTTGTTGATACAGCTTTTTGCAATGCTTCTTTTTTCTCTTATGATTTCTGCCACAAAGGGAGCAAACTCTCCCTTTGCCACAGCCTTCAGTCTGTCCCTCAGTGTATCCACAATATCCTCTGTCAAATAGCGGGAATCTGTTCTGGGGTATGTCAGTGCCTTGTGCTTTTCATATAAGCTTTGCATAACATTGAGGGTTTCCTTTGGGGACATATCATAGTATTGATTGGCATCTCTTTGCAGCTGTGTCAAATCATACAGCATGGGAGGAGGTGTGCTTGCTTTTGATGTGACAATTTCTTTTACCACAAATTGCTGATTTTTTATTTTTTCAGCAATATGAACTGCCTTTTCTTTGTCAAAAATGTTTGTCTGATTTTTATGGTTTTGGTATGTGACAACAAATTTTCCCAAATTTGCTTTTATCACATAATAATTTTGGGGAACAAACCTTTTGATTTCTTCTTCTCTGGCCACAATCATCGCCAATGTAGGTGTCTGCACACGGCCTGCCGAAAGCTGTGCATTGTATTTGCAGGTCAATGCCCTTGTCACATTCAGCCCCACAATCCAATCTGCTTCTGCTCTTGCCTGAGCAGAGCGGTATAATGGCAAATATTGTTTGCCGTCCTGCAATTTTGTAAAGCCTTCTTTTATGGCTTTATCTGTTTGGGAAGAAATCCAAAGCCGTTTTACAGGCTTATGAAAGCCTGCCTTTTCCATAATCCACCTTGCCACCAGCTCCCCCTCTCTTCCTGCATCTGTGGCAATGATAAGAGAAGCAATTTCTTTGCTTTGCAAAAGTTTTTTTACAATGCCAAACTGCTTTGCTGTTTCCGGTATCACCTTCAGCAGCATTTTATTGGGCAGCATGGGCAGCGTTTCCATAGACCATTGTTTATATTTTTCTCCATAGCTTTCCGGCTCTGCCAATGTGACCAAATGCCCCAATGCCCATGTGACAATATATTTTTCTCCCTCTATATAGCCGCCGCCGCTTTTTTTGCAGCCCAGCACCCTTGCCAGTTCCTTTCCCACTGAGGGCTTCTCTGCTAGTACTAATATTTTAGACATATTGATATTATCCTTTCTTGTGTTGAATATGATAAGCAATGCAAAGTAATGCCCTCTCCGGCAAAAACCGCTCTCCTATGCGGGCCAGCTGCATTGCCTTTCCGGGTATGATAATCATTTGTCCCTTCAGCATTTTTTCAATGGCATATTTTGCCACCCTTTTGCTTTTCATACCCTTTAATTGAAATGATACATTTGCCCTTTCACAAAATGCCGTATCCACCGGCCCGGGGCAAAGTACAGATATTTTCACAGCACTGCCCTCTTTTTCCAATTCCTTTCTTACGGCCTCTGTCAAACGCAGTACATATGCTTTTGTAGCATAATATGTGGCCATCAACGGACCCGGCAAAAATGCCGCAGAGGATGCTACATTCAACAAATAGCCTTTGTTTCTTTCTTTAAAATATTTTATAAACAGCTTTGTCAATATATGCACTGCTTTGATGTTTAAATCAATCATGTCCAATTCCTTTTCCAAAGCAATATCAGAAAATGGGCCAAATGCGCCAAAGCCTGCATTGTTGATGACAATATCAATTTCCTGCTCCTTTACGGCTTCATATAATTGATAACAGTCCTCTGCACAACATAAATCCACTGTTATGATTTCCACAGCAGTGGGCAGTTTTTTTTGCACCTGTTTCATTTTATGGGTATTTCTTGAAGCAATGATTAAATCATAGCCCATATGACTGAGTAATGCCGCCATATCTCTTCCAATGCCTGATGTGGCTCCTGTAATCAATGCCTTCATGTTTATCATCTCCTTTTTCAAACCATCGTTTTGCTGCTTTAAATAACTGTAAACGCAAAAAAATATTGCTTCCTCTGCTCTTGCTGCAAAAGCCTGCATAGCGGGCTTTTTAAGGGAGTACAAAATTTTTGCTTTTCCCTCAAAATGTAATGGTTCTGTTGCTTTTATAGAAAACAGCAGGCTGCAAAGCATTGATTTTACAATCAAAATCTGTTCTTTGCATTTCTCCCCTTTCATAAAATGCAAAAAAGAGGGTATGGAAAACACGTTAAGTTATTTACACCATATCTGTAATCAATTTATATTTCATAGTTACAGCACCATATCATTTTTTATATTGGTTTCATATATTCAAAGCTATGGCACTGTGGCTTTTTTATAAAGCAAAAAGTGATGCCATATTGCTTTTATAAATTTGATATGCCATAAAATGGCCTTTTCATATTGCATTGCCCTACCAAAAAGCTAGTAAACATTGATTTTGCAGCCGGATAAAACCTTTCTCTGCATTTTTTCTTTTCCATGGCCCATACAAAGAGAAGCTTCTGCAATTTTTCTGTTGGAAAATTGGGGCATTGGCAACGCCTGCCCATTTCCTTGGTTGCTTTTTTTCAAATAAAGCAGCACCCGTTTCCTAAAAATACACCTTTCATACCATATCAATAGAACCCTCATGGTACGATATGTCCAATTTCCCATTTAACTGTTCCTTTTAAAAAAGTAACCATAAAAATAGTTTTATATTCTAAAGCCGTATACTGACAAATTTTTTATATTTATTTTACAGCAGCCAGGCTATGTTTGCAGCTGCACACATATTATACTGAAAATTACAAAAAATAGCAATTTTATAAAGGCTTTCTGTTGAAAATATTGACTATTATTTGCTTGGCATAGTTTGAAAACAGCCTTTTTGCTTTATGGCACCGTTTTTGCAGCAAGCATTCCTATTATATGGTTTTTTACCATTCAAGCATCTCCGGCTTTTTAAAAAAAGAAAAGAAACCACAAAGGGTTTCTTTTCTTTTTTATTTAAAATTTCAATTCATCTACATCAGCCGTTCCCACAGGTATGATATTTCCACAGTCTGGGCAAACAATTTCCTCTTCGTTTTCCATTGTTTCTTCATCCACTTCAATTTCATCACCGCATTTGGGACAAATAAAAGAATAGAGATAGCTTGGCTCCTGGCTGTCATCCTCCAGCATATCATCAAAGTCCTCGTCTTCTTCCATGTAGCTTTCCAGCATAAAAGCAAGGTCATCCAGCACATCCAATATGCCATGAAAAATCTTGCCTTCCTTGCTGTCTTCGGGATAGCCGCTGCCGTCACAGAGTCCTCGCAAATAGGTAATTTTCTTTTCAAAATATTCCATTTTTACAGCCTCCCTTTTTTCACATCACATTATTCCTTTGCTCTGCCTAAATATTCTCCTGTACGAGTATCAATTTTAATCACTTCATTTTGATTGATAAATAAAGGCACCTGCACTGTTGCACCTGTTTCTACCACAGCAGGCTTTGTGGCTCCCTGGGCTGTGTTGCCTGCAAAGCCCGGCTCTGTTTGTGTAATTTCCAGCTCTACAAACAAAGGTGGTTCAATGCCAAATACTTGTCCTTCATAAGAAAGTATTTTCACCATTTCATTTTCTTTTACAAATTTCAGTGTATCGCCCACATCCTGTGCATTGATTGCAATCTGGTCAAATGTCTCTACATTCATAAAGTGGTACAAATCACCGTCTGTATACAAATATTGCATATCCTGTCTGTCAATATGGGCCCTTGGCATTTTTTCTGTTGGACGGAATGTTTTTTCCACCACACTGCCTGTTTTCAAATTTTTGATTTTTGTACGAACAAAAGCAGCACCCTTACCTGGTTTTACGTGCTGAAATTCCAGTATGACAAAAATATCGCCTTCATACTCAATTGTTACACCATTTCTAAATTCACCTGCAGAAATCATTTATTTTCCTCCTTGTAAGTTTACAAATCTCTTTTCATTTTAATGGAAAATGGTTACTTTTTCAACCATATTTTTTCTGTTATTTCATATCATTTGCTTTTTTTGTTTTTTAAAATATTGCTTCATAACCTGCCGTTCCAATCCTCTTTTTATTTTTGTTACAAATTGGTCACGATTGCAAATGGGTGCTGTCATAATACAGTATAGTCCTGCCATATGCCCGCACCACATATCCGTAAACACTTGGTCGCCTATCATGGCCGTTTCTAATTCTGTCAGCTTCATCACAGAAATAGCCCTTCTCAGCTTTTTGATGCCCGGCTTGCCTGCTTTATGAATTGCCAAAACCCTTAATTTTTCATTGAATTTTTTGACTCGCTTTTTATGGTTGTTGGATAAAATACAAATGCGAAAGCCTTGTTTTTTCAACATATCAAACCATTCTATCAGTTTTTGGTCCGGCTCCGGCACATCATAAGGTGCAATCGTATTGTCAATATCAAATATTAACCCTCGAATGCCCCTTTTTTTCAATGCTTCCAAAGGCAATTCATATACGGATTGGATGTATATATCAGGGAAAATACAATCTAAAATATGCCCCATACCATTGCCCCCTATTCTGTTTGTGCTTCATTTTTTGCATTTTCATTGTTCATGGCTGTGATGTGTGCATTCTATGTCCGGATTGCCCATTTTTTCTCCGCTTAAATATTTTACTACCATATCATCTGTACTTCCTGTCACACCGGGAATCAGCTCTATTCTTTTTTCACGCAGTGCATTTTTGGCACCGCTGCCAATATTGCCGCATATCACCACGTTGACAGAATGCATTGCCAAAAAATCTGCCAATGCTGCATGGCCCGGCCCTTCCGTAGCAATCACTTCTTTTCCCTTTATCAGCTCTGCCTCCACTTCATATATTGTAAATTGCTGTGTATGACCAAAATGCTGATAAATCATTCCATTTTCTGTTGGCATTGCAATTTTCATAAAAACTTTCCTCCTAAATCATTTTTAAACCATATGTTAGACGATTGTTATTTTAAAACAAAGGACATTTCTTGTCAAATCAAAAAGAAACATTTGTGATATCATCTATTTTTTTCCCTCCTAATGGTATTTATACTTTTTGCAAAACAAAAAATGCATTTTTCTGTATTTTTTGATATAATTGTAAAATACTAAAATAGTATTCCATCAAAAACAAAGGAGTTAATATGATATGGACGAAAGAATCAAAACATTGGCAAAACAGCTGGTACACCATTCCTGCCGTTTGCAAAAGGGGGAAAAGGTGCTTATCAGCTGCAACGGCATACATCCCATCCCTCTTGTAAAAGCAATCATAAAAGAGGTTTATGCCATAGAGGCAGTGCCTTTTGTGCAGCTTCAAACAAACAGCCTGGAAAGAGAACTGCTTTTTGGTGCCACAGCACAGCAGCAAAAAATAATGGCAGAAATTGATTCTGCTTTGATGAAGCAAATGGATGCATTTATAGGCGTTCGGGGAGAGGATAATCTTTCAGAGCAATCTGATGTGCCGGAAGAAAAGCTTTCTTTGCACACAAGGCTTTATACCAGCCCTGTACACCATGATATCCGTGTGCCTCATACAAAATGGGTGGTGCTTCGCTATCCCACCAATTCCATGGCGCAGTCTGCCCATACCAGCCTAGAGGCATTTGAAGATTTTTATTTTGATGTATGTAATCTGGATTACAGCAAAATGTCAAAGGCCATGGATGCCCTTGTGGCATTGATGAATCAAACAGATAAAGTGCGCATTGTAGCAAAGGGTACAGATTTGACATTTTCTATCAAGGACATTCCTGCTGTAAAATGTGCCGGCCACTGCAATATCCCTGACGGAGAGGTGTATACAGCACCCGTAAAAAATTCCGTCAACGGCGTCATCACCTATAACACACCTTCTTCCTACAATAGCTTTATATTTCAAAATGTAAAATTAACATTTCAAGATGGTAAAATCATAGACTGGGACGGAAATGACAAACAGCGTCTTGAAAAAATATTCCATACAGACGAGGGAGCCAGATATGTGGGAGAGTTTGCCATTGGCGTCAACCCTTATATCACAAAGCCTATGACCAACATTCTTTTTGATGAAAAAATCATGGGCAGTATTCATTTTACCCCCGGCAACTGCTATGAAGATGCCCCAAACGGCAATAAATCAGCCATTCACTGGGATTTGGTGCTGATTATGACACCGGAATATGGCGGAGGGGAAATTTATTTTGATGATGTGCTTATCCGAAAAGACGGCAGATTTGTACTGCCCCAATTAGATGTTTTAAATCCTGAAAATCTAAAATAATAAAATCATGGGGCTGTTATAAAACAGCCCTTTTAAAATAACAGTACACAAAAACCGGTTGCTTTTTGAGGGAATTCCACTTAGAAAACAGCCGGTTTTCTATTATTTTTAAAAATGCTTTGTATAAGCTGCTACTGCAATTTCATTTTGCAGCAGCTCCTGCATGAGTATGTCCATAAGTCGACGGACACTGGCTTTCATTTCATACAAGTCCCAGCGACATTAAAGGTGCTGTGCTTTTGCAGCCAGCTTATATTCTATTTTATATTGCTTTTGCTATTTTTCTATTATTGTTGTATTCCACATGGCTGTACTGACATAATATACTGCTGCCCTAAACATTGCTGCTTTCAAATTTGCATACTGATAAGCTATCATCATTGCATTTTCTTTCAAACGCCCCATAAATGGTGATACACTTCCTTTAGGGAATATCTCAAACAGCATTCGGCAGTCTATGTCTTAAAGCCTTTCTTCTTGTAATATCTTTTCTATTACATTTCTTTTCTATTACATTTCTTTTATATTGGGACGCAAATACCCTATGATACTTGTATACCCATTTTGTATGGAAAAAACCATTTGTGATAAAGCATGGTCTTTCTTATGTCCATTTGGGCTTACACCTCCCTATTTTACATCAAAATCCCCTGCCCTCCCTTTTCCTCTCTCCTCCAAAGGGAGGGGTTGTAAGGACTGCTTTACAGTCTTTGCTGCTAAAATTGGGAAGCAAAGAGGCTAGCCCTCTTGAAATAACAGTACACAAAAACCGGTTGCTTTTTGAGCAAATTCTACTCAGAAAACAGCCGGTTTTTTATGATTCCCAATTTTTTTGTGCAAGCTGCTGTCACAATTTCATTTTGCCGCAGCCTCTTATATTATCTTTCTCTGATTTTTGTTACCTCACTATCCTTACTAATGGTCAATTCTACTGTAATATTACCCTCTTCTTTTCTATAATCGTCCAATTCCTCCAATGTATCACAGTCTACGGACACATCAATGGACACACCGCTTTCGCAGTCATATATAAACTTTCCAGAGCTTAAATCTAATGTGACAGAGGAGTTGTCTACTGAGAACAATTCTCCTTTTACACTGGAAACGTAGCCTGTAATTTTTGTTACCTCATCATTTTTTACAGTCACATCCACTTCAACTGTTTTGTCATCCTCTTCCACAGCAATTTCCAAATCGTCAATATCTCTGATTCTTTCTGTTCCATCATCAATGTCTATGTCTGTACTGCTGTCTATGGTATATGTTTTGCTTCCTACCTTGATTTTGCTGCCACTGACACTGCTGATACTGCCGCTGCCGCTGCTGGAATTGGAGGAACCGTCTGATTTGATTTCCAATCTGTCAATATAATCCTCATTGTCCTCATTGATTTCTACATTGGCAGTAAATTTTTTATCGCTGTCTGCATCGTTGATGGTATCAATGACACTTTCCAAGCTTTTTGTAGAACCATTGTATTTTACAGTAATATCGTCCTCATCAATTTGATAGCTTGTACCATCTTCAAATGTAATTTTACTTGTTGTCAGCTTTTTGATGGTACCGGAATCCTCATAGCTCTTTTTTGATGTGGTTGCCACTACTTTAGATACGTCTTCCCTTGCATCCAATGTCAATTCCACATGTACATCTGTAATATCCTTATCCTCATAGGCATCAATCAAGTCCTTTACCTTTTTGGTTTTTCCATCAATGGTAATATCCACATCACTTGCAAAATAATAAGGTATTCCCCTTATGACACGTATTTGTTCCCCATCAATTTCAGCAATATTACCCTTTAATATCACTTCCTCCTGTTTTGGAGGGTCTGCATTAATGACCATTTTTGTAATTCTGGAGCCGTTATATGTAATGGTTACACTGGTGCCTACTGCCACATCGCTGAATTTGCCTTCTGTACCATCCTGATAGGTGGTAGGCACCGTATCATCTCCCATATATCCCATTACGCTTGTGCCATTGTACAACGCCAGCATAATGTTGGCACCTGTTGCCTGCATTTGTTCAATTTGTGCAGTAAAGGTACCTGTGGCAGGTGCCGCCGGTTCCTCCGGTGTTGTTGGTTCTTCCGGTGTTGCTGGCTTTTGCTCCACATTTTTCAGCACATCATTGCTTTTTGTTATCATGACAGCCATTTCTGCTCTGTTAATGTTATTTTTAGGATTAAAATTTCCCAAATCATCACCAGAAAGTATGCTTTTGGAGGAAAGCATTGCAATATAAGGCACTTTATCCGCCGAAATGGTACCATTGTCTTTGAATGTGGTGACAGTACTGTTTGTTACAGCTGTTTCATCCACCAATGCAATGGCCTTTCCTATCATGCCTGCCACCTGCTCTCTTGTGGCCTGTGTGTTTGTGGTGCCGGATACAAATGTTTTTGCCTCTGCTTCTGTTACAATGCCATACTCCAGACAGTATGCCACGCTGGCATAGGCCCACTGTGGAATGTTGGCACTTGTCAATGTGCTGTTCCATTTTGTTTCCAATCCTGTGGCCGTTTGCAAGTGATTTGATGTTTTCAGCAAATTATACACAAGCTGTGCTGTTTCTACCAATGTAACAGGGTCCTTTGCCCGAAAAACCATGTTGCCGTCCATGTTTTCTCCCACCATCAATCCACTGTCTGCCGCTTGGTTAATATATGTTTGAGCGCCCTCCCAAGGCACGTCGTTTATGTCTGTAAAATTTGCACCAAAGCTTGTAACAGGCACAGCAAATGCCATAGCCCCG
Source organism: uncultured Clostridia bacterium (assembly GCA_944384265.1). Classification (GTDB taxonomy): domain Bacteria; phylum Bacillota; class Clostridia; order Lachnospirales; family Anaerotignaceae; genus Coprocola. The sequence goes on from CALWSR010000021.1 coordinate 18,779, forward strand.
GCCAATAAAAAGCTGATATATTTTTTCATGATATAACCTCCTAATAGACAAAGTTTTCAAATACTGCTATTATTATAGCAGACCTTTTATACTTTGTCATTGGTAAGTTGTTAAAAAAATATTTCACTTTTGTTACAAATCAATGCCATTGTGCCATAATATGCCTTTCCTCTTTCCTTTTCTGACATTTTCTTCTTTTTTTACAATATTTTTCATAGCTTTTTCTGTTTGCCGCCATTTTATATCATAAAATTTTATTACATATTATTACATATTTTTAAATTCTTCTTTCTTCCTCCATTCTTTTAATCATTGCTGTAATGCTTTCATTTGCTGTAATGGCTGTGCCTTCAATGGCAGAGTCTGCTTCCTTTGCCAGTATATCCGCCTCTGCCTTCAAACGAATGGCATCTTTTTCCATGCCCTCCTTCAGCTGCAATCCTATCAGTGCGGTTGTACCTTCTATGACAACGGCCGCCTCCTCCACTTCTTCCAGTCGCAATATATTTTCTTTTATTTCTTCTGCCCTTTCCGCTCTTGTTTTGCCCATTTCCAGCTCAGACGCCTTTGCAATGCGTATTTGAGAAAGATTGTTCTCCAATGTGTCAGCCCCGCAGCCTGTTAATGCCATGGCGCAGAAAAAAAAACAAACCATACCTTTTTTCATATCCATTCCACCCTTTCTTTTTTGTCGAAATTAGTATGCTTTTGTTTTTGTTTTTTTATAAGAACAAAATTATGGTATACAAAAATCTGTTTTTTTTGTCAAAAATAAATCATAATAAAATAAAAGGATATCTTCTGTTTTTCATAAAATTGTGGTATACTACACATACTGAAATTTATATGATATGAAAAAAATATATGTTTTGAAGGGATGATGCTTATGTACGAAAATACAAGAAGACATTATAGAGTGGCAAAAAGAGATATTTATGAAGACCCTTATGAAGGTATTTATGTGACAAAGGAGCAGCAGCAAAAATATCTGATTGTAACAGCAGGCCTTGTGTTGCTTTCTTTCATTGGTGCCGTTGCAATTATATTGAAAAAAAAATAAAAGGCTGCACATAAAAGTCCCGCCATTTCCTGCAACAGGTTCATATTGCAATGACAAGCCTATGAGTATGGACGGGACAAATGCACCTTCATTGCAGATTGGAATTGGGAAGCATTTTGTTTCCCAATTCTTTTTGTGCTTTTAAAACCATATAAAAGCTATTTTGGCTGTTTTTATACAAAAATTTCATTTTTTTGTTTCCTCTCCAAATTGACAAAAATCACTTTTCTTGCCAAAAGCATTGCAGCGATACATAATATTTTTCATTCTGCTGCCTTTCTTAAAAGGCTTGGAGCATTGCTTTGCCACAACCAGTTTATTTCTTTTTCCACAAACCCTGCAATACATTTTTTGAATATGCAAATTTTCTTTCTCCCATAGAGCTTTGGCGGCATAAAAAGCACATTCCATATTTGGTCCCTTTCCTATTCTTATTTTAAAATCTCATAGGGATACCATTTTTCTATAAACATAACACACACTATTTTTTGATTCCATTGCTTGTATCAGTATTACCAAACCATTTCCATTTAAAAAGCTTTTCATAGCCCCTTCTTCCCTTGCTTTTTCTAAAACAAAGCCCAAACAGCTTATGGGGCAGCCTTCAAATACAGCCTTTCCATTCAAATCTCATAAAAAAACAGTTCTGGTATGGGCTTTTATAAGCAGACAATGTCAAAGCATATCAACATTCTCCCTTTCAAATCAATTTCCACAAAGCATTACAGCACACATTTTATAATCTATTCTAAATGCTCCTTTTTGCCCCTCAGAATAGAAATATCTATTTTTTATTGTATGTATTGTTGTTTTATATCATATACTGCATAGAAAGGATGTGTTTTTGTGGCAAAAAAAATGCTTTCTATGATATTGATTTATATTTTTGTTTCCATAGTACTTCTGCCTGCATTGATTACATATTGTTCTTCTCAGACACATACACAAGCCCCCTCTGAATCAGAGCTTGCCGTTGCAGAAATTGTGCGTCCCTCTTCGGGGGAATTTGAAGATTATATCAAAGGAGTGGTGGCCGCTGAAATGCCTGCCCTTTTTCAAGAGGAGGCATTAAAGGCACAGGCCGTTTCTGCCCGTACCTATGCTGTGAGAAAAATGGAGGAAAATGGCTCTTTGGATGTGCCTTATGACATAGGACAAGCATATATTACAACAGAAGAAATGAAACAAAAATGGGGAGAGCATTTCACTGATTATTATAACAAAATAAGTGATGCCGTAGATGCTACAAAAGGGGAAATTATGGTATATGAAAACCAGCCCATACTGGCCGTATTCCATGCCCAAAGCAGCGGCAAAACAGAATCTGCCGAAAATGTGTGGAGCCAATCCCTGCCCTATTTGCAAAGTGTTGACAGTGCTGTGGATGAAAAGGCACCTGATTTTGAAAAAACAGTGGCATTTACTTATGATGAAATCATAAAAAAATTTCAGCAAAAATACAGCGATTTTCAGCTTCAAAAAGAAAGCATTGCAAAGCAAATACACATTACAAGCCGTTCTGACGCCGGATATGTGCAGCAAATACAAATGGGCAATCAAACATTAACAGGCAGAGAGGTACGGGAGGTGCTGGGTCTGCGCAGTGCCAATTTTACTGTGGCTGTGGAAGGGGATATCCTTTATTTTACCACAAAGGGCTATGGGCATGGTGCCGGAATGAGCCAGTATGGTGCAGAGCTTATGGCACAGGAGGGCAAAACATATCACGAAATATTGCAGCACTATTATACAGGAATTTCCTTTGCCGCAATGTAATGAAAAACTTCTTTTGCTGAATAAAAAAAACATACTTCGGGCAATACTATTGCTGGAGGTGTTTTAGAGATGAACAAAAAATATTATGGTGTGTTATGGGGTTGTCTTGCTGTGGTTGTCATTGCCGGAGGCATTTACTATTTTGTGGGCAGAGAAAATCCAAGCCTTTCTTCCGTGCCTCAGCAAACACAGCAGTCTGCACATCAAGTGATTGTAAACCAGACACCGGCACTAGAACAGGCCGTTGTGCAAAGAGAGCAGTCCTCTTTTCCTCAAACACAGCAAACAAACGAAACGGCTGCTGTGACAGCACAGACAGAGCAGCCCTTGTCAGAAGAAGTGATTTCAAAAGAGCAGGTACAGGAGGATACTACACAGCAGGACACTGCACCACAGACAGAACAGGCAGGTATTTTTGAAAGCGAACCCCTTTTTGCAATGCCCTTGGCAGGCAATATTGTAATGGATTACAGTGTAGACCATACCATTTATGATGCTACATTAGACCAATACCGTACCAATGACCATATTTCCATTGGTGCCAAAAAAGGTGATTCTGTAAAGGCTTCTGAAGACGGCACAGTAGAAAGCATTACAACAGATGACGAAAGAGGTGTCACAGTGGTTTTAAACCATGGCAACGGCTGGCAGACTACATACAGCCAGCTGCAGGAAAATGTAGTCGTAAAACAAGGTGACACAGTCAAAAAAGGACAGGAAATCGGTTTTGTAGCAGACCCCACCAAATACAGCGTTGCATTGGGAGAACACGTTGACTTTTCTATTGTAAAAGACGGCAGCACCGTTGACCCTAAAAGCGCTGTGACAGAATAAATTAAAATGAAAATCCTCCCCTTTCAAAGCCGGTGAACTGCGTGTCATCGGCTTTTTTGAGAACAGCAAAAATTATATATTGGCACAGAATTTGTTTTCTATTTACAAACCTTCCTCCATTCTCTATAATAAAACCATGCTAGTGTTTAAACAAAGGAGGAAACAACAATGGTAAAACTTTATGACAGCGGGGCATATTTATTAAACGGCACAGAAATCATTGTGGATGATGCCAATGCTTCTGCTGTAATACAGCAAAAAACGGGAACCGCCCCTTCTAAAGAGGAAGCCTCTCAAAATACAATGGCTTACAGCATATTAAAAAATCATAATACATCAGCAGATATGGAGCATTTAAAAATCCGTTTTGACAAAATGGCTTCCCATGACATTACATATGTAGGCATTGTTCAGACTGCCCGTGCCAGCGGGCTGGAAAAATTCCCCATGCCCTATGTGCTGACAAACTGCCACAATTCCCTTTGTGCAGTGGGCGGCACCATCAATGAGGACGACCATTTGTTTGGTCTATCCTGTGCCAAAAAATACGGGGGCATTTATGTGCCTGCCCATCAGGCAGTCATTCATCAATATATGAGAGAGATGATGAGCGGTGTGGGCAAAATGATACTTGGCTCCGACAGCCACACCCGTTATGGTGCATTGGGTACCATGGCAATCGGAGAGGGCGGCCCGGAGCTGGTAAAACAGCTTCTTTGCAAAACCTATGACATTGACCGTCCTCAAGTGGTTGGCGTATGTTTAAAAAACAAGCCTATCCCCGGCGTAGGGCCTCAGGACGTTGCCCTTGCCATCATTGGCGCCGTGTTTGAAAAAGGGTATGTCAAAAACAAAATTATGGAATTTTTTGGCGATGGTGTTGCCAATCTCAGTGTAGATTACAGAAACGGCATTGATGTGATGACAACAGAAACCACCTGCCTCTCTTCTGTATGGAAAACAGATGACCAAGTCAAGCAATGGTACACAATACACGGCAGACCGGAAGAATACGCTTTGCAGGAGCCGGGCAAAATTGCATACTACGATGGCATGATAGAAGTGGATTTGGCAAAAATTCGTCCTATGATTGCCATGCCCTTCCACCCCAGCAATGTCTACACCATAGAGGAATTAAACAGCAATCTTTTAGATATATTGGACGAAGTGGAAAAAACAGGTGCAAAGCAGCTGGATAACGATAACATCACATTTACATTAAAAGATAAGGTCAAAGACGGTGCTTTGTATGTGGAACAGGGTGTCATTGCAGGCTGTGCAGGGGGTACCTATGAAAACATTTGTGATGCCAGAGACATTTTGAAAGGACATTCCATTGGTGCCGACGAATTTGCACTGAGTGTATATCCTTCCAGTCAGCCTGTATTTGTTTGTTTGGCAGAAAACGGAGCCATTGCAGATATTATGATTTCCGGTGCCACAGTACGTTCTGCATTTTGCGGCCCTTGCTTTGGTGCAGGAGATGTGCCTGCAAATAATTGCCTGAGCATTCGCCATTCCACCAGAAATTTCCCCAACAGAGAAGGCTCCAAAATCACAAACGGACAAATTGCTTCTGTGGCACTGATGGACGCCCGCTCCATTGCGGCAACGGCAATCAACAAAGGAAAGCTGACCCCTGCCACAGACATTGCTGTAAAATACACAACCCCTGCATACCATTTCAATGATGAAGTATACAAAAACCGTTGTTATTTTGGTTTTAACCGGCCCGATGCTTCCACAGAATTAAAATTTGGCCCCAACATTACAGACTGGCCTGCTATGAGCCATTTGACAGATGATATTTTGTTAAAAGTGGTATCTGTTATCACAGACCCTGTAACAACAACAGATGAATTGATACCTTCCGGAGAAACCTCTTCTTATCGTTCCAATCCTTTGGGACTGGCAGAATTTACACTCTCCAGAAAAGACCCTGCTTATGTAGGACGTGCAAAAGCGGTACAGCAGGCAGAAAAAGCCCGCCTTGCAGGCAACAGCCCATTAGAAGCCTATGAGGAATTAAAAGAAGTGTTCCAAAACATACAATCAAAATTTCCACAGGCAGCGCCATCCAAAACGGGTATTGGTTCTACCATATATGCTGTCAAGCCCGGTGACGGCTCTGCCAGAGAACAGGCGGCAAGCTGTCAAAAGGTACTGGGCGGCTGGGCAAACATTGCTCATGAATATGCCACAAAACGGTATCGTTCCAATTTAATCAACTGGGGTATGCTGCCATTTCTTTTAGAAGAAACAGAACTGCCCTTTGAAAACGGAGATTATATATTCCTTCCAAATATTCGTGAGGCAATTTCTCAAAAGCAGTCAGAAATCACTGCTTATATTGTGGGAAAAGACATGAAACCATTTTCATTAAAATTGGGCGATTTGACAGAGGATGAACGAAAAATCATACTTTCCGGCTGTTTAATCAATTTTTACAGAGGTTAAAAATAGATATAAAAAGCAATACAAAAGCGGCCAAAAAGGGATTTGGAAGCACGGGAGGATTTGCTGCTTTGGACAAAACAAAGTCTAGCAAGAGAAGTTTTGTCATGTTATGAAACAAAAAACACATTATCTTCATTTCAATAGTAATATGATATTGCTGTCAGTTTTTATACAGAAGGGGCAAGCACTTCTCCTGTGGGATATTTAGAAGACATATTTGTAAAAGAGTGATATCAGCATAAGGCATATGCCAGAAAATTAGTAAAGGAATGGGAAAACAACAAGGCTGTCAAAAATTTGCAGACGATAGACAACAAAGCCAGTATTTTGTTTCATAAGGCTTTCCATTTCTCCATAGGCAATGAAATCATCTGTTTTTCCAAAAAATCACAAGCATTCCGAAAGTTATCCATAGCCAGTGTCAAAACCACACTGGCTATTTTTTTTGCATACTGCATCTATCCATGGCTCCAAAAGCCTTTGGAGCTGAAACAGAAATAAGCTTTTCTTTTCATAGCAATAAAATTGCAGCTTATCAAATCTGCCTCATTGAAATATTGAAAGGGAAAATACCACTTTCTCTTACTGTCATAATAAATGAAAACACTTGAAATATTCTCATATAATTTTCTAAAAAAGCAATACCCATATGGCTTTTATGCTGACAATGCTGTATCATTACATGGATGTAACACCTCCCCTTTTTGTAACCATATCCCATTTTTCTGAAGCATTTTTTTGTATTGCAAAATAGGGCAGGCTATACTCTTTTTTGATATGATGTGGTGACAGCATATCAAAGGGTATCGTTATTTTTTCCGTATTTTGAAACATCATATAAATCCTATTTTTAAAGCATATATATTCTATCATTTTTTCTGAAATCTATATGAAATCTATAAAAAAAGCATTTAAAAATATTGATACAATGTGCAAACCAATTTCCATAGCACCAAAAACAAAGCTGAAAAGAAATCCATAACAGACCTATGTGCTAAATAGCATATACCGGACTTTTTTACTGCTTTTAACAATGCAAATGACTTTTTTCTACATTATCATCATACCAAAAATATTTTCCATAAAATTACTGCTTCATAGAATATAAAAAGGAAAATCCCTTTTTTCTATTTTACTAAAATACCTGATGCCCATTATTTTTTATGCTCATCTTCCTTTATGCTCCAACATTTTCTGTTACACTTGTCACAATTCTTTCGGCATAAGGCACTGCCGTCACTGCGAACAGAGCCGGCATATTTGTAAGCCACATAGCCCAGTACCACACAAAGTATGATAAACAGAATTTGGTACATACCATTCCTCCTTTTGATATAAGCGGCTTTTGCTGCTTTCCTATAAAACAGAATACTATAAAACATTGATTGTACAGCCAAAACCATTTTTTGCATTTCTCTTTATTCCCTGTGTTCAAACAATTTTTTTGCATACATACTGCCTTTTTCAATGACAGAAAGCTTTGGCACATTTTCAGTACATTCAAATGATTTGATTCCCTCAGTATAGATATGATTTACCTACAATACCATATTATTTTTCATATAAACATGTCATATTCTACAAATGATTTAACACAGTGTTTTCATTATCATACCAAAAATTGACCGAATATGCAAAAAATGATAAAAACCATTTCAGAAGACAATCATAGGCCTCATGAACAAATATGTTGTGTCCCCATTTTTTTGCTGTGCCTGCAATGTCATTGTAATGCTTGATACATTACCTTTTGACTGCTGCCATGGATGAGTGCATTTCTTTTTTACAAACCATTTTTTATAGGCGGTATACCATTAAGGCAGATTTCATTGCTTTTTACTATTCCAACAATTTATATTTTTAAGCTATGTGTACCAATCCATTTACATACAGACTCTCTATTTTTTTCTATACTCTATGGAAGGAGAAAGCTTTTTTATGCTGTGGTTTTTGTCATTTTTGCAATAAAAAAGAGCCATAATGAACAGGCTCCTTCTCAAAAACGCATGGATATAGGCCTTAGCCGGAGGTATAAAACAGAAGCTTTCTGGGCTGAAGCTCCTGTTTTATTGTGCAAAAATGAATTTTTAGGAGTATAAACTATTTTGATTGATATCTATATTGCAAAAATAGATGCCTTTATGGTTTAAAAAAGCATTTGTAATATCTTTTATGCTTTTTGTAATGCCACTGCTTCTTCCTCCTGCAACAGCTTCATAAATTCCTCTCCTGTAATGGTTTCCTTTTCCAAAAGGAATGCGGCAATTTTATGAAGTGCCGGCTGATTTGCTTCCAAAAGCTTTATGGCCTTTTGGTGGCATTGTTTTATGATTTTAAGCACCTCTTCATCTATGGCGGCAGATGTGGTTTCTGCACAGTTTCTTACATTTCTGCCATCCAAATATTTGTTTTGTATGCTTTCCAATCCCACCATGTCAAAACGCTCGCTCATGCCATATTGAGCCACCATATTTCTTGCCAGCTCTGTGGCTTTTTCAATGTCATTGGAGGCTCCTGTTGTCACTGTATGGAATATGACCTCTTCTGCGCCTCTGCCTGCCAAATAAGTTGTAATCTGGTCTAATATTTCCTCTTTGTTCATCAAATACTTTTCTTCCTCTGGCATTTGCATAGTATATCCCAATGCTCCCATGGTTCTAGGCACAATGGTAATTTTTTGAACAGGCTGTGTATTTTTTTGCAGTGCCGTTGCCAATGCATGGCCCACCTCATGATATGCCACAATTTTTCTTTCACTTTCTGTCATAATTCTGTCTTTTTTCTCCTGACCGGCAATAATGATTTCCACTGCCTCCATCAAATCGGCCTGCTCCACCTTTTCTCTGCCAAAACGAACAGCACGCAATGCAGCTTCGTTGACAATGTTGGCCAAATCTGCACCTGCTGCACCACTGGTGGCAAGGGCAATCTGGTGCAAATCCACATCATCTGTCAGCTTCACATCCTTTATATGCACCTTTAAAATGTCCTCTCTGCCCTTTAAATCCGGCTTGTCTACAATTACCCTTCTGTCAAACCGTCCCGGTCTTAAAAGGGCTTTATCCAGCACCTCCGGTCTGTTGGTAGCTCCCAATATGACAACGCCTTTGGAGGCATCAAAGCCGTCCATTTCTGACAACAGCTGATTCAATGTCTGCTCTCTTTCATCGTTGCCGCCCATTTGATTGTCACGGCTTTTTCCTATGGCATCAATTTCATCAATAAATACAATACAAGGGGCATTTTCCAATGCTTGTTTGAACAAATCCCGTACACGGGAGGCGCCCACCCCCACAAACATCTCCACAAAATCAGAGCCGGAAAGAGAATAAAAAGGCACATTTGCCTCTCCTGCCACAGCCTTTGCCAGCAACGTTTTTCCTGTTCCCGGAGGGCCTACCAAAAGGGCACCCTTGGGCAGCTTTGCACCAATGGCAGTGTATCGTTCCGGTTTATGCAAAAAATCTACAATTTCCTGCAAGGACTCCTTTGCCTCCTCCTGTCCTGCCACATCTGCAAATGTGACGCCTGTTTCCTTTTGGGCATATATTTTGGCTGTATTTTTGCCAAAGCTCATAGGACCGCCCACACCGCCGCCCATTTTTTTCATCACAGAACGAAGTATCAAGCCCGAAATACCATAAATCAACAAAAAGGGCAGTACCCATGTGGCCAAAAAGCTCAATATAGGGGAGTTGTTTTCCACTGCTCTGTACTGTGTAGCACCTGAGGCAATAATTCTGTCTGTCAGCTGAGGGTCATCCACAATGCCTGTATAATACTGCCTTGCTCTCAAGCCATAAAAAGCATTTTCCTCCTCATTTTGCTGCGGCTTTTCTGTAATCACAAGCCGATCGGCCTGTATCTCCACCGTTTGCACCTGCTTTTGCGTAAGCATTTGCAAAAACTCTGTATAAGTGATTTCTGTTGCTTTTCTTGTTGTCATGGCTGACATAAAAATATTTAATACAGATGTAAATATCACTGCCATAATGATAAAGCTAATGAGCATACGCATATCATTCTGACCGGAATTTTGGGGATTTTTTCCTGTGGGCATAGTATATCCTCCTTCAAATGGTAAAATATATATTATGTAATATTGTATTATATCATACGTTATATTGTATTTCTTGTCTGAAAATAAAATATTTTTGAAGCATGAAAAATGTAAAAAAGGTGTAAAAGCCCTCTTTCAGTGTGTCAAAGGCTCATTTCATGCAAGCCTTTGCCCAATAGAGAGAAGTATAAAGCAGAAGCTGCATAGGCTAAAAGCCTTGAAGCTCCTGCTTTTTTCCGCCAAAAATAAGTTCCCACTGGGGCTTCCAGTTGGAAATCCCAACCCCTTTTTGGCCCTTGAAAAAATATAAAATCTAGTTTTTCTACCATTCTGGAAGGTGTAAAAGCACCCTTTTCACTTATTATAACAAAATCCTTCAAAACAAAAAATGATAAAAAACACTTTCAAAAAATAATCCTACTCCAAACCATACAGGGGCATAATCCAAGCGTATCAGCCCATGTATGTGATATTTGCTTTTGCTGTAATCCCATGGACAAACACCTGCCAGCCTTTGCAATCCCCAGCCGGAACCATATTCTGCCAAAAAAATACAAAGCATATACACCCCTCCTCGCACCACCGGCGGAAATCCTGCCAAAATCAGAAACAATGGCTCCAACAACACAGCCATGCCATAAATGGGAAACATCCAAAGGGAGGTCTGGCCCATCAATGAAAAATCCTTTTTCAGCAAAGAATGCAGTCCTGTCCATAAAATTTCCAATACCCAGCCTATTACGCCATAAATCAAAAATCCTGTTATCATAAAAAATAGTATGATAAAAACAGGTGTGTTTTATACCTGTCTAACACTGTCAAAAATTGTATTGACATAGATAGATTATCTATATATAATATGGATATACAGTATAGATAGATAATCTATATAATAATCCATAAAGGAGGTATTTTATGACAATGGACAAAAACCTTTTGACAGGCAGTACATCCATGCTTTTATTAAAATTGCTGGAGGAAAAGGATATGTATGGTTATATGATGATAGAAGAGCTTTCCAAAAAATCCGACAACACATTTGTACTAAAAGCCGGCACACTTTATCCTCTTTTGCATACATTGGAGGAAAAAGAATTTGTCACCTCCTATGAAAAAAACAGCCATACAGGCAGACAGAGAAAATATTATGCCATTACAAAAAAAGGAAAGCAGCACTTAAATGAAAAAAGAGAACAATGGCAGCAATATACTTCTGCTGTCAACAATGTATTGAAGGGAGGTATGACATTTGCTTACTGACATAAAAAAATATTTGGACACGGTTTGCCAGCAAATTCGCTTTCAAAATGCTCACAAGCTAGTACAAAAAGAACTGGAGGACCATATTATTGACCAAACAGAAGCATTTGCCGCAGAGGGTATTGCCCAAAAAGAGGCTGTGAAAAAAGCCATTGCACAAATGGGCGACCCTGTTTTGGTAGGCACGCAGCTGGACAGAGTATACCGCCCCAAAACACAATGGCATTTGATTTTATTTGTACTGTTCTTTTCCATTGTGGGCATTGTTCTTCAGTATTTTTTGCAAAGCATTGTGTATGAACAAATGCCCGGTGTAAAAACCATTTTAAGCATTTTCATTGGAATGGGTGTCATGATACTTTTTTATCACATAGATTTTACCATATTGGCTGACCATGCTGTCAAAATATATACAGTCTATGTCATTGCAATGGGCGTTGTATTTTTTCTCAGCGCATTTCCTGTCAATGGATATCCTGTTTATATCAATGGTGTTGCCCATGTGCCTCCTCTGATATACCTTTTTCCTGTTGTATTTACAGGCATATTGTATCATATGAGAGGAAAATGCTATGGCGGCGTATTGCTTTGCATGGCTTCTATGATACCGCCCATACTGTTTTCATCAAATATTGGCATAAATACAGCCTGTGTGTGGATAATACTGGTCAATATCCTTTTGATGACAATGGCCATTTTCAAAAACTGGTTTGCAGTGAAAAAAGCCTCTACACTGCTCATGCTCTACATTCCCATGCTATTTTTGGGCGGCTTTGCAGCCATGCACCCTGCTGTAAGACGCCGGCTTCATGTTGCTATTATAGACCCTAACAATTTGGATTACATACGATATATATTGCAAAATAATATCAAAGGTGCTTCCCTTTTGGGAAGGGGAGAAGCCATTATGCTTCCTTCCGGAAAAAAATTGGATTTGCTCAATGTTCTGCCCTATTCTACTGAGTTTTTTCCTGCCTGTATACTCCACTATGGCGGGTGGGTGCTTTTGATTCTTTTTTTAGCAGTCTATTTCCTTTTTTTGGCAAGAATTTTTTATCTTGCCAAAAAACAAAAAAGCCAGCTGGGATTTATGACAGCCATGTCTGTATTTTTGACATTTTCAATACTAAGCATTTGGAACATCATTTCCAACAGTGGGTTCTTTTTCTATTTTAATTTTTTAGAAATTCCCTTTTTTTCCCATGGCGGAACATTATATATACTGTTTTTTATGCTGTTTGGTACATTGCTTTCTGTTTTTCGTACAGGAAGCTGTGTGCAAGACAATCTAATCACACAAAAAACAGCATTACCCTTTTTTCAATTTGAAAATGGTACCATTATCATTCATTTATTTTCCAAAAAAGACAATGCAAAATAATGCCCCTTTTCATGCACTGCTGCAAAAAAATGCTTTAAGGCTTTTTGAAAAACCATCAGAAAGCCTTAAAGCCCATAAAACAATGCCGCTTTTATGCCAAAGCAATGACGTAATTTTTTTAAAAAAATATGCAGACAGCATACTACATTGTATTTCTGTTTCTGCACTGCTGTTTTTCATTTTTTTGCAGCAAAGCAGATATGTTTTTCCATACAGTGCCATAGGGGTATTGTCACTGTATATCATCCACAATACTCTTTTTTAGGCTTTTCGTCATCCTTTTGTGCCTATCCATAGCCTATATTGACCTATTTCATATGGTATATTTCTTCCATGTAACAGTCAGTTCATTCTCCCCTTCCATTCTGTCATTTTGAAAGCTTTTTTGGTCAGTCCATACCTCCAGACAGTTTCGGAAAAAACCACAAATCCATTGTAATATTTGGGGTATGAAAATAAAATCCTTTATTTCTAAATAAGAGCAATGCTTAGCAAAATGATTTATTGCAATATCTGTCAGCTTGCATACAAAAGATTTTCATCCATGCCCATAAAATAAAAGGGCAATACCAATGTCTAAAAAACAGAAAACTACAAACAGCTTTTATATTTGATTTTGGGGAATTTATCAAAAATATAAAAACACTTCAAAAATAAAGCTTTGAAGCAAATTGGTGCTGCTGCATATCTAAATGCCATTGTATATAAATGCAGAAGAGCAAAAAACATTTTTATATGCAAATTTTCTTATGATTTATTGTATGACACTTGCCAATATTTCTGCCAAAGGCTCCATAGCATTTTTGGCCTCCTCTTTGGTATTCATTTGACTTCCTACCTCTATCAGCAAAGAACGAGGCTTCATATGCAGACTGTAACGATAGGCGTGTAAATAAATTTTTCGTGTGAAATCTGTAAAAAGAGATTGGGCAGTTGTCTGCATTTGCAGACTAAATGCTAAATTGTCCTCCAAATTTTCATTGGAAAGCCCCTCTGTGGGCTGTATCACCCCATCCTGATTCAATCGGCACATACCATTAAAAAACATGATTTTAGCACATTGCTTGCCATCAATTTCTGTTACCAGATGTATATTTTCAGGCAGTCCATCTCTATGCATATCTATGACAACCTGTATGCTAGGATTTTCTGCCAATATTTTTGCAATGGCCGGCTCCATTCTTTCATATGCTCCCAAAATCTGTCCTTTGCCGTCTACAATGTCATATCTTCCTGTATCATGAAGCACCTCTATGCCATATTTCTTTTCCAATATATTTTTCAACTCCTCTCCCACGCCCCATATGCCTTCGCTCATATCCTTTGACATATCGCTGTCTATAAAGCCTTCTGTGGAATGGGTATGAAAAATCAACACCTTGGGTCCCTTTTGGCTGTTGTCAATGGCAAAATCCTTTTCCAAAAATTCTTTTGGTTTGATATCCCCTTGCAGTAAAGCAGTGCGGGAATCCACTAAATAATAATTTTGTTTTAAAAAATCCACATTTTCCATTTGCGCAAGCAGCTCCGGTGTCACTGCTTTGACAGCAGGCACTGCCGCAGACTGATATGTAACATCTTCAAATCCTACTATATTTTCAGAAATATCTTTTATCAATTCTGGATTTTCACTGTCCTTGGTATCGTCCTGATTAAAAAATTTGCTGACCGGTACACTGGGCATATCCGTTTTTGCCATGTTGGGAACCGTTTCTTCTATAAAAGCAAAAGCCCCCTGCTTTGTTAAAAAAAAGGCGGACAATATAAAACAAATTAAAAAACCTATCATACTTTGCAGAATCATTTTTTTCATATGAGATTGCTGTCGAAAATGCAAATGCCTCCGCCTCCTTTTTTATTGGCTGTTTACAGTTTATGCCCCAAAAATAAAAAAAGAACTATTATATGCCTTGCTCATTGGGGCAAAAGCATTTTTTATAAAAAAATTCCTTTTTTTGAACAAAATGCCCCTCTTTTCTCGTCTAATAAAATATGGGGGGAATAATATGACATGAAGGAGGAAAATCATGAAACAATATCAAAAAAGCTTATTGAGAGCCATTGTTATTTTTATTTGTATTTTCATTGCAGCAATATTGTTGTTTTTTCAAAAGCAATATACACATCCTTTGCCTCAATTATATTTAGAAGATATTTGTACAGACAGTGGCTTTGAAAAATATATAGCCTATGATATTTTTGAGCTTTCTGACGGAAATCCTTGGAAAGAGCAATGGCATTTGACCAGGCTGCCTGTATATTACAATACAAATTATGACAATCAAAGTGCTTCTTATGATGAGAAAATGGATATTATGGCAGAAAAAATAAAACAGCTGCAAACAAAAATAGAGCAGTTTGGCATTACAGGCACAATAAAAACGGTTTATGATACAGAAAAGGGAAGGCTGGAAAGTGACACCATGACATTTTTTATAGAAAGCCATACAGACCAGATAAAAGTGGTTTTTCACACACCCATTGCCCTATCTGCCTCAGAAAAGCCAAAAACAAGAGAAGAGGCAGAAAAGCTTCTTTTTGAACTGATAGACACTTACAAAGAGGAATTTCACTGGCAGGAGTGTGCGCCTGCCCTTTTTTCAAGCTATTCTCATGATGGTATCATACAGTTTGAGCTTTGGGCATATGAACAGGGAGATACATTGGAAGAAGATTTATTAAACTATCATTTTCATAGAGCATGGTTTGAAATAGATGAAAATGCCAATATCACTTCCATATTGTGGACCAACCAAAATTTGAATGAAAAAATAGGAAATTATCCCATTATTTCTCCCCAAAAGGCAAAAGAGCTGCTGCTTGCAAAAAGCTATATGACCACTTCACCCTATTCTTTTTCAGAAGATATGCCCATTGTCAAAACAGAGCTGACTTACATACACCACTGCAACAGCCGCATTTTTATGCCTTATTATAAATTTTTTGTACAGCTGCCTGCAAAAGAAAATGGCATGAATGTTTACGGCACATATTATGTGCCTGCCATAAAAGAACAATATTTCAAAAAATTTTGAGATTTCTGCCCTATATTTTGACCAAAAACACCGGCTTTTATGAAAAATAAACCAAAACAATAGGCACAGCATATTTGTTTTTGCCCTTTTCCCTTCTGATTTTATAAAAAATGCTCTTTTATACAATTTTCTCTTGCTCTTTTTTGTGGAAACAGCTAAAATAAAAATGATACAATCTTGTATAATTGGGAAGGGCAATAGGATTTCCAATGAGCGGGGGTAATGGAACTTGGACGAGAATCAAAAACAAAAGCATACAAAAAATGATACAGATTTTGTGACGCAAAAAACAAATGAGGTTTCTCCCATGCTCTGGGAGAATTTTGATGAAACACAAAATTTGTCAAGGGATAGTCATATCCAACAAACAGAAATGTCTTCTGCAAATGAAAATACGGCTGCATTTGCCTATGACTCTGCCAAAAAAAGCAGTGAACAGACAGCAGCTTCCTCTGCGGAGACTGTTTTTACGGAAAAAACAGACATACTGCCTTCTCTCCAAAAAACAAATGCCTTTTTGGAGGAGACTGCTTCTGCCCAAGCTCTGCAAGAAAAAAATAAACCAGAGGAGCATACTGCTTCTGCCACAGAAGAAAATTTAGAGCAGACCAAAATCATTGCGCCCCTATCCCAGCAAACCACCTCTGAGCAATCCCTTGCAAAGCAGCATGATGCTGCAAAGCAAAGAGGCCATTTTTCAGATATACTGCAAAAAATAGAAAAAAAACAATATACCGATGAATTGGGCGACAAAAACGCCTATTTGGATACATTTGAATCCGAATCCTTTGAAGAGGAATATGTTTCTGAAAAGGACCATTGGACAGAGGAGGAGTCCCCTTTGGAGGAGGATGACATTTACTATGATGAAGAAACCTCCATGGCATTGTATCAGGCAGAAAGAAAAAAAATCAAATTCATACTTCTCATTGCCCTTTGCATTGGCATGGGTGTGTTTTTGATTGGCTATATCATTATGGGAACACAGCAAAGAAAGCTGCTTGAGCAGGCCCAAAGCCAAGCCGAAGCTGCTGCTGCGACAAAAAAAACAGACAAACGCCATATGATGGTACAAAGCATTTCCTCCAGCCGGACATTGTCTGTACACGATATTTCAACAAATCAGCAATATAATGTAAAAACAAACAGTCAAACCAAATTTATTGACCGTTCGGGAGAACAGGCCTCCATTACACAAATACAAAAAGGAGATTTGATTTCTGTTGTATTTGCCGAGGACAAAGAAACGGCAGAGGAAATACGCTATTCCGCAAATACATGGATGGCAAAGGAGGTCAGCGGACTTTCCATTGACACAGAAGCAAAAACAGCCTCCATTACATTTGTAGACGGAACAGAGCCTAAGCAATATTATTACACAGAAGACAGTTTATTTTTATATAAAGACAGAGAAATGGCTCCGGAGGACATTTCCTCCTGTGATATTATCACCATGCAGGGGCAGGATGAGAGAGTATGGTCTGTGAGAGTGATAGAATACCATGGCACCATGACCATTACAAATCAGCAGCAAATTCAAAACGGCTTTTTGTCCATTGATGAAGGAGAGCCCATTGCTTTGGAAAGCATTTCACAGCTGGATGTGCCGGAAGGCGCCCACACCATTTCTGTCACAGGAGAAAATATTGAATCCTTTCAAGATACGATTTTTATTGTACCAGGAGAAACATTTGAGTATGATTTATCTAAGGCACAGTCTAAAACAGGCGTTATGATTATTCGTGCCAATGTATATGATTTCAAGCTTTATATCAATGGCGCAGATACAGACGGTACAAAGCCTATTGTACTGCCCTTGGGAGAATATGACGTTGTGGTGCTGAAAAACGGATACAAGCAATGGAACCAAAAGGTGACTGTGGTGGAGCCTTCTGTTACAGTGGATGTCAATATGGAAGAAGATATACAAGAAGGTATCATTTCATTTGATTCCACACCGAAAGGTGCCAGCGTTATTTATAATGATACACAAATTGGTGTCACTCCCTTTGAACAAAAAGTGCGCTATGGTATCTATACTGTGGAGGTTTTATTAGAAGGCTATGAGCCTCATTTGGAAACGGTTGTTGTGGATAAGCCTGCTGTAAGCACCATGTCCCATTTGACTGCAAAACAGGATACAGCAGCAAAAAACCCATCACAATAAAAAAATAAAAAAGAGGAGGAAACAAATATGGATTACAAACAAAAATATGAACAATGGTTACAAGATGATTGCTTTGATGCCGAAACAAAAAAAGAATTGCAAGCCATTGCAGGAGATGACAAAGAAATCAAGGAACGCTTTTACAAGGATTTGGAATTTGGCACAGGCGGTCTAAGAGGCATTATCGGTGCCGGTACAAACCGCATGAACATTTATACAGTGGGCAAGGCCAGCCAAGGCTTGGCAAATTATATTTTAGCACAAGGAGAAGAAGCAAAAAAAATGGGCATTGCCATTGCCTATGACTCCAGAAATATGTCTGCCGAATTTGCACAAACAACAGGGCTTGTTATGGCAGCCAACGGCATTGCTGCTTATATCTATCCTTCCCTGCGTCCTACGCCAATGCTTTCCTTTGCAGTACGTCACTTAGGCTGCACAGCAGGCGTTGTGGTAACGGCAAGCCACAATCCTCCGGAATACAACGGCTACAAAGTGTATTGGGCCGACGGCGGACAGGTGCCTTTTCCAAGGGATGGCGAAATCATTGCAGAAGTCAACAAGGTGGAGCAATATTCTGATATCAAAAAAATGGATTTGGAAGAAGCAAAAGCAAAGGGACTCTACAACATCATTGACAGCTCTGTGGACGATGCCTTTATTGAAAATGTAAAAGCACAATCCTTAAACAGTGATTTGGTAAAAAAATTGGGGGACGACTTTAAAGTGGTTTATACCCCTATCCATGGCTCCGGCAACATACCAGTACGCCGTGTTTTAAAAGAAGCGGGCTTTGAAAATGTATATGTGGTAAAGGAGCAGGAAATGCCTGACCCTATGTTTACCACCGTAGGCTATCCAAACCCTGAAGACCCCAAGGTATTTACACTTGCCATTGAACTGGCAAAAGAAAAAAATGCAGATATCATTGTGGGTACAGACCCTGACTGCGACAGAGTGGGTGCTGTGGTGAAGGATGACAAAGGCGAATATGTTGTGCTGACAGGCAATATGACAGGAGCATTGCTGACAGAATACATACTTTCTCAGAAAAAAGAAAAAGGCACACTGCCTCAAAACGGTGCTGTGATTAAAACCATTGTAACAACAGAAATGATTCGTCCTATGTGCGAAGAATATGGCATGAAGCTCTATGATGTGCTGACAGGCTTCAAATACATTGGTGAAAAAATCAAAGAATTTGAACAAACCGGAAGCTATGAATATGTATTCGGTTTTGAAGAAAGCTATGGCTGCTTGGCAGGCACCTATGCCAGAGACAAGGATGCTGTGGTAGCCACACTGCTTATTTGCGAAATGGCAGCATATTACAAATCAAAAGGAATGACATTATATGAAGGTCTTTTGGAGGTATATGAAAAATACGGCTTCTATAAAGAAGGAATCAAATCCCTTACATTAAAAGGCATTGAAGGCATTGAAAAAATACAGCAGATTATGTCTGCTTTTAGAAACAACACACCAAAGGAATTTGCAGGCATTGCTGTAACATGGGCAAGAGATTACAAAACAAAAGTATTCCAAAACCTAAAGACAGGCCAAACAGAAGAAGATACCCTGCCGGTATCTGATGTACTGCACTATACATTAGAGGATGGTGCATGGATTTGTGTGCGTCCTTCCGGTACAGAGCCAAAATTAAAATTCTATTATGGTGTAAAGGGCAGCAGTGTAGCAGATGCTGACAGCAAAATTGCAGCACTGGTAAAGGATGTAGATGAAAAACTAAATACCATTTAATCATAAGGGGCTGCTGCAAAATAGCCCTCTTGGATAATCGTGTACAAAAACCGGTTGCTTTTTGAGCAAATTCCGCTCAGAAAACAGCCGGTTTTATATGCTTTACAAACTTTCTTTGTGCAAGCTGCTGCAATTTCATTTTGCCACAGCCCCTTTTAAAAGACAATGGTTTCAAGCTTTTTTATTTTGTTTGTATTCATAATACAATTTTATGGTTTTATATTGTGATGTCATTTGCCTTTTCATGTGCTGCACAAACAAAAAAATATTTTTCCAAAACAAATTTCATACAAGCAGAAAATCCTTGGCAATGGTGCTTTTTGTCACATTTTATAGTTGTCTATGAAAATATAATCTATCATATGAAAGCATACCCATTTTTTATAGAAAAAAAGCAGTTAATTTTGTTATACGCAATGACAACATCCTATAACAAAAACAGAAAACTATTTTTAAAATATAATGCCCTTCTCAATTTATCCACAATAAAAAATGCATTGCAGAGGGCCCCAATATTTTACAGAGGACTGTTATGATACCCTATTTTTTATATAAACAAAAATTCTCATTATGCAGTTTCCCATTCCTTCATTCCTGCTTTAAAAGCCATTTATTTTTGACTCTCATCCAAGGATTTGTAATATTGCACAAAATCATAATCCTCTTCTAAAATATGCTTTTCTATCCATTCTTCTAAAAATTTTGCAAATTCCTCCAGCACCTCATCAGAATAATTTTGTTCTTCCATTTTTAAAAACATGGCCTTTATTTTTATTTTCAGCATATCATGAGAGGCCTGGTGTTCACGATATTTTGGATAACCGCTTTCTTTCATAAATGCAAATTCTTGATGAAAATGAGAAAGCAAATAATATTCCAAAAAACTCATACTCTCCAAACAGGCCTGTTTATTCAATCCAAATTTTACCTCAATCAAAAATTTATTGGCCTGTTTAAAAAATTCAAAGTGCTGTTCGTCCAGCACATCAATACCTAATTCCAATTTTTCTTTCCAAATATTTAAATGCATATTGCTCCCCCTTATACTGTTTTTTATTTTATTTTTTTGGACATAGATTTAAATAACAGCTTAAAATATATAAAAATCAATATTTTTTTCCCAAAGGAGCTGTTATTTTTTTATGATAAAAATTGTTTTTCAAATATTTCATTTCCTCCTTTCTGACCTCAACGCCTTTCACTATTTTCCTCAAAGAAAGCACAAAAACATTTTTTTAGTATAGAAAGCCTCCCATTTTTTATCTGCTATCCTTTTAAAAGCTTTATTGACAGCAAAAAAGCTGTGCTGCATACAGAGAGGTACACTGCATACAGCCTGCAATACCAAACTGGAAAGCCATATTTTCAAACACTATTTTGTTATTTTTTGAAACACTGTATTTTCAAACAAAATAAATGTATTTTTTGCATAAAATTTCCAAATGAAACTGCTTTTTCTTTCTTTGAGGATAGTATAATATACTTTTACAAAAATAACAAATATTATTCGCATTCTCAACACAAAAAAATAATACCTCCTAATTTTTACCATATATTTTTTTACAATATTTGTTATAAATTTATACTATTTTTATTTTCTTTAAAATAATTCCATTTTTTTTCATAATTTTTATTGTATGATTGTATATTTTAAGATACAATATGTAACAAAGGCAGTATACAGTATATATAAAAAATCAGGAGGTTCATAAACTTGCAGGAGGTCAGATTAAAAGCAAGAGCCAAAATCAATTTGACATTAGACGTCACCGGCAAACAAGCAAACGGTTATCATACGGTGCGGATGATTATGCAAACAATAGCACTTTATGATGGTGTATATATCAAACGTATTGACAAGCCAATCATTCGTTTAAAAAGCAATCTGGATTGGCTGCCCACAGATGAAAAAAATCTTGCCTACAAAGGGGCCTGTTTGATGCGGGATACCTTTGCAATACAAGAAGGTATTTTTATAGAATTAGATAAAAAAATCCCTGTTGCCGCAGGGCTGGCTGGGGGAAGCGCAGATTGTGCCGCTGTTTTAGTGGGCATCAATAAGCTTTTTCGTTTGGGGCTTTCCAAAAAAAAACTGATGGAGCTGGGGATACAGCTGGGTGCCGATATTCCATATTGTATATTGCAAGGTACTGCTGTTGCAGAAGGTATTGGAGAAAAATTGACTCCCATTGCAGAGGGCTGCCCTTTTTGTTATGTTTTGTTGGCAAAGCCTAATATCAGCGTTTCCACTGCTTCTGTTTATCAAGGACTCCATTTGGAGGAAATCAAAGAGCATCCTGATACAGAAAAAATGCTTTTTGAAATGAAACAAAAAAATATACAGGCAATGGGCGGACTGCTTTGCAATGTATTGGAAACAGTTACCATTCCCCGACACAGTGAAATTGCTCTTTTAAAACAAAAAATGACAGCATTGGGGGCAAAGGGGGCATTGATGAGCGGCAGCGGCCCTACTGTATTCGGTCTTTTTACAGACAAAGCAAAGGCAATGGAAGCAGAACAAATAATCAAAAAAACATTTGGTTTAAGAGATGTTTTTGTTACCAGAATTTGGAACAAAACACAGCAAAAAAGGAGAGGATTTTATCATGATAGACTACAAATTTAACATAAGCTCAAACGAATATCTCCCCTTAAGGGATGTTGTGTTTAACACACTCAGAGATGCTATACTCACAGGAAAGCTGGAGCCCGGCGAAAGACTGATGGAAAACCAGCTGGCAGAAAAGCTTGGCGTCAGCCGTACCCCCATTCGAGAGGCATTGCGTATGCTGGAAATAGAAAACCTTGTGGAGCTTACCCCCAGAAAGGGCGCTCAGGTGCTGGATATGAGCAAAAAAGACGTCATTGATATATTAGAGGTTAGAGAAGTGCTGGAAGGCTTAGGCGCACAGCTTGCCTGCCAAAAAATGACCCCCGAGGCATTGCTGGAATTGAAAAAAACCCAAGAGGAAATGGAAAAGGCAGCCAAAGAGGGCAATGTGGAAAAAATGGCAAATGCCGATGAGCATTTTCATGATATTATATTTCTTTCTACAAAAAATGAAAAGCTGATACAAATGTTTAATCATTTGAGAATACAGCTCTATCGTTACCGCCTGGCCCATGTCAAGCTGGAAATGGGTATCAAAAATATCATTGCACAGCACCGCCGTATTTTAGAGGCCATTGAGCAAAGAGATGCAAATGCAGGAGAAAGCTTGGCAAAGGAACATATACAATACCACGCAAAATTTATACTGGATGTATTGCAAAAAAAAGAATAATTTTTATTTTTTTGAAAAAAAGGATAGAAAAACCATTGATTTTGTCCCATTTAGACAAAATATGCTGTTTTTTTTGTCCTTTTTTTCTTGCAATCCAGCAATAGATAGCATAAAATGAAATATAGTGAAAACAACAACGCTGTTTTAAAAAATGCATTGCAGCTGCATTTGGAAAGGAGGACAAGTATGGACTCTAAGGGCAATTTTCCGGTTAGGGAAGAACGCACCCCCTATGGCCGAGCCATACGAAACGAAGAAGAACAAAAAAAAGGAAACAAAAAAAAGAATAAAAAATTATCACCCTATAAACAAAAATACAATGCACAGCATAACATCAAGCCTGTGAAAAGAAAAAAACTGCCAAAAAGAAGTATGTCTGCAAAAAACCGCCGTATTTTGGCACTGATTGTTGCTGTTTTTGCAGTCATAGCAGTACTTCTTTTTGTATTTCGCCAAAATGGCAAAGAGGTTTTTATTGGCGAAACCTCTATGGGTATTGTAGAGGACAAGTCTGTCACAGCAGAATCCTTGCTGCAAACATTGACAGCACAGCTGCAGCAGGAGGTTGGCGCAAATGTAAAAATCAACGAAACCATAGAAGTAAAGCCTTTACATATTTCCAAAGCAAGACAAAAGGATGTTTGCCAAATGGATTATCTTATGCCTTTGTTAAGGCAAAAAGTCACCTATCAGGTAGAAGCGGCCGTCATTACAGTAGACGGAAAGGAAACTGTCATTGTGGCCAATCAAGCAGAGGCAGATGCTGTATTTGCTGCTTTGCAGGAGCCTTACAGGCAGCAGGACGAAACCAGAAGCATTGAATATGGCTTTCAAGAGGATGTACAAGTGGTATTGCAATTTGTAGACCCCTCTCAGGTTGTGGCAAAGGAAAATGCCATACAAACACTGCAAAGCGGTACAAGAGTGCCAAAGGAATATACTGTGCAGTCCGGAGACGCCTTGTATAAAATTGCCGCAAGGTTTGATATGACACAGGATGAATTGAAAGAAATGAATGCAGATTTAATCCCTGCCAATGGTACTGTCAATGTAGGATGGGTATTAAATGTCATGGCAGAGGTGCCTATGGTTTCTGTCAAAACCACAGAAACTGTTGTTTTAACAGAAGTGGCAAAATATAACGTAGTATATCAGCAGGATTCCACAAAAAACAGAGGCTATGAAAAAGTTACCCAGCAGGGAAAGGACGGACAAAAAGAAGTGACAAAAGAAATTGTGCGTATCAACGGAGAGCTTACCTCAGAAGACATTGTCGGTGAAACCATTACTGTGGAGCCTATTGATGAAATTGTGGTACAAGGTACAAAATAATACTGCAAAACATTGTAAAATATGGTATAATAATGCTTGTATACCATACAAATCAAAAAAGAGAGGAGAATTTCAAATGGCTGTAAAACTAAAATTACAAGGAATCAAACCCTTTGTAAGAGAACATGAATTGGGGTATATGGCACCGCTTGTAAAAGCCTGCCATCAGCAGCTGCACCAAAAAACAGGTGCCGGCAATGACTTTTTGGGCTGGGTAGATTTGCCGTTAAATTATGACAAGGAAGAATTTGAAAGAATCAAAAAGGCGGCACAAAAGGTACAAAAAAACAGTGATGTGTTGATTGTCATCGGTATCGGCGGCTCTTACTTGGGTACAAGAACCGCACTGGATTTTATCAAATCTCCTTATTACAACGAGGACAAAACAAAAAATACCCCTGACATTTATTTTGTAGGCAACAACATCAGCTCCACCTATCTAAACGACATATTAAATATATTGGGGGACAGAGATTTTTCTGTCAATGTCATTTCAAAATCCGGCACAACCACAGAGCCTGCCATTGCTTTTCGTATTTTTAAACAAAAGCTGGAACAAAAATATGGTGCAGAAGGTGCCAAAGAAAGAATATTTGCTACAACAGACAAAGAAAGAGGCGCTTTGAAAAATCTTTGCAACGAAAAGGGCTATGAAACCTTTGTCATCCCTGACGATGTGGGAGGCAGATTTACAGTGCTGACTCCCGTGGGACTGTTTGCCATGGCAGTGGCTGGCATTGATATTGATGCTGTTATGAAGGGTGCGGCAGATGCCCATGCTGCTTACAGCACAGATGACATTATAAAAAATGAAAGCTATCAATATGCTGCTTACAGAAACATATTCTTCCATAAAGGCAAAAATGTAGAAATTCTTGCAAACTATGAGCCTCATATGACTTCCTTCGGAGAATGGTACAAACAGCTTTTTGCAGAAAGCGAGGGCAAGGACAGCAAAGGCATTTTCCCTGTCAGCGCAAACTTTTCAACAGATTTGCATTCCATTGGCCAGTTTATACAAGATGGCAGCAATTTTATGTTTGAAACCGTTCTTTGGAGCAAAACACCAAAATCTGACATGGTCATATCAGAAGATGCTGAAAATGTAGACGGATTAAACTTTGTGGCAGGCAAGGATATGCACTTTGTCAATCAAAAAGCTTTTCAAGGCACATTGCTGGCACATATGGATGGCGGCGTGCCAAACATGATTGTAGAAATAGATGCTATGGATGCTTATAACTTTGGCTATTTGGTATATTTCTTTGAAAAAGCAGTTGGCATCAGCGGTTATCTTACCGGCATCAATCCCTTTGACCAGCCGGGTGTAGAGGCTTACAAAAAGAATATGTTTGCTCTTCTTGGCAAACCGGGATTTGAAGATAGAAAAGAAGAATTGGAAAAACGTCTTCTCTGATACAAATAATGTATTTTTTAGGCTGTCGAGTCATCGGCAGCCTAATATCATTGGTAAATGAAAACCACGCCTAAATGACGTGGTTTGCACTAGCCCTATAAGGGCTTATTAATAGCCAGTGCCTAAATGACGCTGGCTTTCACTTCGTTCAAGCCTTAGTAGTATGATTATCGCTATCCTTAAAAGGGTCTTCATACTCTTTTGTGTTTAGCTTGTTTTCAACTTGATATTGCTTTTCCTATTCTTTTATATATTTTTGAATCATTGCTGTATTTCAGTGCTGACATAACACTCTGTTTCCCAAAAATTCCTATTTCCAAATTTATACTTCAAATTTGATGCTGTTGAAATATTATCATTGCACGTTTCTTTTAAACGCTCCATAAATTGTGACACAATTAATTTAGGTAGTATCTCTACCAATAAGTGAACATGATTTGGCAGCATATATCCTTCTATGATTCCTACTCCTCTCCATTTGCATAAATCTTTTATGATTTTTTGAATATCTTTTCATAATTCATAATATATTATCTTTCTTTATACTTGGCTGTAAATATGATAGGATACTTGCACACCCATTTTGGTCAGTTTACAAGGAACTACACACAGACCATGGAAACGGGCTGCTGACAACAAGGAGGCGCTATGGCTCTGGAGAGGGTCATAGCACCTTGGGGTTTCCAAAGGGGCCTACGCACACGACTTTCCGTGTCTTCTACTCTCTATCAGCGTTGCTGCAAAAATGAGATTGCTGCCGGGGAGGGCAAAGGCATTTGAATCGGCGAGAAAACAGAGCTGGGATTGTGTGGCGGAAGCCGCAAGCGCAGAACTGGTTTCACCAGCAAACAGAGTGTATATAAAAGCCATGTTCCTCGTCCCACATCGGACTATGGGGACAAAATGTCCCATACAGATAGCCACACTCACAAACAGGCAGACGGACTTCCTTCTCAAAACTGAAATGGGCGGGAAGCCATTTTAGGGCTTTCCTGCCTTGATCTCCTGTCAGCAAAGGCGGACAGGACTGTCAACGGCGGCGCATGAAATGCGCTGTTCATATTGTCGTTGACTGGCTCGGCTGACTTTGCTATCTTCCCGATAAATGGGAAACGGTACTTGTGTCTATAATCCAAATTTTCCCCCATCTTTAACCGATTCAATAACAGGTATCCAGCTATCGATTTCAAATTCTTCTTTTGTAGATGGTTTTGTATATCCATCTACTACAAGTGCTTCACTACATTTTATGTGAGTCTTTCTCACCAGTTAATAGAATATTTCATGCTCCACAAAATTTCCTCCAAATCATCATCTGAAATGGAATATTGCTTCTGAATCGGTTTTAGCGCAGTTATTATTTTATCAAATTCTTCGTCATCATCTATTTTGTCCGATAATTCATCATAATTCTGTAACCCACATTCTTCTTTCAACACCCTAAGAACCTCTTTTTGAGAAGCCTTTCGCAGAGAATCACAATCCCTATCATGAAGTATCTCATCAAGATATGTAAGCAGATTCTCGGAAATGAACACCATGCACTGGTCTATTTCTTCCGGTGTTACCATCTCTTCGTCAAAATCAAACAATACTTCGTGGTCAATCTGGTAAATTCCGCATTTCTCTTCTTCCGGCATTTTTTCCAGTCGAATACAACGGATAAAGTAGCCATCTTCATCCCATGTAAAAGGCAAATAGCCACATCTAACAAGGATAGGATTCCATGCATTTTTCACTCCTTGAAAATGTTTAGCTACAGAATTACGTCCTATGGGATCCTCAAAACAGTGATGCGTAACGGTCAGAAATGCTTTCAAAGAAAGAGGCAGTTCAACTCCTATTTCTTTTTCCAATTTCTTGATTTCCCCATCCGAAATCATAGCCGGAACCAGCTTCCATTTCTTCCATTCATCATTAGGGTTCACATCATCGCTCCACATTTCTTTTTCATCTTCCTCAAGAGGAAGTATCACACGAATTTCGTCCTGTGAAAGCTTCAGATAATACTGCTCAAAAAAAGTTCTCATGTATTCCTGATACTCGGCATAGGTCATTTCAGCACCGTCCTTTTTATTCCAATTTGTCTGGTGATTTGATTATAGCATGGCTCCCTATATTTGTCCACAGAAATACATATCCGTCTGGACAGTTAGGCCTTTTGAAAGCCTTGTATTTCAAAGGCATTTGGGCATAGGACTGTGTGGAGTAATAGGAGGAACCGTCCATATGCGAAAATCCATTTCTAATTGTCCATAGCTGCTTTTATCAAGCCTTTATTGCTGAGATATAATTGGATCGACAGGCGAGAGCCTGTCAGACCATTACCTGTGTAGTCCCTTGTAAACTGTACTTTTGTATGTGATAAACTATTTGCCGTAAAGCATCGTCCTTTCTTCTGTAAAATATTTAGGCTTGAACACCCTTATTTTACAACAAGGACGATGCTTTTTGCTTAAGCTTTCATCTCACCCCCAGAGCGGGCGGTTGTGAAAGACTGCTTTGCAGTCTTTGTACTAAAGTAATAATAAAAACAGCCACTTTCAGTGGCTGTCTATGAACATCATAGATATGAAATTTTCAGTACAATAAACAAAGATAGCCTGCTATGCAGGCCGCTCATTTATGAGTGGTTTTGACTGCTTGTATATTTTCAATTTTTTTAGGCAAAGCCATATGATTTCTTATATACTTCTATGCCATTATCATATTTTACTGCCTTTATAAAAATCAGAAGGCTTTGCGGCGTTGATTTCCCAGCCCTCTACACTTCTCATTTGCAATCCAAAGCAAGGGCGTTTTTGTGTGCAATTCAGTGACATTGGCAGCACTTCCAATTTCTTTATGGCCTTTGTTTGAAAAAAAGCAGTGCCATATGATTGTTCTGTTTTGAAAATACAATGCCATATGATTTTGCACCACATATCATTACAGCACAAAATCCACTCCCATCATAATGGCCACATCCATTACCTCTGTAACAAGGGCATAGGTTTCCTCATCTGTTTTGAGCCTTTCCATGGTTTCCTCATCCCCTTCAAAGCTGCACAGAAATTGGTCTTCACTGTCATAAAAATCTGCCCTCCATTCATCTGTTCTATTTTTATATTTTCTTAAATGATACCAAATTTCATTGATACCGCTTACTACATATTTATCCATCATATGCCTTCCTCCTTTTAATATTCTGCACTATGCACTGTTCTGGGATAAGGTATCACATCTCTGATGTTGGTCATGCCTGTCAGATACATCACTGCTCTTTCAAAGCCCAGTCCAAAGCCTGCATGGCGTGCGCTGCCATATTTTCTTAAATTCATATACCACCAATAGTCCTCTTGATTCATGGAAAGTGCTTCCATTCTGCTTTGGAGTTTCTCCAGGCGTTCCTCTCTTTGGCTGCCTCCTATAAGCTCTCCAATGCCCGGCACAAGCAAATCCATAGCAGCCACTGTTTTGCCGTCTTCATTTGCCCGCATATAAAATGCTTTGATATCCTTGGGATAGTCTGTCACAAACACGGGCTTTTGAAATACCTTTTCAGTCAGATATCTCTCATGCTCTGTTTGCAAATCCATTCCCCATTGAACAGGATATACAAAATTTTCATTTGCTTTTTCCAGCAATGAAATGGCTTCTGTATAAGTAATTTTTCCAAAATCGGAGCAAAGCACATTTTCCAATCTTTGCAAAAGCCCCTTGTCTATCCTCTGCTGAAAAAATGCCATTTCCTCCGGTGCTTTTTCCTGCACAAATGAAATAATATATTTGAGCATTTCTTCTGCCACAGCCATATTGTCATGCAAATCTGCAAATGCCATTTCCGGCTCCACCATCCAAAACTCTGCCGCATGGCGGGCTGTATTGGAATTTTCCGCACGAAATGTAGGCCCAAATGTATAAATATTTTTAAACGCCATGGCAAATGTTTCTCCGGAAAGCTGCCCACTTACTGTCAAATTGGTTTGCTTGCCAAAAAAATCCTTTGAAAAATCCGCACTTTTTCCATCCTTTGTCAAGGGCATATTTTTCAAATCCTTTAAAGGCATTGTAGTCACAGAAAACATTTCCCCTGCCCCTTCACAGTCACTTCCTGTGATGATAGGTGTATGGACATATACAAATCCCTTTTGCTGAAAAAATGTGTGTATTCCATAGGCAAGTATGCTTCTGACACGAAAAACGGCAGAAAATGTATTTGTTCTGGGACGTAAATAAGCAATTTGTCTTAAAAATTCAAAGGAATGCCTTTTTTTCTGCAAGGGATAGGAGCTGTCGCAGCTCCCCTCCACAAAAACCTCCTTTGCCTTCAGTTCAAAGGGCTGTTTTGCATCAGGCGTCAGCTCCAATATACCTTTTACAATCACAGCAGTGCCTACATTTAATTTTACAGCAGAGGCAAAATCTGCTGTATGTCCTGCCTCCAGCACCACCTGTATGTTTTTAAAAAAAGAGCCGTCGTTTAATTCTAAAAATCCAAATGTCTTGGAGCTTCTTGCTGTGCGTACCCAGCCGACTATTTTGATTTCTTTTTCTGCATATTTTGTTTGATTTTGATAGATATCTCTTACTTCTACAAAAGCCATTTTCATCCCTCTCCTTTTTTCACAAAAATTTTAAAAATGCTCCATAGCCCTCTTTTTCCATATCCTCCTTTGGTATAAAGCGAAGGGCGGCACTGTTGATGCAATAGCGCAGCCCTCCCCTTTGTGGAGGCCCGTCTGTAAAAACATGGCCCAAATGGGCATTGCCGCATCTGCTTCTCACCTCTGTTCGTATCATACCAAAGCTTAAATCATCATATTCCTGTATGGTGTTGGGGTCCATGGGCTTTGTGAAGCTGGGCCAGCCACAGCCTGATTGGTATTTGTCCGCAGATGAAAAAAGAGGCTCCCCTGTGGTAACATCCACATAAATCCCCTCCGCCTTTGTATTCCAATAGGCATTTTGAAAAGGAGGCTCTGTGGCATTTTGCTGTGTTACAGCAAATGCTAAAGGGCTTAATTGCTTTTCCAATGTTTTTTTGTCCGGCTTTTGATATTTTGTTTCATCCACAACACGGCTTTTTTTCTTTGCAATTTTTTCAAAATCAATGTGGCAATAGCCTTGGGGATGCTTCACCAAATAATCTTGATGATATGCCTCTGCTGCACAAAAATGCTCCAGAGGCAAATTTTCTGTCACAACAGGCTTTTCATACTGCTTTTGCAGCTGATTGAGAGAAGCAGCAATGACCTCCTTTTGTTTTTCTTCCAAATAATAAACGCCCGTTCGATATTGTATGCCCATGTCCATACCCTGCCTGTAAAGACTGGTGGGGTCTATGGTTTCATAAAATTCCTCCAAAAGCTGTGAAAGTGGAATCACATCACTGTCAAACACCACCTCCACTGCCTCTGCATGACCACTGCCATGGCAAACAGCTTCATAGCTTGTGTTGGGGCCATCACCATTTACATAGCCTACTGTGGTTTCCAATACCCCCTCTAAAGACTGCAAATATTTTTGGGTTCCCCAAAAACAGCCTCCTGCCAAATAAATTTTTTCCTTTTTCAAATCTATCACATCCCTTTTTTCTCCAATGTATAAATATCTGTTCTCCTGTGGGCCAACAGTGGCAATTCCTGTCGTACTTGTTTTATTTTTTCCAAATCTATGTGACAAAATGCAATGCCTTCTTTTTCTTCCAGCCGTATCAGCACATCTCCCCAGGGTGAAACTGCCATGGAATTTCCATAGGAAACATAGCCGCCCTTTTCCTCTCTTGCCGGCGCCACGCCCACTGTAAACACCTGATTATCCAATGCCCTGGTACGAAACAGTATTTCCCAGTGTGCCGGCCCTGTTGTCATGTTAAATGCCCCAGGCACAACAATCATATCTGCTCCCTCCAGTGCCATACAGCGGGATAACTCAGGAAAACGAATGTCATAGCAAATACAAACACCTATTTTGCAGTATTCTGTATCAAATACTGTGATTTCATTGCCTGCTGTCAATGTATCAGATTCTTTAAAGCATTGCCCGCCTTGCACTGCTATGTCAAAAAGATGGATTTTTCTGTGCTTTGCAATCTGTCTGCCCTCTCTGTCAAATACATAAGAGGTGTTGTAAATGGCTCCCTTTTCCCCTCTTTCCGGCATAGACCCGCCTATCACATATAAGCTGCACTCTTTGGCCTCACGGGAAAGTGCCTGCCAAGCCATGCCCCCTTCTTCCTCTGCATAAATAGGAAAATTTTTTGCAGCATAGGGGCAGCAAAACATTTCCGGCAATATGGCAATGTCTGCACATTGTTTTTTTGCTTCCTTTAAAAAACCAGCTGCTTTTTTGATGTTTTCTTCTTTTTCTGTTTGTACAGCCATTTGTATCAATGCTATTTTCATAAAATCACCGCCTTTTATACCATATTATTATAGCATATGGCATACCAAAAAAAATACCCCATTGTGTTTTTATGAAAATCATGATACACTTCAAAATCATATCATAATAAGGAGGATTTTTTCATGCTTCATCTGCAAGGCAGTATCTGCCATGTCCAATATAAACCATTTTTAGACTTTTTACTGCAAAGGCTTACACCTTCTGCCCCTGCTTTGTTAAAGCCCTTTTTAGAAAGCATTCAGTGCTGTACAGAGGAAATGACACAGGCCATTACTGCAGCCGTGCCGGAAAAAGACATTCAAAATATGATTGTGTATTTTGCCAATCAATACCATATAAAATTAAGCAAAGCCATAGAAAAAGCATTCCAAAAAAAGGGGTTTGCAATAGAGGTTTCTTGTTTAAATATCACATTAGATGAGGAAAATGCCCTTTTTTTGGTAGAAATGGATTTTTCCATTCTTTCCGGCCCCAAAAAAATATGGATGCCCTTTTTATCTGACAAACTCTTTTCTCGTTTTTTAAACATCAAGCCTTTGACAGAAGCCATCACACTGCTGATACAGTCTGCTTTTCAGTCCCAGTGTGATTTTGCCCAAATCAAACAAATTTATATTGGTGTAAAATAGATTCTAGGCTGCCAAATATACCATATCATTATACTTTACAACTATAAAAAACTATTTTAAATCTAAAACCGGCTTTCCTTTTGGAAATAACCGGCATTATTTTTCAAAAAAAACACCACTGACAGAAGCCAGTGGTGTTTTTTTGAAAAAATTGTAGGGTTTTGTGTTGGGTAAATATCTTATCACTAAGATTTTCGACACATTCATTTTGCCATAAAAAACCATAAAAAGCAATTAACAAACCGTTAAGAACATTGACAAATAAAAAATATTGTGATAAAATTTACTAAATTACTTATTAAGTAATTTACTTAATAACTATTATAACTAAATAAAATAGGGTATGGCAGCTGTGAAATATATGGTTGTAATCATTTGTATCAGCATTGCCTTTTTTTAAAAGAAGCTGCAAGGTATTGTTTTTTAGCTGAAAAATGAATATTTCATGACTTTTCATACCATATCAAAACAACAAAAAGGAGCGCATTTTATGAAAATACCTGCAACATTAAAACACAAGCCTGTTATTGTATCGGAAAACTATGAAAATATTGACGGCAGATATGCCTATGATTCTGATGCCAAAGGCCTGTCACTGGGCCTTGCCCAATGGAATGACAGAGGAAATGTGGATATTTCAGCAAAGGTTTGGCGTCATACAGGAGAAAAATGGTCCAGACAATCAGAAGAGCTGCCAATACACAGAGTATTGGACTTAGCCATATTAATTTGCCGCAGCAAGCAATATTTTAGAGAAGCCTATCGCTATGAAAATTTTTATGACAAAGAAAATACTCTCATTGACAGAGTGGGATTGCAGGGAGATGCTATGACAGTAGCATTTTGTACGGATAATGCCATGCTTGACCAAGATATTCGGCTTTTTTTAGAGGCACTCAGCAAAGATGATGAACTCATTGGCGAAAGACTGCGTGTGCTTTGTTCCATATTAAAAGAAATGGGCTATTAAAAAACTTTTTATAAAGCCAGCAAATGCCTAAGAGATGCCGTTCCAGTGCCTAAATGACACTGGCTTTTAGTGGTGAATACAATCAAAACCACGCCTAAAAGACGTGGTTTGCACTAGCCCTATAAGGGCATATCAATTAGCCAGCGCCTAAATGAC
>CALWSR010000022.1 GCA_944384265.1 uncultured Clostridia bacterium
ATATAAGTATGGGAATAGAACATTTTGGTGTAGAGGATATTATGTAGATACAGTAGGAAAAAACACAAAAAAGATACGAGAATATATCAATAATCAGTTAAAAGAAGACTGGATGGCAGATCAAATTAGTTTAAGTGAGTACATTGACCCGTTTACGGGTGAAAAAGTAAATAAAAATAGCTGCCAAGGGCGGCAGTATGATCTGACCCCAAAAAGTTAGACAAAATTGTGGCTACGCAGCCAATGAGGATTGAATCCTGTATTGCACAGGACTCAGTCCTTTTAGTTTGCTTTTAATTGGCTTATTATTATAGTAATCTATGTATTTTATCAATTCATCCTCAAATTCTTCCATGGAACTGAACTCTCGTAAATATAATAATTCAGATTTCAGTAGTCCAAAAAAGTTTTCCATCACTGCATTATCCAGGCAGTTTCCCTTTCAAGACATACTTTGGCGGCTCCCTTTCTCCTTTAATCGTTTTTGATACATTTTATGCTGATACTGCCAGTCTTGATTAGAATGGAAAATAAGGTTTGGTCATCTGGTATTTTAGAAAAGGCTTTATACAGCATATCCATGACTTGGTTCAAAACTGGGCTGCTACTAATCGCATAGCTCACGATTTCTCCATTATACATATCCAAAATAGGAGAAGGATACAGCTTGGAACCAAACAGGGAAAACTCCCTTATATCTGTTGTCCATTTCTGATTCGGCTCCGTTGCGTTAAAGTCCCGCCCGATGATATTTGGTGCAATCTTCCCCGTCTCGCCTTTATAAGAGCGGTACTTCTTAATAATCCGTACCAGACACCTTAAACCCAATGCTTTCATCAGACGCTGTACGGTTTTATGGTTAATCTGATATCCCCGGTTATGCAGTTGCATCGTGATTTTCCTATAACCATACCTTCCTTGGTTCTCGTGGCATATCTGTTGGATTTCATGTTTTATGTCTGTGTATTTATCCGGCTGATTCATTTGTTTTACATAATAGTAATAAGTGCTACGGGGCATCTCTGCAATATTCAGTAATGCTATCAACTTATATTTCTGCCTTAATTCTGCAATGACAGCTACTTTGTCGGTTTCTTTGATTTTTCCTGCTCCTGAATTAAGGCATTCAGTATTCATTCTCCATCCAAAGCCGATGCACTTCGGCCAGCAGATCTTCAATAACCCCTTTCATTAGACTTCTGTTTTGTCTAACAAAAGGGGTTCACTTTATCTTGGATGATTAGGGTAGCTTTTTAAACCATATATCCGAGGCTGACTGCCCTGAGCAAAGGGAGGACGGTTACCTGCTTTATAAAAGCAGTATACCATATTTATAAAGCATCTGCATGGGAGAATATTTCATACACAGTATGAAAAAAATCTTTTTTGGCAGGTGCTTTTTGATTGGAGGTGAGGGGGATTTCTGATAGCTTCAGTGGATTGATAAATGAAGCTTTAGATTTAGACATGACAGAGAATATTGTCTAAAGGATAGAAATAAGCTGCCGAAAGAAGCATGGTCACAATATGGCAGTATATTTTATGGGAATGATGAGGAAGTGACAAAGGGGTTTCATAAGCTTC
Organism: uncultured Clostridia bacterium; assembly: GCA_944384265.1. Classification (GTDB taxonomy): domain Bacteria; phylum Bacillota; class Clostridia; order Lachnospirales; family Anaerotignaceae; genus Coprocola. The sequence continues at coordinate 1,585 of CALWSR010000022.1, forward strand.
TATGCATCTGCTATAATGGTGACAGAGGAACTGATATAGATGTATTATGCACAATGAAAGAGAAAGGCAACAAAAGAATTGGATAAATTGTATGAAGAATATCATCAATTATTTAAAGTATATCCAGATGTCTATTTAGAATTGGAAGGCTGTTATGATATGCATTATGAAGAATATGTTGAATGTATTGAAAGGAAAAAGGAAATGCTCCACATTGTATATCCAGACGAAAATCCCCACGAATGGGAGTATTGAAAAATAAAAGGTGTTTTTTTATTTTGAAAAAAAGATAGGAGGAGGGCAATGAGCTTGCAAATGAAAAAATCTATTGAGGACAAAAAGCAGGTGTTTGGATGGGCGAATGTGGCGGAGGAGAAATGGAAGGGTTACAGTATCATTGTCAATGCTACGGATTGCCGGAGCGGGGAATTTACAAAAGATATTGTATTGGAAAGTAATATGGAAGGATGTATGTGATTAGGGAGTGCAGTACACATCAAAAGCATTTGTTGTAAATTGTCTATGTAACACAAAATAGGGGAAAAGCCCAATGTCCTTATGACAACACACCAATGGAGCCATATTTCAATACCTTGCAGAGTGAATGGAGGAATTTATATATCAGACAGCAGAGTGATTTCATATCATCATGGGGGTGGATATCAAACACAGTATCAGTCCGGGATTGGATGAAAAGATATTGTTATCCGCAGCTGTTGCAAAAAAGCTTGCCTACAATATGGCTCATTTTGTATTTAAGCTTGTGGTCTGCATTTCATACAAGAGAGGGTATAAACCATCAATTATAACATAAACAATGAAAATAAAATATTTAAAATGTACTATTGTTGTGGTATTATGATATGAGAGCTTCAACATAACAGTGCCTTTTTTTATTTCTGCAAACAGGACAGCATAGTTTTATTGGAGCTTCTTTTATTCGGCACAGCAAGTGGAGGGAAGGCAATGGCAATATTTGATGGGAGTGTGTTTAAAATGGGAATAGAAAAAGAGTATGATAATCCAAATATAAAAAAGGAGAACAATGGAAAGCCTATTTTAGGGGATAAGGATTTGTATAAAAAAAGTATCAGCCTGGTATAGAAGCAGTGGATACCATTCTCTTTTCATTGTGATACATATCATTATACATTTCATATGGATGGTATGGTTTTTGCAGAAGATGATTGTGGAGGATATGATGCCTGATTGGAGAATGGAGCTATGGCTCTAGTAGATTATGCAAAAGGAGAATAGCAGAAACAGGAAAGGACCTTTTAGAATTGGAATGAAATTGTGCATATACATGGCAAAATGATATGAGAAAGGAATACATTGACAATCCTTTTTTATTGGAAAAGGCTGCTGCGGCATTTGAAAAAGAAAAGCGTGATGCTCTTGAAGGTGATTATGGTGATGATAGGATGAATTGCAAAAGGAAATTGCAGAACCACTACATTTAAATATTGATAATGAAATGGATAAAAATGTTCTTATGAAGCTTTATAAAATGGCAGCAAAACAGCCAGGCTTTTTCGTAAAAAAATAAAACCTCTAATGGGTTTTATCATAAATTGATGGACTGATTTTTAATATATAAATGGAGGCACAGCAATGAAAAAAGTAAGGATTTCTGTTATGAAAACAGCACATTATGCAGATTTGATAGAAAAATACGAAAATCCAATAACCCATGCTTGTGATATGAAGGAAGGACAGGTATTTATTGCAAACGGCTGGGAAAAACCAAAGGGCTTTTGTGACAGTGCCTGGGAAAGTATGTCTGCATTTGTAATGACACTGGCCCATGGCGGTGAAAATTTTTATAATGGATGGATGAAAAATAAAAAATCTGCTATGATTTCCTGCAATGATGGCTTTCGTCCTGTCAGTTTTTTGATTGAAGCATTAGATATTGATGCAGAGTAAGAAAGGATTGCTTTTGCAATGAAGCTGCTGTACCATTTCAAATGAAATGCAAAAAATATATGCTTTTACTTTAAGCTATATTTGTTAAAAATTTAGAATATATGCTGTTTTATGCTTTTGCAGATTTCATAAGCTTTGGCATAGTATATGCCAATATTTTATTGACAAGGCGAGTACATAATTCACGAAGGCTTTTTACCGGCATTTTTTTGTGCATATCATTTTTGTTAAAAATCGACTGCATTGGTTTTTGGAAATTTCATTTTATCATTGGAATGCTTAGACATATGGCTTATTTTTTATTGCTTGGGCAAGATGTTCTCCTTTCCAGCCTTTGTTGGTAAAAATGATGAAATTTGATTCAAGCCTCCTCTATGGTCTGTGGATGCCTGGCCTAATCTGGAAAGGGTGTGCATATGACCCTTCGGTATAATCATGGTTTTTAAAAGGGGAGTTTTTATGGTTTGTACCATAGCCCCCAAATGATTTGAGGCATAGGCTTGCGTAAATAAAGTAGGGCAAAAATGAAATTTGAAGTATAGAGGGTAAAAACGGGGGTATATCTGGTTCTGTTAAAACAGCTTTGGCCCCAAGGCTGCATAAAAAAAAGCAGCATATCTCTTTTGTATAAAAGAAAAACAAATATTTTCAAAACCCACATCTGCCGGTTTGCTGCAAATGGCAATGATTGCAGCATGGGAGCATTTTGTATTTAAAATATGCAGCTTGTGTTTGGCAGAAAAGGCTTGACACCAACCATCCATTACAGCATAGGCTGTAAAAATAAAATGTTCAAAATTCGTGATTGGTATTGTGGTATTGGAGCTTCAACATGGCAGTATTTCCTTTTTATTTTCTGCAAATGGGACAGCACATTTTTGTTGAAGCTTTTTTGCTATTTTTTATACAGCACAACCAACTGACTGAAAAAGGGTATCCACACCCTTCCTTTTACAATCTATACAAGGGAAAATGCAGAGGGCTGCTTTTGGCTGTAAATGGCTTCTGTTTTCCATAAAAGCGGCAAAATGAAGGTATGGCAATACAGAAAAGGCTCCTTCATTTAATCGATGCTACCCCATGAAACAGAGGCTGTAAAAAAGCAGGTATCCCAAAGCAATCTAAATATATGATATAAGGAGAAGAAATATGAAGGAATTAAAAGGCTACAAGGTATTTTTTTCAGACTGGACCGGCACAGAAAGGTATCAATATAAAGTGGGAGAGATATTTGAAATCGATGAAAAACCCAGGTATGGCAGAATAGGATTTCATTTTTATTTAGATGTTTTAAACTGCTTTGATACCGGTTCTTTTAATATAAAAGATAAAGTGGCAGAGGTAATTGCACTGGGTGATGTGGATTATAATGAATATGACAATCATAAATGCTGTACAAACAAAATAAAAATTGTGTGGGAATTGAGCTGGCATGAAATGCTGACTTTAGCCAGTACAGGATGTCATAATAGTGGGTACGGTAACAGCGGCAACAGCAACAGCGGCGATTATAACAGCGGAAACCGTAACAGCGGATACTATAACAGAGGAAGCTTTAACAGTGGAAAGCGTAATGCAGGCGATTATAACAGCGGAGAATATAACAGCGGCAGCCACAACAGCGGCAGCTATAATAGCGGGGAACGCAACAGCGGCAATTTTAACGGTGGAAATGACAACAGCGGATACCGTAACAGTGGAAACCATAACAGCGGAGTCCATAACAGCGGAAGCTATAACAGCGGCAGCTACAACAGCGGCAACGGTAACAGCGGCAGCTATAACAGTGAAAAACGCAACAGTGGACGATATAACAGCGGATATCATAACAGCGGCAACAGCAACAGCGGCAATTATAACAGCGGCAGCCATAACAGCGGCAGCTTTAACAGCGGAGATTTTAACACCTGCAATTATAGTGCAGGCTGTTTTAATACAAAGGAACAGAAAATATATTTATTTAATAAACCTTCGGATTGGACCTATACACAATGGCGCAATTCAGAGGCTTATTATATCACAACAAAAATGAAGCTGGTGGATTGGAACTCACGATTTCTTATGACAGAGGAAGAAAAACAAAATTTTCCCCAATCCAAAGTAACAGAAGGATATCTGAAGGTATTTGATTTTAAAACAGCCTGCAAACAGTGGTGGGATGGCTTAACAGAAGAGGAAAAGGATGTCATAAAGGCAATTCCAAATTTTGATGCGGCTGTTTTCAAAGAAATCACAGGAATTGATGAGGTGTGAAAAGTATGGTGCAGCTATGTGATTGTATGGAAAAAGAGAATACAGGGGCGTATGTTACAATGGTGTATTGGCCGGCGGAAAATATTTTGAGGCCCCAAAGCGCACAGCAATAGAAGAGCATAGATATATTAAAATAAAATGGAAGCCTTCGTAGCTTTGCTGGAGGCATTGCCGTGGAAATGAGAGCCAATGAAATGGTAACAAAAGGGCGGGCAATGAAATGTGGATTTATAAAAATGAAGCCCTTCATGATAACCAGAAGGTGTTATGGAAGGACTGGATAAGGTGATTGCTTTTATCATTTTGGCCTCATAAGCATCAAGGGATATATTTTTCATGGATAGCCGGCAATGCCTCATTTATTGTGGCCCAAAGAGTAAATCAGAATGGACAAAGAAAAATGTGTCCATTGTGATTTTATACTATCATAAAATACAAATAGAATGACGCCCTCAGTGTCAATGAAGGTGTCCTATGGATTTTGCAAAGGGGATTTCTATTTGATAGAAAAAATACATTTTATATCAAGAGATTTTTGTTGCAGATACTGTTATATTTCATTATAATAATATCAATAAAAATTGTATAAAAAAGGAAAGGAATACAGTTTTATACAATTAAAAAAAGCGACAATATACAAATGAAGGGCAAAAGGGGAAATATATTTTGACATGGTGGCTGTGTCACAGAGTCTTCAAAGCAGTGATAACATCAAATGCCTCTGCTTTTGATGAAGCTGCTTTGCAAAAGGGCATTTGTATGAAAGGCCATATGTCAAAGCACAGCAAGGCTCTTGCAGCATTTTTTATATCAAATCATTGTCATTTGTTAAGAAATCATACAATTTTGAAAAAACATATTTTCATTTCAAATTTATTTTTATAAAATCATAAAAATTGTAAAAAACAGCATTGCAATATAATATATATCACAAGGCTGCTTTTTTGTGTCAATGATAATAAGAGAATCTGCTTTTGGCTTGGAGGGGAATCGTATAAAATCTGTATTTTGTTTTACAAAATGCACTCAAAAAGCTTTTTCTGTTTTAAGGGGTTTTCAAAAAATTTTTGGAAGCCATGGTTTTGTTGTTATGTAAAAGGCTTTGGGCAGGGGCTGTCACAAAAACGGTTTTTTATGGCCAAAAGGGGAATGGGTCTATGAATCGTAAAGCCAAAGGAAGCATTGTTTGTTTTATGTTTTGGGAGGACGCTAAAAACCATGAAGGATATGCGGGCATTACAAAAAAATAAAAAAAGGTTTTACATTTCTATTGGAACAGCATTTGTTTTATTTTGTATTGTAATATCTATTATATTTACATCGTTTCACCAGGCCTTAAAGCAAATGGAGTTAGACAGAAGCTATGCTATTTTAAAAGAGGTTTCACAGCAAAATACCCAAACCATGAAGGCTATTTTAAACACATCCTTAAACGATATGAAGATTGTGTCAAGCAGCTTGATTGCCCTAGAGAACAGTCCCTACAATACAAAGGATATAGAATACATATTGGAGCATATTTTTGAAAATACATTGTTTTCCTACATAGGCATAGCAGATAAAAATGGCAATGCAAAAACAACCACGGGAAGGGAAACAAATGTAAAGGAGGAATCCTTTTTTCAATATGCCCTAAACGGTGCCGACAACACCTCTCGCTTGCTGAAAAACCCCTTGGTTTGTGAAAATGAATTTGCAAATGCAGTGGCTTTGTATGAGGGCAGAGAAATCACAGGGGTTTTGTATGGGGTATACGACACACAGAGGCTTTCAAAATATATGGAAAATGTGGAGTCGGCAGAGGAATACTGCTTTGGTGTCATACAGCAAAACGGTGCATTTGTGGTGTATCCCCCAAATGAGCAGACACTGCTTTATGAAAAAAATTTTTGGGAGAATATGCAAAAGGCCTCTCTTTCATATAGTATGGAGCAAATCAAAAAGGATATGAATGAAAATAAAAGCCGTATGGTCAGCTACAATATAAATGGGGAGCAGAGATATTTGTATTATCAGCCCTATTATGAAAATGACTGGTATGTTATTTCTGTCATGAATCCGGAAGTGATGGAAAGCAGGCTGCAAAAAATAAATTATATGGTTTGGAGGGTGTCGGCAGAAATTTTAATTTGTTTTATCATTGTGGTCATATGGACATTTTATTCTTCTAAAAGAAGCAGAAGTGAAATGGAGCAGATTACCAAAACATTAAAACAAAACGAAACCAGCTTTGCCATTGCCGTTTCCCAAAGCTCTCAGGTGATATTTGACTATGACATTGAAAGCAAGCGTTTGACCTTTCGCTACAAAGGCAATGAAAGATACGGCTTTGAAAAGCAGCTGGAAAATGTGCCTGAGGATTTGATTGCCAAAGGTGTGGTATTGGCAGATTCGGCAGAGGAGCTTCGGCATATGTTTGCATTGATTGCCCAGGGAGAAAAAAGTGCTTCTGGCATTATCAAAATGAGAAGGCATGACGGCAAAGTGGTTTGGGATAAAATGAGCATGACAAATATATTTTCAAAGGAAGGCACTGTGATACAAACAGTGGGTATACTGGAGGATACCACAGAGCTGAAAGAAAACGAAATGCAAATGGCAGAGGAAATAGAATTCCGCCGGGCAATGGTTTCCGGTGCCATGACATCCTATGAAATCAATATCACAGAGGATTATATGGTCAGAAGAAAGGCGGAAGAAAGCACAGAATCCTTTGAAAATCAAAAAAAATACGTTTATACAATGTGCTTGGAGGCAATGATACGGTTTGTGGTGCATCCAAAGGACAGTGTGCTTGTACTGTCTGCCTTTTCAAAAGAAAATATGCTTTATGCCTTTTCTCATGGACAGACAGATATTTCAAAGCAGTTTAGACAAAAAACAAAAACGGGAGAATATATTTGGGTGGAATGTGCCGTTCATTTTTTTCAGGACAGATTGACAAAGGATGTCAAAGGCTTTATGGTAATCCGAGATATCAATGTACAAAAGGATAAGGAGCTGAAGCTGAAAAAGCAGGCAGATATTGACTTTTTGACAAACATATATAATCGTGCCACTGCGGAAAAGCATATTACAGAAATGGTGTCTAAAGAAAGTGACAGTACAGCCCTTCATGCTTTTTTGATTTGTGATTTGGATAATTTTAAAGCCATCAATGACACATTGGGACATCAAATGGGAGATAAAACATTGGTGGATACCGCAGAGATTTTGAAAAATTCATTTCGTAAAACAGACATCATAGGACGCTTGGGAGGAGATGAATTTATTGTGCTTATGTGCAATGTGGAATCCTTGGAGGATGTGAAGGCGGCGGCTAAAAAGCTGATTGCCCATCTAAACCGAGTCTATGGAGAAGGAGAAAATCAGGTGAGAACCACTGCCTCCATTGGCATATCCCTTTCCCCCTTGCATGGCAGAACATTTGAAGCCCTTTATAGTAAAGCAGATAAGGCCCTTTATGGTGTAAAGCATAAAAATAAAAACGGTTTTGCTTTTTTTCAAGAGGAGAACAGTAAATTGTAAAAGAAGTCCTGCACCATAATGCATGGATGGTATTTACAATGATATGCCACTTGAAACAGGGGAATAAAGCTTTGATTGATTTATCCTATAAAAAAACGAAAGAGGATGGAGATAAAAGGCCATTTGGACGTTATAGATATATGGTACGAGTATACAATCCAAATCTGGAGGAGCCTGCTGTATATGTAAAAAGAAGATTCTGATAGTTGGGATTTAGCAATCAATACCTGGAAAGCATTTTGTACATATAAACCCATAAAACAGATTGCTCCAGCATGGCATTTAGCTGCCAATATTCCAAATTTAATAGATGTAAAAAATATATTATCTGAATCAGGGGCAAAAAGGTCTTATTTTACAAGCCTTGTCAACCTAAAGCAAAATATGAAGATTGGCATAATGGTACAGAAGAAAATATTCCAATTCATTTGACAGAGAAAAAGAAATAGAAAGGATATTAGATGGTACTGCTTATAATCAAAGAATGAATCTGGAAGAGGTAAACCTATATACAGGGCTGGATTTGTATTTGAATGGAGAAAAGGTAGATTTTGACTACACAGCACCATATATAGATGAAAGGGGAATTGTTAAAATTCCTATGATTTATGTGTTAAATGCAGCGGGAATTCCCAGTGTAGATGAATGGAACTATGAAGAAGATTCTACAGAGGTATTTAGACTGCATATGAAAAAAGATGGAAAAGAGATTGCTTGAGCAGTCTCTTTTTTTCAAGGGGTTAAGACTGTTTTGTGAGTACTTTAGAAAAATTAAACATATCGAAAGGAATTACAGAAATCCAAGACAGAGCATTTCAGCACATTAGAGGACAAGATATATATACCATTGCTTCCTCTCACAAATTGTTTTACGATACTCATTTCGAAAATCATCACGATTCTATTTTTCATTCCAGCCCCAATTATTTAATAATTTATTCAAAAATAGACACAAATGCTACCTCCTCCAGCATTTATAGAAAAACCAACTGAAGCTTATAAAAAGCGGAATCAATATCAGCATTCTACCAAAAGCAAGCCTATTTCCAAACGGACTGTTTTTTGATAAATAATATGGTTGTAGATTTCTGAAAGGAGGATATACAGGGAGATTTATGGTTTATTGCAGTTGATTTTTCTAAAGGCTGTTACAAAACAAGCATATAATAAAGCTGCTTTTATTTGTTGTGATATATATTATGAAATAAAAAATACGGACGATATATATATATATATAATTTGGAAGCATATGCTCCATATTTTTTATAGCATGAAAAAAGAAATTGCTGTATGTTCTACTGTTTGGCTTAGAGATAGGTATCTATTTTTTTGATATTGAAAGAGAATTTCATATTCAGAGAGATTTAAGAGAGTGAATGATCTATTATTAATATAATAGATAGTTATAATATAAAAGAAGGGGTGACTTATTATGAATACTGGTATGATGCAAAGCTTAATTGGTGCCGGTAATAGTATCAAGACGGCTTCTGTTTCCATGAATGTGTATATGCAAGCACGCAACAAGGGAGATGAAGAAACCATGCAGCGGGCTTTAGGCTATACTATGGAGCATATGGAGCAAGCAGAAAAGTATGGTGAAAAATTAGAAGAGGCCACAAAGGAAGACCAAAAAGAAGCAGCAAAAAAAGCAGAAAAGGAAAAGGCAGAGGCGCTTGCAGAGAAAAAAGTAGAAAATCAAATGAAAAAAGAGCAAATGACTCAGCCATCGGCTTCTCAAACGGTAGATGAGGTACTGTTGAGTGAAGAAGCAAAACAGTACATTGAGCAGCAAGTGGAATTGGCAGTGAAATCAGAGGTTGTAACAGATGTGCCTAAAGTATATTCAGAAGAGGGAGCGTTTGAATCAGTAGCATTCAATGCTCTTGAACTTGACATAATGGTATGATGTTGTTGGGGGCCTAAATATTTTAGACACCATTAGCATATTAACATAGTAAGCATTTATTTTTTTCAAAATGGTGTATCTATGGAAAAAAGCATATCATGGGCAGTGCCTCATCTATTGTGAATATATCACCGGTTAAAAGGGAAAGGGAGTGTTTTTCAATGGAAATTTCGGCAACATTAAATAATATTTCTTTAAAGGGAATTAAATTAAATGAAGGTATTTGCTTGAATCGAAAATCTACGCAAGCAGATACAAAAGAGGAAATACAAAAACAGCCAAAATATGATATTTTGGAATTGAAGGCAACAGGAGAAAATCAAAAACCATTATGTACTCAAGAAATAAAAATAGAGGGACCTCCAGAGTTTAGAAAAATTAGCTATGAAACAATGAAATCTTTTGATAATATGATACATAATTCCATTGAATTGGCATCTAAAAAACATATTACAGGAGAAGAGCGCATTGGGTTTTTAAAAAAATGTGTCGTAAACTGGGCAAATGATAAAAAAGAAAATGATGAGGAAATGTTTGCAATGTATGTAAAATTTTCTAAATCAAAGATTGAAGAAGGAAAAGTTCATTTAACAGGTTTACCATCAGATTTCACAATGGAGGACTACCATTATTATGTAGACAAATGGGAAGGTATATGGGAACAGCAAAGAAATGAATGGAATGCATTTTTCAAAAGAAATCATACCACATGATGCTGTACTGTAATAAAAGTAGTTTTTTACTAAACTAGGAAAGAAAAAAGCTGTTGCAAAATGAAATTGCAGCAGCAGACTGTATACAGAATTTTTGAAAACAATAAAAAGCCTGCTGTTATTTCCTCAAAAAGCAGCGGGCTTTGGTGTATTGTTATTGCAAGAGGGCTGACATATTGCGGCTTAAGGATGCTGAAGCTGGCAGAAACAATAAGCCTGGGACTGGCCATAAAAAAGAAAGGGCTTAGACCAATCCCCATCTGGAGGAAGTGCCTGTCTTTTAAAAATAAGCAATATAGGGGTGCATGGGTTTGCCCCAGAATATAACCGACTGTATTGACAAATTTATAGTAGATTGGTATAATATGTATTGAAAGTAAATAGAGCTTATCAAGAGTGGTTGAGGGAGAGGGCCCTGTGAAACCCGGCAACCAGCAGAAATGCATTGGTGCCAATTCCCCCGCAGTGTTGCGGAAGATGAGAGAATGAAAAAGCCCTTAGGCTTTTTTTTGTTGCATGAAAAAAAGCGGGCAGCTTTATAAAATCTCTTTCTTAGGAATATTTACTTGATGTGATGGTATAAATTTTGACATTTTAAGGAGGAGTAACAAAATGAGCAGAAGATTATTTACATCTGAATCTGTTACCGAAGGACATCCCGATAAAATTTGTGACCAGATTTCAGACGGTGTTTTAGACGCCATATTAGCAAAGGACCCACAGGCAAGGGTTGCCTGTGAAACAGCAACCACAACAGGCATTGTATTTGTCATGGGAGAAATTACAACAAATGCTTATGTGGATATTGAGTCTATTGTAAGGCAAACACTGCGCAGCATTGGCTATGACAGAGCAAAATATGGCTTTGACAGCGAAACCTGCTCTGTTGTCACATCCATTCACGGACAGTCCCCTGACATTGCTTTGGGTGTGGACAAGGCCTATGAGGCAAAAAAAGGAGAGGACGACAGCCGGTTTGATACAGGTGCAGGGGACCAAGGCATGATGTTTGGATTTGCCTGTGATGAAACAGAGGAATTGATGCCTATGCCCATTTCATTGGCCCACAAGCTGACAAGAGCATTGACAGATGCCAGAAAAAGCGGCTTGCTGCCTTATCTGCGTCCTGACGGCAAATCTCAGGTGACTGTGGAATATGTTGATGATAAGCCTGTGAGAGTGGACACCGTTGTCATTTCCACACAGCACAGCCCTGATGTGGAGCAGGAAACCATTTATAATGATGTTTTGGAGCATATCATCAAAAAAGTGATTCCTGCACAGCTGTTAGATGAAAATACAAAATATTACATCAATCCCACAGGACGCTTTGTCATTGGCGGTCCTCAGGGGGACAGCGGCTTGACAGGCAGAAAAATCATTGTGGATACCTATGGAGGCTATGCGGCCCACGGCGGCGGTGCTTTTTCCGGAAAAGACCCTACAAAGGTAGACCGTTCTGCCTGCTATGCAGCCAGATATGTGGCAAAAAACATTGTTGCCAGCGGCATTGCCAAAAAATGTGAGGTACAGCTTGCCTATGCCATTGGTGTGGCAAAGCCTGTTTCCATATTGGTCAACACATATGGCACAGGAAAAATTTCTGATGAAGAAATCACAGCATTGATTCAAAACAATTTTGATTTGCGTCCGGCAGCGATTATAGAAAATTTTGACCTGCGCCGTCCTATTTATCAAAAAACAGCGGCATATGGTCACTTTGGCAGAACAGACATTGATTTGCCTTGGGAAAAAACAGATAAAATCAGCGTATTTCAAAATGCTTTGAAATCATAAAAAGGTTATTTTTTATATTTGTGTGTTACCGGCGTTTGTTTTGTTCAAACACCCATAAGCATAAAAAATACTGGCGAATGAAAAAAAACCCTCTGATGGACAATCAGGGGGTGATTTTTTTTATAAAAGGTGATAAAATAAAACCTATCTATGATATGGTATAAGGAGGTGGCAGTTTATGGAACAAGAGGTATTGCATGGCACAATAGAAGATGTGATTTTTCAAAATATGGAAAATGGTTATGCTGTTTTTACAGTGTCCAGCGGTGAAACACAAACAACCTGTGTTGGAATTGTTCCTCACCTCCATACAGGAGAAAGCGTTGAAATCTCTGGAAACTGGACGGTCCATGCAACCTATGGAAAACAGTTTCAGGTGCAGTCCTATGAAAAGTCTGTTCCCACTACGGAGGAAGGCATTGAAAAATATTTGGCCTCCGGTGTCATAAAGGGCATTGGTGCAAAAACAGCAAAAAAAATTGTGGAACGCTTTGGAGAGGACAGCTTTTATATCATTGAGGAAAAAACAGAGCGTTTGGCAGAAATCAAAGGCATTACACTGGAAAAGGCACTGAAAATAGGCTCATTGTTTCGGGAACAGCACCAGCAGAGAAAAGCAATGCTTTTTTTGCAGGATTTTGGTGTGACGCCCACATTTGCCATGAAAATATACAAAAAATATAAAGACAGAACATTTGATGTGGTAAAAAACAATCCTTACCGTTTGGCGGACGATATTTTGGGCATTGGCTTTAAAATGGCGGACAAAATGGCTGCTGCGGCAGGCATTCCCTTTGACAGCTCCGACCGGATTTGCTCTGCCATTAAATTTGTACTGAACAAGGCAGTAAACAACGGCAATGTTTTTTTGCCAAAACAAATCCTTTTGCAGCAAACAGAGGAGCTGCTGCAGCTTTATGATTTTGACATTGAAAATTATATCAAGGAGCTGCAAATCAACAATCAAGTTTGGCAGGAAAAAAGAGAGGGAATAGATTATGTCTATTTGACACCCTTATATTATGCAGAAATTGCAGTGGCCAAAAAGCTGCTGGAGCTGTCAGAGGATTTTCAGGGGCAAAACAGCCAGAATGTGGAAAGCTCCATTGCCTATGTGGAGGCACAAACGGGGATTTCGCTGGCACAGCAGCAAAAAAAAGCGGTGATAGATGCCATGACATACGGTGTGCTTATCATCACAGGAGGCCCGGGAACGGGCAAAACCACTACAATCAACACCATATTGAAAATATTGCAGGAGGAAGAAAACGACGTTTTGCTGGCGGCCCCTACGGGAAGAGCCGCAAAGCGCATCACAGAGGCCACAGGCATGGAGGCCCAGACCATCCACAGAATGCTGGGCATCAACTTTGTCACAGAGGACAGCCGCAGACAAACATTTGACAAAAATGAAGAAAACCCCATTGATGCAGATATCATTATCATAGATGAATCCTCTATGATAGATATTTCATTGATGCACAGCCTTTTAAGAGCAGTTGCTCCCGGCACTAGGCTGATATTGGTGGGGGATGTGGACCAGCTTCCTTCTGTGGGGGCAGGCAATGTGCTGAAGGATTTGATATGGAGTGAAAGGCTTCCTGTGGTGCGGCTGGAACAGATTTTCAGACAGGCACAGGAAAGCGCCATCATTATGAATGCCCACAGAATCAACCAGGGCAAAGCACTGGTGCTTAATGAAAAGGAAAAGGATTTCTTTTTTGTCAAAAGGGCTTACAGTGAGGATGTGGTCCGTGCTATTGTGGAGCTGACAACAAAAAGACTGCCAAAATTTATGAACTGCCATGGTGTAAAGGATATACAGGTATTGACTCCCATGAGAAAAAGCCCCATAGGTGTACAGCATTTAAATGCTGTGCTTCAGCAGGCACTCAATCCCCCTGGGGAGGGAAAAAAGGAAAGAGCCTTTCGCAATATGATATTTCGAGAGGGGGATAAGGTGATGCAGATTAAAAACAATTATAACATTGTTTGGAAGGTTTATAATTCTCTGGGAAAAGTAAAGGATGAGGGCGTGGGCATATTTAACGGAGATGAAGGCACCATAACAGACATTGATGATGTGAATGAAACATTGGATGTGACATTTGATGATGAAAAACGAGTCACATATGATTTTACACAATTAGAGGAGCTGGAGCTTGCCTATGCCATTACCATACACAAATCTCAGGGCAGTGAATACCCTGTTGTGATTATTCCCATACACAATGGCCCCCCTATGCTGATGACCAGAAATTTGCTCTATACCGCAGTGACCAGAGCAAAAAAGCTGGTGGTGCTTGTGGGATTGGAGGAAAAAATTTCCGCCATGGTGGCAAATAAAAGAGAAATTGACAGATATTCCAGCCTGGCATATCGTTTAAAAAGCCTCTATGATTTTATGAATGGTATTTTATAATATAACCATACAGCATAAAATCGTAAAAGCTTCTGTTCATAAAAGAGAGAAAAATGATATGGTATTGTAAATGGGAAGCTTCAAAATGGAATAAAGGGATGACTGCAATAAAAAAGAAAGGGTTTTCAATGGCCTGCCTCCAGCAAAAAAGGAAAAATGGCAGCTTTTCCATTGTAAATCAGAACGGAAAGGGATTGGATTTGGCTGTGAGGCCTGTGTTTGATAGCTTTCTGTTTTTCATGGCTTGTATGAAAAGCCTCTCACTGCATTGGCAGAAACCATTTTACTAAGGGAAGGGCCAATTTGGAGGAATTTTAAAGGGCAGTGAAATGCTGTAAAAAAGGATATTTTTTATGGTTTGTATAGAAAAGGTTTTCATTTCATTGGCAGAAACCATTTTACTAAAGGAGGGCCAATTTGGAGGAATTTTAAAGGGAAATGAAATCCATGAATAGAGAAAAGCAACAATATGGAATATCACAAAAGGGGATTATTTTTTATGGCTTTATGGAATATGTTTTTGCAGTGGCTTTATCCGCCCCATTGCCTATTTTGTCAGGATTTGCTGAAAATAGGAAGGGAAGCTGTATTGTGCAGTGATTGTCACAATGTGTTTTCATACAACGACGGAGCTGTTTGTCAAAAATGCGGCTGCAATTTATATGTCAGCCAAATATATTGTGACAGATGTGAAAAGGCAGACTTTGTGTTTGAAAAGGGGATTGCTGCATTTTCCTATGATAAAGTGAGAGATGGCATTGCCCATTTTAAATTAAAGGGCTGGAAAAGAGATGCAAAGCCCTTTGCCCATATGATGGGGGACTATTTGCTGACCTGCTATCCGGAAATGGCACAGCAGTCGGATTTGATTATACCTGTACCCATACATGATAAAAAACAGAAAAAAAGAGGCTTCAATCAGTCAGAGCTGCTGGCTGTGGAATTGGCAGAAAGAATACAAAAAAGGTGCAGTGCCAAAAATTTGAAAAGAATCAGAGAAACCATTCCCCAAAGCAGTCTTTCTGCAAAAGAAAGAAAAGAAAATATCAAAAATGCCTTTGCATTAGAAAATCCCCATGAAATACAACAAAAAACAATATTGCTGATAGATGACATTTTTACAACAGGCACCACCATCAACGAATGCGCCCGTGTGCTTTATGAAAATGGTGCCAAAGCTGTATTTTCTTTTTGCCTTTCTGTTGTGGAGCAATGATTTGAAATAGAAAAAACAAAATATAAGAGGTTGTTACAAAATAATGGTGTACATAAAAGCCGGCTGCTTTTTGAGGAAATGCCACTCAAAAAAAGCCGGTTTTTTTTATTATTTGGAAAGCTTTTTTTTGTATAAGCTGCTGCAATTTCATTTTGGCTTTCTATCATCAAAACCAAAGCTTCATATTCCAAAAAAAGCATTGGCAATGATGGGACAAAAAAGTGGTGTAAAACAAACACAAGCCCCTTAGCCGGTTTATGGGTGCTTGTGCAGCAAACGCTGGTAAAACACCCATATAAAAAATAGGGGCAGTTTTCCCACCAGGGGAAAAAAGAACCCCATTGGCGGCTTATAGTATGGAAATGTGTTTAAACTGGTTTGTTATAAAAAATAATTTTGTATAAAAGAAAAGAAGGGCTTTTCATTGCCGCAATGGGAACAGCGATAAGTACCATAAAAATAAGAAAGCATATTTGCTTCCTTTTCATTTCCCAAAAGATACAGCAAATTGCTGAGCCATACATATGTGTTTTCAAATGATTTTTTGTCCCATTGTCCTATGACAGATGGGGCAGGGGTGATAGGCTCTAATGTTTCCGGTTCATCAAAATAAATTTCTTCGTTTTCCTTTTTACATTCATCACAAAATGTGCAGACATTTTCCCAAGAGGAGCAAAGCAGACAAAATGCAGTTTCTCTCTCTCCCAAAAGTGCTGTCAAAGCAGTGCAGAAAAATATTTTTTCATAGTATTCCATTTCTTTTATATTTTGCATATTTTCGGCAAGAAAAGAAACGGCCTTTTGTTTGAATTGCTTAAGAGCAGCAGCATAGCTGTCCAAAATCTCTTTTTCTATGGCACGGCTTTTGTCAGAAAGCACATCTGTTGCAATGCAGCTGCCTATCTCTGACAATATGAGAAACTGCCATTTGATATCCTGTTCTGCTTGCTTTTGTTCATATAATTTTAAAACATAGGGCAGTGCAATATAAATGGCGTCATAAAATGTCATTTGATGGGAAAGGCATTCAGATAAATTGCAAAAAACAATGGTATCGTCGTCTTGCGGCCGAGCATCCAAACGGCGCAGCTTCATTTGCGTATAAATAGGCTTGTGCTTCATCAAAAGCTCTATTTCTTCTTTTACAGAGCCATAAGCCCCTTTGTAAACATCCCAAAGAGGAGAGGAAAAATCCAATAGCTTTATTTCCATAAAAACAGCGTCCTTTCCTATTATGTTGTAAAAAAGTATAGCATATAGATACAGTATTTACAATAAAAATACAAAAAATGACATTTTGGGACAATAGGTCTGCTTTATGGAAAAAAACAGCATATAAAAGTTATTTGACAATCAAAAACATTTCTTTTTTTTTCATGGCTGTCATGGTAAAATGGATATAAAACAAAAAAAGAAGGGGTGTTTGCATTGAGCAAAGCAGACGAAATATTCATTGAAAACTGCAAAGAAATATTGGAAAAAGGCTATTCCACAGAAAATGAAAGGGTGCGCCCCCACTGGGAGGACGGTACACCTGCCTATACATTAAAGCGTTTTGGCATTGTAAACAGATATGATTTGTCTGAGGAGTTTCCTTTGCTGACACTGCGCTATACCAACTGGAAGGCGGCCATTGATGAAATACTTTGGATATGGCAAAAAAAGTCCAACCATGTAAAGGATTTAAACAGCCATATTTGGGATGCCTGGGCGGATAAAGAGGGTACCATTGGAAAGGCCTATGGCTATCAGCTGGGGGTAAAGCACATTTATAAGGAAGGCACATTTGACCAGGTGGACAGAGTGCTGTATGATTTAAAGCACAATCCATACAGCAGAAGAATTATGACCAATATTTATACCTTTGCGGATTTGCATGAAATGAATTTATATCCTTGTGCTTACAGCATGACATTTAATGTGACGGAAAATAAATTGAATGCCATATTAAACCAGCGTTCTCAAGATACATTGACAGCCAACAACTGGAATGTGGTGCAGTATGCCGCCCTTTTGATGATGCTGGCACAGGTCAGCGGACTAAAGGCAGGGGAGCTGGTGCATGTCATAGCAGATATGCATATTTATGACAGGCACATTTCCATGGTAAAGGAGCTTTTGAAAAGAGAGCCGAAAAAGGCACCTAAAGTGACATTAAATCCGGATATCAAAGATTTTTATCAATTTGGTGTGGAGGATTTTTTGGTGGAGGGCTATGAATATGGGCAAAGCATTGGCAAGGTGCCTGTTGCCATTTGATAAAGAGGTGAAAAAATGGATTTGATTGTAGCAGTAGATGAAAAATGGGGCATTGGCAAGGATGGTCAGCTGCTTGTCAGGCTTTCGGAGGATATGAAGCGGTTTCGTAAAATGACAGTGGGCAATGTGGTGATTATGGGCAGAAAAACAGTGCAGACATTTCCGCAGCAAAGGCCTCTGCCGCAAAGAAGAAACATCATCATGACCCACAACACACAATATGTCTGCCCGGGGGCAGAGGTGTGCCACAACATACAAGAGGTGCTGAGAAAAGTGGAAAAGGAAAGAAAAAAACAAATTTTTGTCATAGGAGGAGGCACCATTTACAAACAATTTTTGCCCTATTGTGAAAGGGCATATGTGACAAAAATATACCAGACATTTGTGGCGGATACTTATTTTAAAAATTTGGATGAGGATTATCATTGGAAGCTGGTGGCGCAGGAGCCTTTGCAGGAGGAAAAGGGCATTGGCTATGCTTTTTTGACCTATGAAAACCAGCAGTACCAACAAAATGCCGCAAAAATGAAAATTGTATAGCATTTGTTTTTTTTGGGGGAAAAAAGGGGCCAGCATGGAATAAGGAGGTTTGTTTTTTATGAAAAAATTTATGTCAGTGCTGCTGATATTATTTTCTATCACAACACCTGTATGGGCAAATGAAATAGGTATCACCTATGAAGGCAGCCCCATTTCTTTTGATGTGCCGCCTTTTTTGAAAAAGGATACGGCAATGGTGCCGCTGAGAGCCATAGCAGAAAAAATAGGCGCACAGGTGCTTTGGTCGCCTTCCAGTGAGGTGGTGACCATAAACCATCAGGACCAAAGCATATCTGTTGCTGTAAATGGCACCATTGCACAAAAAAACGGAGAAAGCATATCCATGGATGTGGCGGCAGAAATTGTAAATGACAGAGTGTTTGTACCTTTGCGCTTTGTGGGGGAGGAGCTGGGGCTGAATGTGGTGTGGGATGAGCAGTCCCAAACCATTGCTTTGACCAAAAAAGCCAAAAAGCCGGCAGAAGCCTCTGTTTATACCAGTAAGGACAAGGCCTATTCTATCACACTGCCAGAAAGCCTGTGGCAGGAGGAAGCATCGGATTTGGAAAATACATTGATTTTAAATTATGTGGGAGAAAAGGAGCTTTCTGTTTTGATATCGGCCTATGAAAAGGAACAAATGCAGGATATAGAAGCATTGGAGGATTTTGCCGCATTGAACCGACAAAGCGTTTATGGAGCCATATATGCCATGGCAGAGGTGACACCTGAGCAGGTGAGCATGGAAAATATGCTGGAAGCAGAGGCGGATGAAATTGTGGCCGAGGAAAAAAACGGCACATCCAAAGCACTTTTTGTCTATGCCCAAAGTGAAAGGTATTATTATATTTGTGTCATTACAGGCACAGCAGAGCTGTATGAGGAGCATATTGGGTCATTAAAGGAGGCATTGCAGACCATAACAGAAGCATAAAAGCAAAAGGCCTCTGGGATGCGGTATTGAAAGGACAGAATACATTTGTTGTTTGATACAGCATACAATATATATAAAAATATACAAAAGGAAAGGATATAGGGCAAAATTTTTTTGTCATTCAATTCAAAAAAACATAAAACATAAAACATAATTTGTTTTTTATGCAATTTTGAAAGAAGTGTCTTTTATAGGAATACAAATGTACATTTTAAATAAAAAAATGTCTTTTTATTTTCCGTTATATATTGACTTTTATAAAAAACATCATGTATAATTGTAGAAACATACATAAAACCATATGAGAAAGGAGAGATGTGTTTTTTTACAGTCAAAGCAGGGGGGCAGCAAGCTTTTCTTTCATATTTATCATTTTATGCAATAATAACATACAAAAAAGAAAAGCAATATTATCCTGATTTTGCTCTGCAAAAAATGCTTTGGAGGGTAAAAAATTGACTGGACTATTGTATAACTCGATGCAGCTTAACGATATTTTCAATTTGAATAGGGGGATAATATGAAAAACATACTTCAAAAATGGAATAGCATCAGTTTGGTAAAGCGTATTCTTGCTGGTATGATTATTGGTGCCATTCTTGGTGTTGCAGTACCCACAGCCACAGCCATTGGAATTTTGGGCGATATTTTTGTAAATGCCTTAAAGGCCATTGCGCCTGTGCTGGTATTTTTCCTGGTAATGAGTGCTTTGGCCAACCATAAAGAGGGCGGAAAAACAAACATGGGCACCGTTATCATGCTTTATTTGGTAGGTACATTTTCCGCAGCAGTGGTAGCTGTTATTGCAAGCTTTTTATTTAAAGTAACATTGACACTGCCGGAGGCAGCAACAGGCAATGCAGCACCCGGCGGTATTGGAGAGGTGTTAAAAACACTGCTTTTAAACATTGTGGCAAACCCCATTGGTGCCATTGTGAATGCAAACTACATTGGTATTTTAGCATGGGCTGTTGTGTTTGGTCTGGCTTTAAAGCCTGCCTCCGAAGCCACCAAAAAGGGTCTTTTGGACTTTTCAGAAGCAGTTTCTCAAGGGGTTAGATGGGTCATCAGCTTAGCTCCTTTTGGTATTCTTGGTTTGGTGTTTACAACAGTTTCTACAAATGGTTTGGGTATTTTTGTAGACTATGGCAAGCTTTTGGCCGTATTGGTAGGCTGTATGGCAGTGGTTGCTTTTATTGTCAATCCCATTATTGTATTTCTCACAATGAGAGAAAATCCCTATCCTCTTGTATTTAAATGCTTAAAAGACAGCTTTATTACAGCATTTTTTACAAGAAGCTCTGCGGCGAACATTCCTGTCAACATGGCATTGTGTGAATCTCTGGGATTGGACGAGGACAATTATTCTGTATCCATTCCTTTGGGCGCAACCATCAACATGGCCGGTGCAGCCATCACCATCACCGTTATGACATTGGCAACAGTATATACATTGGGCATTACAGTAGACATTCCCACAGCCATTGTATTGAGCGTGGTTGCGGCGATTTCTGCCTGCGGTGCTTCCGGTGTGGCAGGCGGTTCATTGCTTTTGATTCCTTTGGCTTGTTCCTTGTTTGGCATTTCTGCCGATGTGGCAATGCAGGTAGTAGGCGTTGGATTTATCATTGGTGTTGTACAGGATTCCTGTGAAACAGGCCTCAACTCCTCCACAGACGCATTGTTTACAGCAGCAGCAGAATTTAGACAGTGGAAAAAAGAAGGAAAACCAATTAAATGGTAACAAAATAATATGGCGGTTGTACAAAATCCTCTGCTGTGATAAAACAGCAGAGGGATTTTTTGCCATTTGATATGAACACACATTTGGTTTTTAAAAAAATACATATAAAATTTTTATGAAAAACAGTATTTTTTGTGTGTTAAAAAAATATGATTTTTACAATAATGCTTTGTTAGATTTGATGGAAATAAAAAAAAACGAAACCCCATAGCCTGCTGCTATAAAGCCCCGCTTTTTGATGCACCTTCAGGGGCTCGAACCCTGGACCCACTGATTAAGAGTCAGTTGCTCTACCAACTGAGCTAAAGGTGCGTATTTGTGATTGCAGAAAATATGATACAACAAAAAAAACAGTTTGTCAACAAAAAAATAAAAAAAAATAGTTTTATGAAAAAATAGTAAAGAAAACTATTATTAAATAATAAAAATTATTATAATTAACTATTGCAAACTGTTTTTATTGGGTATAAAATAGTAAAAAATGTATTTTTTTAGTTAAGGAGGAAAAGAAATGGCTTTTTTGTGGAATAAGAATTTAGAAACAGGTAATATTTTAATTGACCAGCAGCATAAACAGCTTATTGATGCAATCAATAGTTTGCTGCAGGCTTGCTCTGAGGGAAAGGGCAGAGCAGAAATTGCCAAAACAACCAAATTTTTATACGATTATACACAAAAGCATTTTAGAGATGAGGAAAACCTGCAAAGGCAGTATCGTTATCCAGATTATCCAAACCATATAAGATATCATCAGGAGTTTGAAAAAACAGTGCAGGAGCTGGCAATGCAGCTGCAAAAGGAAGGCCCAACCATTGCATTGGTGGGAAGAATCAACACTGCTGTGGGCGGCTGGCTTTTAAGCCACATACAAAGAGAGGATGTCAAGGTGGTAGCCCATATTAAAGCACAGCAAAATAAATAAACCTGTTTTATATTCGTACAAAAGGAGCTTGTCATATACCCTATCGTATGGCAGGCTCTTTTTTTTAACAAAAGAATGGGAAGTGAAAAAAAGTGATATGGAATTTGCCCAAAACCGTGGAAAAAATCTTGCAAAAATTAAACGAGGGAGGCTTTGAGGCCTATATTGTGGGGGGCTGTGTAAGGGACTGTCTTTTAAAAAGAGTGCCTCAGGACTGGGATATCACCACATCGGCAGAGCCAGGGGATGTAAAAAAGCTGTTTTCAAAAACATATGACACCGGATTGCAGCACGGCACAGTGACGGTGGTATGGGAGGGCAGCCATTATGAAGTGACCACATACCGCATTGAAGGGGAATATGATGACTGCCGCCATCCAAATACAGTGCTGTTTACAAAAAATTTGAAGCAGGATTTGCAAAGAAGAGATTTTACTGTCAATGCCATGGCATATCATCCCCAAAAAGGATTGCAGGACCCTTTTTTAGGACAGCAGGATTTGCAAAAAAAAATCATAAGAGGTGTGGGAAATCCCAAAGAGCGTTTTGAAGAGGATGCACTGAGAATGCTGCGGGCGCTGCGTTTTTCGGCACAGCTGGGGTTTGATATAGAAGAGCAGACCTATTTGGCATTGCAGCAGCAAAAAAGCAATCTGCGCCATATCAGTGCTGAAAGAATACAGCAGGAGCTGGAAAAAATGCTCCAGTCGCCTTATTTGCAAAAAATGCCTTTGCTTTGGCACTCCGGTCTTTTGCAGGAGATTTCTCCCCTTTTGTCAGAGCAGATGCTCCAATATGGCAAGAAGGTGGTAATGCAGCTTGAAAATGCAGAGCCGGAGAGAATACTGCGTTGGAGTATACTGCTGCAATACATGACTCCAAAGGAGGGAGAGCTGTTTTTAAAGCAAATGAAATTTGACAACAATACCATCAAGGCTGTGACGGTATTGCTCAAGCATATGGCAGAGGAGATACTGCCGGATGATTATATGCTTCGAAAAAAAGCAAATGAAATTTCATTGCCTCAGCTAAAAAGATTGCTGTGCCTGCAATATTTAAAGGAGCAAAAAAAAAGCATCCAACAGGCCCAAAAGCAGCTTTTGCAGATAGAACAAAGAAAAGACTGCATTACATTAAAACAGCTGGCAGTCAACGGCAGTGACCTGAAAGAAGAGGGTGTGACAGAGGGCAGGCAAATAGGAAGCATATTGGAATATTTGCTGGACATTACCCACCGGTTTCCCCAAAAAAATGAAAAACAAACATTGCTGTGCTATGCAAGGCAGTGGATGGAAAAAAATAATCAAAATCAAAAACAGATGTAGTTATATTTTAAAGGCTTGCTTCATACTATGAAAACAGATGTATTTTGATAAGAAAGCAATATTGACACAAATCGGTGCGGGGGGAGGAAAAATGGAAGAAAATTATGAAAAAATATTGTGGGAAGGATATGGACTGCATTTTTTGGGCGGAAACAGAATCCGTACAGGATACCTCTGCAAAACAGACAAACAAATGGTAGAAATACGAAAGGTCAATACACAAAAAAATCATATTTTGTTTGAATATGCATTAAAACAGCACTTGATAAAAAAAGGCTTTTGCCATATCAGCACATTTTTAATCACAAAGGAAAACCTGCCCTATTATATGGTGGAAAAGGACTGCTATGTGGCAGAAAGGCCTCTGGAGGCCCAGCCTTTGGCTGAGGAGGAAAAGCAAACATTTATATTGGGGGCAAAAACACTTTCTATGCTGCATCAGTCTGCAAAGGGTCTGCAAAGCAAGGAAGGCTGTTTTTCGGGAGAAAAAAGACTGGAGAAATATGAAAAAAGACGCATCGAATTGTTGAAAATCAAAAAAAGGATTGAAAAACAAAGCAGCTATACGCCATTGGATTTGCTGATAAAACAAAATTTTGATTATTATATGGAAAAAATAGAGCAGGCAAAGCAGCTGTTTTGTGAGGCAGAATATGACGCTGCCATAAAAAAGGCGGCTGAGGAAAAAACCGTTTGCCACAACGCTTTTAAAGGGGAAAATATACAACAAAACCAAAATGGGGATATATTTGTCACAGGCTTTGGAAAATGCTCCTATGACAGCCCTATGGTGGATTTGGCATTGTATTTGAGAAGGCTTTTGAAAAAACAGCAGTGTGATATTGATACGGCAGAAAAAATGCTTTCTGCATATGAACAGCAAATACATTTATCAAAGCAGGACAAAAAAATGCTTTTGGCACTGCTGAGCTATCCGGAAAAATTTCTTTCTCTTTGCAATGAATATTATAACAAAAGGCATGTGTGCATTTCCCCGGCTATGATAGAAAGAATGGAGCAATGCATTGCTTCTATACAAGAAAATGAAAAGCTGATTGCATGGTTAAAAACCATTTAAAAAAGGGCATAGAAAATGCAGTTTAGAGCATATGTGAAAAAAAGCCCCATGCTGCACTGCTTTGGTGCAAAAGGGGGCGGCTTTGCTGTTGAAAAAGGCAACATAAAAATAGATAGCTTGCCACAAGAAAAATACAATATCAAAAGTATTTTGGACAAAAAAATAATCTGTATGAAATCAATACAGACAGGACATTTTTAAGAAAAAAGCCCGGCCATGCTGACAAGGCTTTTTCCTAAAAATATTCTCAGCAAAAAATATTCTTTATTCAAGAATATACTCAGTATGATACTCTTTTTTGACAAAAAAGTCAATGATTATTTTAAAAAAATATCTGTTTTTTTTTGATTTTATAGTTTGAATATGCCAAAAAACAAAAAAACAGATATGCTGTACTGTTTGGGGAAGGGATGGATGCAGTCAGTTAAAAAAGCAGACAAAAAGCATATAAAAAATGTCTGCTTTTTTGGCTGTATGGCAATGAAAATGCCAAGCTGCAAACACAGCCGGCGGACAAGCCCCACAGAAAATATAAAAAAACAAAGGGCAATGGCCAAAATCCATACAAAAGCAGGGGCCAAGGAAATACACTTGGCCCCTGCAAACATATTGTCTGTGTCAAAGCAATCTATTTTTAAAGTGCTTTGAAAGCTTTTTCATTTTTTTCAATACATTTTTGAATATATTCTTTGGAAGGACCTCCAGGCACATTTCTGGCCTGCACACATTTTTCCACTGTAATGGCATCATAAACGGTTTTGTCAAACACAGGGGAAACGGCTTGATATTCTTCCAATGATAAATCATCTAAATTGGTATTGTGGTTGATGCAGTATAACACCAGCTGTCCTATGATGGCATGGGCATCCCGAAAAGGCACACCCTTTTTGACCAGCCAGTCTGCCGCATCTGTGGCATTGGTAAAGCCTCCCTTTGCCGCCTGATACATGGCTTGTTTTTGTACAGTCATTGTTTTTATCATGGCAGTAAACACAGGCAGGCACATTTTTACAGTATCAATGGTGTCAAAAACGGCCTCCTTGTCCTCCTGCATATCCTTGTTGTATGCTAAGGGAAGTCCCTTCATGGTGGTCAGCAGTGACATCAAACTGCCATAAACACGGCCTGTTTTTCCCCGAATCAGCTCTGCCATATCGGGATTTTTTTTCTGAGGCATGATGCTGGAGCCTGTGGAATAACCATCATCCAATTCTACAAAATGAAATTCATGACTGCTCCAAAGTATGATTTCCTCACAAAAGCGGCTTAAATGCATCATCAAAATAGAAAGGGCAGAAAGTAGCTCTATACAAAAATCTCTGTCGCTGACGCCATCCATACTGTTTAATGTAATGGAGGAAAATCCCAGCTTTTCAGCCACATATTCCCGGTCGAGGGGGTATGTGGTGCCAGCCAGTGCGCCAGAACCCAGGGGCATACTGTCTGTACGTTTATAAGTGTCTTTTAAACGGTCATAATCCCTTTTGAACATTTCCACATAAGCCAGCAAATGGTGGGCAAATGTGACAGGCTGCGCCCTTTGCAGATGGGTATAGCCGGGAAGGATGGTATCTGTATTTTCCCCGGCAATGTGGTTGAGTGTCAGCAGCAATTCCTTTAAAAGACTGCAAAGGCCTGTGATTTCTTTTTTCACATACATACGAATATCCAGTGCCACTTGGTCGTTGCGGCTTCTGCCTGTATGGAGGCGTTTGCCCACATCTCCAATGCGGCTGATGAGTATGGTTTCAATATTCATATGAATATCCTCTGCTTTTTCATCAAATTCTATATTTCCCTGAGCAATGTCCTCCAATATTTCCTGTAATGCTTTTTGTATGAGCAAGGCGTCCTCTTTTGGTATGATGCCTTGTCGGCCAAGCATATCCGCATGGGCTATGCTGCCCAAAATGTCCTCTTGATAAAGGCGCTGGTCAAAGGATATGGAGGAATGAAAATGGTCTGTAAATGTGTCAGTAGATTTTGTAAATCTGCCGCCCCAAAGTTTCATAAAAAATCTCCTTTCTGCTATTTGGATTTTGTTACTTTAATATGATACAGATAACAGCTTCGTTTTATAGTATAATAAATATAAGAATTCCCTTAAAAGAAAGGAGCTGTTATGATGTATAATAGATAAGAGCTGCTTTTGAAGCACCCTTGCTTGTTTGACAGTGCTGTTTTTCCAAATCTATTTATGGCTGTGGCCAATGGAAAGCTGAAAATATTTCTTCAAGCCTATCAATATATTTCTATGCCCTATTTGCCAAAAAAATTTTATATGGCATAATATGGAAGACTTCTGCTTCTTTTAGGAGCAGTTTACAAGGAGCTACACAGACAAACGGTCCGGCAGGGTTTACATGAATTATACCGCAATCACAAAGCTGTGACAAGGGTGGATGTGGATAATTAGAAATAAATCGGCAGGCAATACTATCTTTCTCTTGTGGTTTTGGGATAAAAAAACCTTACAATGCAAAACTTTTAGAGAGGACATAGCTATTTGGGCAGATGTGTATTTTTGTTATAGTATAAAAGAAACTGTGGTATAATCAAACTAGGGATAAATGGGAGCTTATAGGTGATAAAATATGTGTGATGGCTTTGATTCTACCAGCTTTTAGAAGAACAGTGCATACGCACCAAAGGAGTATGTAAGCAAGCTGCCTTTTGGGAAATGGATTGTTAGTGTGGAACAGGAATTGGTCTGCAAACTGCCAAATTTTTATGTTTGGTTAATGAAGCAGCATAATGGAGCTGTTCCAATCAATGCTTGTATAAACCTACTGTCTGGGCAATGCAGCTGTCACAGGCATTTTGGACACGGAAAGAGAAAAAGCTTGTTCTTTATGTAAAGAATTGGAAGGTCAATTTATGATTGACAAATGAGAGTACACTGCTATTAGAGTGGCGATTTGTGAGTGTCTCAGTGCTGGGTATTATATGATTTTTTTTAAAGAGAGCATGGGGTTTGGAAAGAGAATCTAAAGTAAAAGCTATGACTGATATACTATACCTTTAGCAAATGGTTTTGAGGAATGGATGAGCGGGATTTTGAGCCAAAAGGAGGCCATTCCTGTTTATGGTAAAATGAAAAATTGAAATTTACTGGGGGGAAAATATGCAAAAATTTTTAATACGATTAGGGTATTTTATTCTATTTTTTTTAGTGCTTCTTAATCTGAATTACATAGATTTCCATATATCCAATGGGATGATTATTATTTTGGGTATGATTAGTGCTGCATTTATGAGTTTGGGAATTTTTTTGAAAGATAGAGGAAAGTAAATTGTCCGTGTGTTTGAGCAGATATGCAGTATATCACAGAGAAAGACGTGATTTTATTTCAATTCAGATACATGATAGGAAGGTTTTTTCGGTCTGTTATTGACTTTCCAAATGGACCATGATAAAATGCAAGGCTAATTATAGATTATGGTTATCTATAATAGTTTTTATTGAAAACGGAGGTTATCTATGTTTAATGAAATTGTTTTAGAGGTTTTGAAGCATGAAGGAGTTGTTTCTGTAACGTCATGGACAGAAAAGGGGGCGCATGTGGCAAATACATGGAACAGCTATTTGCGAATCACAGAGGACAACCGACTTCTCATACCGGCTGCATGGTTCAATGTCACAAGGAAAAATGTGGAGGCTCAAAATCGTGTGATAGTTACCTTTGGCAGCAAGGAGGTGCAGGGAAAGGTGGCAATGGGAACAGGATTTGTTGTTGAAGGTACTGCCCAATTTCTCGCAGAGGGACCTGATTTTGATGATATGAAGGAGCAGTTTCCTTTCTTAAAATATGTGATGGAAATTACACCAGAAAGGGTGAAGCAAACCATTTGAAAATGAAGCAATGCATAAAACAGTGAGCCAGCTGTTGCATTTTTACACTGTTTCATGGTAAGCTGCAAAATATACTGCTACGGCAAAAGAAAGTGTCATTAGGCCCCATAGGTATATCTATGGGGCCTAATATTATGGAAACAGAAAATATTGACAAAACATTGTTTGTCATTTTATTAGCTGGATAATTTCTAAATGATAATGGAAAATGCCATTAAATCCATGGAGATGCTATATGCCTATCAGTGAAACTAAAATGTTTTATAAAGCAGCATGGGATGAAATGTTTGAGTGAAAAGATATGACAAAAGCAAAGGTTTTTGTCCATACAAAAAACAGGAGCTATATCTAAGTAAATATATATTTGAATAAAACTGAAATGAACAATTTTCATTGCTTGAGGAGATAGCAAAGCCAGCCAAAGCACGCAGCGGCAGTAAAAACCGATACATATGCCGCTGTTGACAGGGCTTAACCATATAAAATCAGAAAAAGAGGGAACAAATCCGGTTATAAGCTTTAGCATTGCTGTTGGCCGCTTTTGGCAGGGAGGGTTCAATCACTCTCCACTGGAAAAAGTTGGATTACAGCTGTTTGTCCGTTTTTGGCAGTGGGGGAGCAACAGCTTTTGCTTTGCAAAAGCGTACTAGCTTGGGGGAAGCCTTTTCCCTTGAGTTCAATCACTTTTGCTTTTGCATCACACTGGCAGCAGCCAAAAAGGCTTTTATCTATTTCAAAAAAAAAGACCTTGGGCCACTGTCCCAAAGCAAGGGACAATACCACAAGGTCTTTTGTAGGATAAAAATTATTTGTTTTTGTTTGCTTCCAGCATCATAGCACGTACTTTTAAAGGCAGACCGAACAGATTGATAAATCCGTCTGCATCTTTATGGTTATAAAGCTCGCCTGTTGTGAAGCTTGCCATAGATTCATTGTAAAGAGAATAAGGAGATGTGGAGCCGGCAGGAATGATATTTCCCTTATAAAGCTTCAGCTTTACCTGACCGGTTACGGTTTCATTTACGCTGTCAAAATAAGCACACAATGCTTCACGCAAAGGTGTAAACCACTCTCCGCTGTAAACCAATTCTGCCAGCTTGTTGCTTGCAATTTCGTTAAATGCCTGTGTTTTTTTATCTGTGCAGAGATATTCCAGCTCTCTGTGGGCATAATAGAGTATGGTGCCGCCGGGGGTTTCATAAACGCCTCGGGATTTCATGCCAACGACACGGTTTTCACAAATATCTGAAATGCCTATGCCGTTTCTGCCGCCGATTTCGTTTAATGTGGTCAAAAGCTGTACTGGTGACAATTTTTGACCGTTTACAGCAACACAAATGCCCTTTTCAAAATCCAGTGTCACATATTCTGCTTTGTCTGGTGCCTCTTCGGGAGAAACGCCCAGCTGTAAAATATGCTTATAGTTTGGCTCGTTGGCAGGGTCCTCCAGCTCCAGCCCCTCATGGCTTAAATGCCATATGTTTCTGTCACGGCTGTAGCTATCATCCTTTTTCACAGGCACTTCAATGCCTCTTTCCTCCAAATAAGCCACCTCTGCCTCGCGGCTGTCCATTTTCCAGCTGTCCAAACGCCAGGGAGCAATGATTTTTAAATCAGGGGCCAATGCCTTTATGGTCAGTTCAAAACGCACTTGGTCATTGCCCTTTCCTGTTGCACCGTGGCAGATTGCTGTTGCACCCTCTTTTCTTGCAATTTCCACAAGTCTTTTGGCAATGATGGGGCGAGCCATGGATGTACCCAAAAGATATTTGCCCTCATAAACGGCATTTGCTTTGACACAGGGATAAATGGCCTCTGTGATAAATTCCTCTGTCAAATCCTCAATATAAAGCTTGCTGGCGCCTGTTTTTAATGCCCTTTCCTCCAGGCCCTCTGTTTCCTTTCCCTGTCCCACATCACCGCATACGGCTATGACCTCTGCGTCATAATTTTCTTTTAACCAAGGGATGATAACAGAGGTATCCAGTCCGCCGGAATATGCCAATACAATTTTTTGTTTCATGGTAGTATACTCCTCCTCTTCCATATTATAAATTATGATGTAATGCTTACCAATAGGATTTTCTTCGTTATTATACACAAATGTTTTAAAATAATCAATGGGTTTTCTATATTTATGCGTATATTATTCGTATTTTGTGTATATTTATAAAAAGAATTCAAAAATACAATGGCTTTTTGGGCAGTTATTTCAAAAAAGGAATATAAAATGGGATACATAACAATGCATAAATAAAATACAGTGCGTATAAAATCCAATGCTGCAGACACAGAAGAAAAACTTTTCTATTTTGTTGTTTTGTGCTAATATAATGTAGAAATGAAATGATATTGCAAAATCATAAAAAGGAGGTTCTCCCTATGAAGCTTTTTACATATGTATATGAAGGAAAACAACAGATAGGTGTTTTGTCTGCCGATGAAAAAACAATGATACCCATAGAAGAAAAGGATATGCAGACATTGATTGAAAGCTGGTCAGATAAAAAGCAAAAACAGATTGCGGCACTTTCTCAAACAGGGACAGGCATTGCTTTTGAAAAGGTACAGCTAAAAGCACCCATTCCCTCTCCAAAACAGGATGTGATTTGTTTAGGCATCAATTATATGGCCCATGCAGAGGAATCTGCCCGCTACAAAGAGGAGGCCTTTGGAGGAGAGCGTCCCAAGGCCATCTATTTTTCAAAAAGGGTCAACGAGGCTGTGGCAGACAAAGAACCCATACAGGGACATTTTGATATGGTAGACAGCTTGGATTATGAAGTGGAGCTGGCTGTTGTTATTGGAAAAAATGCCAAAAATGTGAAAAAAGAAGATGCCTTTGACTATGTATTTGGATATACTATATTAAACGATATCAGTGCAAGGAATTTGCAGACCTCTCACAAGCAGTGGTATTTTGGAAAAAGCCTGGACGGCTTTACACCCATTGGCCCTTGCATTGTGACAAAAGAAGCCTTTTCAAACCCTCCTGCACTGCATATCAAGTCCTATGTCAATGGAGAGCTAAGACAAAACAGCACCACAGATTTGCTCATATTTGACATTGCCCATGTCATCAGCGAGCTTTCTCAAGGCATGACATTGCAAAGCGGCACCATCATTGCCATGGGAACACCGGCAGGGGTGGGCATGGGATTTGTGCCTCCAAACTTTTTAAAGGCCGGCGATGAAGTGATATGTGAAATTGAAGGCATTGGCACATTGACAAATAGAGTGCAATAAGGAGAAGATATATGAATAAAATAAAGGTTATGAGTGTTTTTGGAACCCGTCCGGAGGCCATTAAAATGGCTCCGCTGATAAAAGTGCTGGAAAAAACAGAACAAATCGAAAGCATTATCTGTGTTACGGCACAGCACAGACAAATGCTGGACCAAGTGCTTTCCATATTTGATTTGCACCCCCAATATGATTTAGACATTATGGAACCAAGACAAACACTGGCAACCATTACCACAAAGGCATTAAACGGCTTGAGCCAGGTGATGGCCGAGGCAAAGCCGGATTTGGTGCTGGTGCATGGGGATACCACAACCACATTTGCAGGGGCATTGGCTGCTTATTACAATCAGATAAAGGTGGGCCATGTGGAGGCAGGACTGAGAACTTATGACAAATATCAGCCCTTTCCTGAGGAAATCAACCGCTGTCTGACCAGCCGGCTGACAGATTTGCATTTTGCTCCCACAGCATTGGCAAAAAAGCAGCTTTTGCAGGAGAATATAAAAGAAGCGGCTATTTTTGTAACAGGCAACACAGTCATTGATGCTTTGCAGACTACCATAGAGCCACAATATCATTTTACTGTAAAAGCACTGAATCATATTGATTTTGAAAACAAAAGGGTCATTGCCATGACAGCCCACAGAAGAGAAAATTTGGGAGAGCCATTGAAAAATATTTGCAGAGCTGTCAAAAGAATGGTAAGGGACAATGAGGATGTGGAGGTGGTATATGCCGTTCACAAAAATCCTGCTGTGACAGAAACGGTTTATGACATACTGGCAGGAGAAGAAAGAATCCATCTTTTAGAGCCTCTGGATTTGAAGGATATGCACAATTTGATGTGCCGCAGCTATTTTGTGATGACAGACAGCGGCGGATTGCAGGAGGAGGTCCCTTCCATGGGAAAGCCTGTGCTGGTGCTTAGAAATGTGACAGAACGCCCTGAGGGCATTGAGGCTGGCACACTGAAGCTTGCCGGCACACAGGAGCAGGATATATATGACATGGCCTCTGCACTGCTGCATGACAAAGAGCTGTATGAAGCCATGGCAAAGGCAAAAAATCCCTTTGGAGACGGCAATGCCTCTCAAAGAATTGTAAAAAGCATATTATATCATTTTGGCAGTGTCACAAAAAGACCGGAGGACTATATTATATTAAAAAACAATGAATCGGGAGGAAATCATATGAAAGAAGAAAGATTATCCATACTCCATATGCTAGAAAAAGGTATTATCACAGCAGAGGAGGCAGAAAGACTGCTTTTGGCATTAAACGGCACACAAAAAGCACAGCAAAGAGAAGGCGTCAACGATGTGGTAAACAATGCTTTAAACAAAGCGGGCGGCGCATTGAACACCTTTGCCAAAACAGTAGGCAAGCAGGCAGAAAAATGGGAGCCAAAGGTAAAGGATATGGCAGAAAAGGTGACAGAAAAGGCATCTGCACTAGCAGATGATGCCAAAACCTATGCCGAAAAGCTGCGTGAAAAAAAGGCGCAAAAAAAACAAGAGGATTTGGATGACTGTTTTGAAGAAGAAACGGCTGTAAAGGAGGAACAAACACCACCCAATCCACAGCAAGAGGAGCCTAGCTATTATCTGAAAAATTTAGGACAATATATGGATGATATGCAGGCACAAATGCAGCAGATTGACGAGGCAGAGGCATTTTTGAAGGACGCATTTGCCCAGGAGGACTGGCAGGAGGAGCAGGAAGAAACAGAAGAAAAAAAGGAAGAAGAAAAGACGGAAGAATAATATCCTCTTTTTTGCAAAGGAGTCAACATGAAACTAGATAAGACAGAAGTAAGAAAGGAATTTATAAGCTGGGTCAAAACAATTGTGCTGGCATTGCTTTTGGCGGCAGGCATCAACACATTTGTCATTGTCAATGCAGAGGTTCCCTCCGGCTCTATGGAAAACACCATTATGACAGATGACCGCATTGTGGCGTTTCGACTTTCCTATTTGTTTGCAGAGCCGAAAAGGGGAGATGTGGTAGTGTTTCATTTTCCCGATGACCCTACGGGCAAAACACTTTATGTCAAAAGAATCATTGGTTTGCCCGGAGAAACATTGGAAATCAGAAATGGCAGGGTATATATTGATGAGAGCAGACAGTATTTGCCCGAGCCTTATTTAAAAGAAAAGGCCATAGGAGATTTTGGCCCCTATGAAATACCGGAGGGCTGTTATTTTATGATGGGGGATAACAGAAACGGCTCGGAGGATGCCAGGTATTGGCAGAATACCTATGTAGAAAAGGGAGAAATATTGGGAAAGGTGATTTTCCGTTATTATAAGGGCTTTAAAATCATAGAATAATCAAAAATACTTTCTTTTTGCAAAGGAATGTACTATAATAGAAAAAAGACAATGGTCTTTTTATAAAATATAAGGAGGAATCAACATGGCAGAAGTAACAAAAAGTACCTTGATAGGAGAAGCACTGATGATTGACAAAGGTGTTGCGGCAATATTGATGCAAAATGGTATGCATTGCGTGGGCTGCCCTTCTTCTGCGGGAGAATCCTTGGAGGAAGCCAGCATGGTACATGGTATGGACGTAAATCAGCTGATTACAGATATCAATGCATATCTAAAAAATAAATAATGCAGTTTCATAAGGGGGGACATAGCAAATGTTATGTCCCCTTTTTTGGGATTTTATATGGTCAGTGCTTTATGAATATAACAGTTGTTTCACATGAAAATAAATAGATACTGTGAGCAAAATGCTGTGACAAAAGCAGTATTTTGATAAGCAATAGATATGCATTTATAAGTGTAGGATAGGAAATGCTTTTTGTGAAAGGCTTTCAAACAATAAAAAACAGCAGAGGGCTTTTTGTGCATATGGATAGTGAAAGAGGCGTTTTGTTTGTATGGATATGGGAAAAGGAATAGGCTTTAGCTGAGAAAAATGGTTTGTGACTTTTTATTTTCCATAAAATCAATCGAAGGGATATTGCATTGTAAATTGCAAAATAGAACAGATGGATGGTATTTTTTAAAGCAATTTGATGCATACAAATTTTCCATGGCTGAGTCTGCTGCACATTAAAAAAACTTTGGCAGGCCATGGTAAAGGGAAAATGCAAAGGGATTGGTATATCCCTTTTTATTTCATATAAGAGCAACAGAATCAATCAAAGGGATGTGTTGCATTAATATAAAAAATGGTATGATATGAATTTTAAAAATAGAACAATGAGATTGACATTGCTTTATGAAAAGAAAGTAACCAAAGCACTTGGAGCTGCTGCCAACATCCTTGCTTTGGGCTTACAAAAATGTAAGGAGTCGGTTTTAGCCGTAAAGTCAATGCTTCATAGCTTTCTATTTCATATGAAAGCAACAGAATCAATCAAACAGAAGGGAGTATGTGCTATGGAATTGAAACAAAAATATGACATTGCCATCATAGGGGGAGGCATTGGCGGCATTATGACAGCCTACCGTCTGACGGAAAAAAATCCCCATTGCAGTGTTGTGATACTGGAAAAAGGCCATGCCATAGAAAAAAGAATATGCCCCATTGTAGCCAAAAAAACAGAAAAATGCGTCAAGTGTGCTTCCTGTGCCATTATGGAGGGCATGGCAGGCGCAGGGGCTTTTTCTGATGGAAAATATGTGATTTCCACAGAATACGGCGGCTGGCTGACAGAATTTTTAGAGCCTGCTGTGGTCATAGATTATATTGAACAGGCAGACAAGCTGCTGGTGGAATTTGGTGCCACCACAGAGCGTTTTCAGCCGGACAATGAATTAAAACGCATTTGCTTGCAGCACGATTTGCACATGAGCCAAGCACAACTGAAGCACTTAGGCACAGACAGCAATTTTGATACCATGAAAAAAATGATAGAAGCATTGCAAAACCGTTGTACCATTGCCACAGATACATTTGTTTCAGATGTGAACAAAGACACAAAAGAAATGAATGTTGTTTTTCAGGGAAAGGAAACCATCATAAAAGCAGATATCATTATATTTGCTGTGGGCAGAGCAGGCAGCCGGTTTTTTTCAAGCTGGTGCAGCAAAAACGGCATTGCATTAAAAAACAATCAGGTGGACATTGGTGTGAGAGTGGAGCTGCCCGCTATGATTTGGGAGCATTTTTCCAAAAAGATTTATGAGCCTAAAATTTGGTACAGAAGCAAAGGCTATGGCGATACCACAAGAATGTTTTGTTTCAATGAAAGGGGCAGTGTGGTGACAGAAAATACAGATGGTGTGCTGACAGTCAACGGCCATTCTTACAGAGATTTGGAAAGAAAAACAGAAAATTCCAATTTTGCACTGCTTTCTACCATTCGTTTTACAGAGCCTTTTAAAAACCCCATTGAATATGCAAGATATGTGGCAAGCCTTGCAAATTTAATCAGCGGGGGCAGTGTGCTGGTGCAAAGACTGGGGGATTTGGAAATGGGACGGCGTTCTGACGAAAAGAGAATTGCCCAATGCACCACACGGCCTACCATGAATGCTGTGGCAGGGGATTTGAGCCTTTGCATCCCCAAAAGACAGCTGGACAACATTGTGGAAACCCTCCATGCACTGGATGAAATTGCACCGGGAACAGCCAATTTTGACACATTGCTTTATGGCATTGAGTGCAAATATTATTCTGCAAGACCCAATACAAATGATTTTGAATTGGAAGGCTGTCCAGATATTTATGCCGTGGGAGATGGGGCAGGGTTTACACGCTCCTTGTCACAGGCGGCGGCAAATGGACTGTATGTGGCAGATAAGCTCCTTGAAAAAATGTAATTTGTATCAAAAAGACCTTGTCAAAAGCAAGGTCTTTTTTGGTGTGGACAAAATCAACAAGCCTTCATCAAAAGCCCATTTTATGCAGGCTTTTCAGGAACAGACAGAGGTAGAAGCAGGGCATGAATGCCTTGAAGGCTACTGGCGGAAAATCAATTCCGCCTGGGGATTCAGCTTGGCAAAGCCTTCCTTTTCCAAGCTCTTTTGCCACCATATAAATGGGATATACTGCTTTAGTACTGTGTTTGTTTTTTAAAATGGTGTAATTCACAAAAAATATAGCTCTCTAAAAATAAAAATACACATCGTAATGAAAATACATCAACCAGTTTATAAACAGGATTGTAGATATCTATTTGAAAAAGATTTTGGAAAATGTGTTCTATCCAGTCGGCTGCGGCAATGAAAAGCTCTCCTATGGTGCTCTCTATCATATAAGCAGGCCAAAGAGGAAGGAATATACTCATTATTTGAAGTAGGAGAAGTATTTTTAGAAAGAAATAGCATTTGTTGTAAAAATCATATTGCTGTTGTATTTTTTCTGGTTTGAATAAATATTGATTTGCTTTTTTGTTTTTGTGAAAAAGGAAACAGCTTATGGCAATAGCCCCTGCTTGTACCAAAATGCAATGCAAATAGGTATACAAAAAAGAATCATTTCCCATGGTTTGTAAAAAAACAAAGGCTAATACCACTCCAAAGCAATACAGCAGCATACTAATCAATAGAAACTGTTTTTTTTCCATAGCCTAAACCCTTTCATATGATTTATGTTTCACTGCTTACTTTAACAGAAAGTGAAGCATTGACAGGATAAGATTTTATATCAGCAGATACTCTAACAGATATGCTCTGTAATTCTTTACATACCGATTGGTTCCCTTTGTTCCCATGCCTTTTATATTCCATTGTATACCTGTACCTGCTGAAAATGCAGCTCCAGCTCATATCCGTCAACCAAATGCTTTCAAAACCATATTGTAACAGCTACAAAAGCCTTTGATTTATTTGATTGGTCTGAGCCGCTGTCCTTTGCAGCACCATAATTGGCGTAAAATATACTTTTTTTATATCACAATGAAAAGCAGTCCAAATCATCTTTGCCGATTTACGTCGGCAGTGGTAATTTTGGTATTGGCCTCCAATGAGGCAAATACCACCATAAGCCTAGTATAGCTTTCCATATACTGCTGTACCAAACAAATCAGCAATTTTTTTAAAAGCAATATTTCAGCAATACAAAGCTTATTGGGGTATTGCTGAATGACTTCGGCGAAAAAAGTAGCAAAAACAATTTCAACATATTCTGCAAGAGCCTGCTCTTTTACCAGATGAAAGCCGGTGGAAAGTACTGGTCAAATTTTTCTTTTGGCAAATAGCTTTTGTATGGATTGAGAACAGAGGAAAAGTCAAATGCATAGCCATGCTCCTGCATTAGTGAGTACCAATACAATAATAAATCGTCGAAACAGCCATCAGCAAAAAAATTTATAAAACGATTGAAAATCATCTCCTCCTTTTTATTTGAATCCTTTTTCATAAGAAAAGGATAGCAACAAAAGCTTTGCTCTGTCAATATATGTAAAAAATAAATATAAAATATCACAAAAATCGGCTGTATTTACAAAAATACAATATGATTTTTGTAAGTGATAAATAAAAAAAGTATGGGAAAGCTCCCATACTTTTATGGTTTAAATAATATTTGCCAATGCCAGTGTGACCAAAAGCCCCGTCATGCGGGCCTGACTGTCAAAGGAGGAAGGTGTTGGAGCAGAGTCTGCCTCCATGGCCTGCAATGTCTGCTCTTTGTTTTCCAAAAGCAGTGAAACATCTTGATTGATGTTTTGTATGGTTTGCATAAAAAGCAATGCTTGTATCATGTTGTCCATTTGCTGTTTCCCTGCATCGTTTGTAAAGGCCTTCATGGCACGCAAAAGGGTCACCTCTCTGGGCGGATGCTCCATAACGGCATGTTGTCTTTGGTCGGCAGTGGCATGAAGCTTTTGGAGATATTTTTTTTGCAGTGTGTCCCGAAACATGGTTATCATATTAGAAAAGTCATTTTCCAAGCCGTCTTTGTTTCCCAAAAGCCGGCTTAATTCATAAATATCATTTTTTTCCATAGCATAGGCACCTCTTTTCTGTAAAATGTTATAAAAGGCAGGCACGAATGTTTAAAAGTCCCTTTTGGTTTTGTTCATTGCCATATTGGGCAGAGGAGATGAGGCGGTATTTGATTTGGTCAGGGGACAAATTGGGATATTTTTCCAAAAGCAATGCAACAGCACCGCTGACCATGGGGGTTGCCATGGATGTGCCGCTCATTTTGATATAATATCGGTCTACCATTTTCATGGTATCCCGGTTTTGCAATGAAAAATCATAGTCAGGGGACAATGTGGATATAATGTCCTCTCCCGGCGCCCAAATATCCGGCATAGGCACTGCACTGCGGCGAAAAAAAAGAGGGCTTCCCTGTGATTGTGCCTGCAAAAAAAAGCGGCGGTCTTCCCAAGCACCAACTGTGATGATACGGGGGCTGATGGCAGGAGAGGGCTGAAAGTGCCTTCTGCTGTCCGGATTGCCGGCGGCTGCCACTACGGTGATGCCGGCAAACCACAGCCTGTTGACAGCTTCCATAAGAGGGACATTGATTTTATGGTCATTTGTGCCTATGGAAAGGTTCACCACTTTTATATTATATTTCTTAGCGTTGTCCATTATCCATCTTAAACCGGCAATGGCCTGTGCAGAATTTCCCTGACCGTTTTGGTCCAATATTTTGACAGATATGATATTGCTTTGAGGAGCAATACCCTGATATTTTCCTTCCGAAGCATAGCCGTTGCCACAAACAATGCCCGTGACATGGGTCACGGGCAGAAATATTATAATATTTGATTGACTTTAAATATCAAATGCAGTGTTTTTTTGGAATTTAAAATATGGTTTTCAATGGCTCTTTGCAGTGCAGGACGGTCTTGGTTTAATATGGCGTCAAATATGGCCTGATGCTCCTCCACACATTCCATATCTCTTAATTGAGGCTGTTGTATGTAGGTATAGCTGGAATACATAAAGGGATTGAGGTTGCGAAAGGTTTCCAAAACCTTTTGATTGCCGCTGCCTGTTAAATACAGCTCATGAAATATGCTGTCAAAGCTGTAATAGGAGCTGTTTTTGTGCGGATTATCTCCTGTATCGTTTTCTACAAAGGCCTTATGCTCTGCAATATTTTTGCGCATTTGCTCTTGCAGTGTTTTATTGTAGCTGAATGTGGAGAGAATATCCTTCATAAAATATAAATCCATCATAAGGCGCATATCGAATATTTCATCTAATTCTTCAATGGAGACATGGCGTACACTCATGCCCTTGTTTGGCACACTGATAACCATGTGGTCTGAAATAAGACGGTTAAGAGCCTGTTTGACAGGAGTATCGCTGACTTCATATTTTCTGCTCAGTTCCTTTACATTGATTTTTTGACCGGGAGAAAGTACTTTGTTACCAATATCATGTTTGATATTTAAGTAAATTTGGTCCACAAGCGTCATTTTTTTGCTCATATATACACTCCTTAATATTTACTTTGGTATGTATGGCTTTTGTATCATTTCCGCTACAAAAGCAAAAGGATTATATTTTAAAAGGGTAACATCATACAACGGTTTCTGTCAATGATTTTTTTGAAAAAACAGTCGAATTTTATAGAAAAATAAAATATATTTTCAAAAAATGTTACACCATACAGTGTCAAAACAGACTCTTCATTGCTTTTTTATTGATAATCATCTCCGGCTAAATAGCGATAAAAAGGCTCGTCGCACCAAAGGGAGGTTTGATTGACTCTGACAGAGGCATCCAAAGCGTTCAGCTGCTCTTTGACATGGGAAGCGTCTGTGTCCAATGAAAAGGAATGGAAAGAATACAGTCCGTTTTGTATGGTATTATCTGTGATTTTTCTGTAATTTCCATTCATAGCAGTTGCAGAGGTATATAATGGCTGCCACCAGGAGCCGTAAAGTAAGCCTTCTGCGGAAGCATTTTCATCACTTTTTTTGGCATATTTTAATATGAGGCTGTCAAATTTTGATTTATCCTGTACAGATTCAAATTCCAACGCCAAATCATATTCCACTGCATAAACCAAATAGAAATCATTGCTAAACTGTTTTACTTCATATCTTGGCTCAGGCTCAGGCACAGGACCCCAGTCCAAAAGATATTCGTATATGGATATTTTAGGCTCCAGCTGCACCTTTGCCACAATCCCTTCGCTTTGCAGCAGTGCTATGATTTGGTTGGCGTGTTTGATGTCGTCATGGCCGTAGCGCAATGTGCGTTCCGGTATAAAATGAGCATCATAGCTGTCTTTTTTTAGATTATATCCTGTTGTAATTTTGTTTTCAACGGCTTTGCTTCCGATTTCATCCAGCTTTTCATCACTAAATATTTCAAAAGAATTCCATGCATGATAAATTTTTCCATAAATATCCGCATCATTGGAGTAGCCCAAAAAATTTCTGCCCTCTCCTATGGCATCTGCCACAGCCATATAAACACGAAGGGCCTGTGCTTTTGAAATGCTTGTGTCAGTCAAATCCTCTTTTTGCACCAATCCTGTGGAAAGAGCGCAGGCGGCATATTGTGCGGCAGTGCCTTCCAATGGAATGGATATGTCATATTCTGACAATATTCTGGTATATTTTTCCTCGGGAAATGTCAGTGCAGCCTCTTCCATGCCTGCTGCCTGCAAAATCGGCCCCAAAAGCTGCACCATTCCTGTGCTTTGGGTATCATAGGACAGCTCTGTACCGCTTATTTTTTCCAATGTATTGCAAAATTCCTCTGCAAAAACCCTATCGGAAACGGTGCCGATTTGAAAATAAGTGTTCAAATACTGCAAATTTTCCCCCGGTGTGGACTGTGCAAATGCGGGTACAGCACTCATGAGCATTGCAGCCGCCAGTACCATGGCCCCAATGGCTTTTTTGAAATGATATTTCATAATAATCCCCCTTTTGTTGATAGGAAGCTGTTACATTTATAAAAAAATAGAATGTGATGCACCATTGCTTTTACAACCAAAATCAATCCGATGCATTTCTCACCCTTTTTGGAGTGGAAAAGGAAAAAGCATGAAAA
Organism: uncultured Clostridia bacterium; assembly: GCA_944384265.1. GTDB lineage: Bacteria > Bacillota > Clostridia > Lachnospirales > Anaerotignaceae > Coprocola. The sequence continues at coordinate 43,185 of CALWSR010000022.1, forward strand.
TGTTTGATTTCTTTCTAAAAAAGAAACACCACTTCTTTTGTTATGCTTTGAAGCAATACCATATCATTTTTCATATCAATGTAACACATCCATTTATAAAATAAAGCATGATATAAAATATCATACAAATTTTATGGCCATTTGTCAAAAGATTCCTAAAAAATAGAGAAATTTTATTTTTTTGTGTTCATTTTGTCAATTATCATAGCCATAGAGTGAAAAAAGTGTCGAAATCCATTCTGTTTTTAAAAAAAAGAAAGGAATCGCTATGAAAAGTCAAGTCTAAAATATGGATTGCAAAAAGGCACCTCCCATATGGCTGCACCTTAAAAATTCCATGACAGTGTCATGACCGGCACCGGAAAAAGGGGGAAACCGTTGTCTGTTGGCGTATAAAAGGGTATGTAAAAATCAAAAAAGCAGTGCTTTTGTACCATATGAAAGGGCAATCAAAATACATTTGTATGGTTTGAAAGCCATAAAGCAATGCTATGGAGTGAAAAAACAATGGGGCAAAGCATATAAATTGTTTTTTGTCAAAATACAGTTTGCTGCCCACAAAAGGCAAATGAAAACAGCCGAATGGTACAAGATATTTGAAAATATACATAAAACAGTATGGAATAAAAGGCCTGATTTTATGAGAATGAAAACCATAAAAACAATGGCAGAGTGCTTTTGCAAAAATTTGTTTTTGGTGAGATTTGTAAAGGGATACAAAATAGAAATGGGCTTTGCATGAAAACAAATACTTTAAAGGCCATAAAAGAGCTTCAAAAAATGGAGCAAAAAGCAATGCCTTTCGCCTTCTGTTTTCCATTTCAGAAAAAAAGAGAAAAAACGGCCAAAATTTATGGGCTTGATATGGAAATAGCTCTTAAATGGAATTTGGGGCAGATAAAAGAAGGCTTGGGCATGGAAGGAGAAAAGGAAAATTATGCCGATTTTGAGTTTGAGGATACAAATGGACCATTTCATAATGGGAAAGAAAACGGCCAAAATTTATGTGATTGATATGGAAACAGCCCTTAAATGAAATTTGGGGCAGAAAAAAGAAGGCTTAGGTATGGAAGGAGAAAAGAAAAACGGTCATTTGGCTGTGAAACACATAAGGGAAAACCATTTTATGTGGTATATAGGGAGCGGATACGAAAAAACATATGGTATTGTCCGTTCCAAATAGGAGAGGAGGATTGGCCCTATTTAAAAAAGCAACAAATAGCTGGGAGAAATTGCCATGCACCCAATGTCCTGAATAGGAAAGGGAAAACTGCCTTTTTTCCTTTTTAAAGCCTTTTGTAAGGCATATGGCAAAAAAAGAAACCCAGGGAACAGGCTCTGGCTGCACAATCAATGGTTCATGGCCTTCTATTTCATATAAAAGCAATATCGTTTTGTGCATGAAGGGGGAAAATGGTATGAATGATTTTCATAACAGCAAAAAAAACAATGCTGCTGCATTATATCTGAGATTATCCAAGGAGGATGTTTATAAAATCCATGGAGGAGATGAGAGCCAAAGCATTCAAAACCAAAGGCTGCTGCTGATGGAGGAGGCGGCAAAAAGAGGCTTTACCGTTACAGATATATATTGCGATGAGGATTATTCGGGAACGGATGAGAGCCGTCCGGAATTTAACCGCTTGCTGAAGGATGCCTATGAAAAAAGGTTCAGTGTGATACTGTGTAAATCCCAGTCAAGATTTACAAGAGATATGGAGGTATCAGAAAGGTACATAAACAGAATATTTCCTTTGCTTAAAATTCGGTTTATAAGCATTGCAGACCATGTGGATACAGATAAAAGAGCAAACAAAAGGGCCCGTCAAATCAATGCTTTGGTCAATGAATGGTATGTGGAGGATTTGTCTGAAAACATAAAAAGCGTGTTGAAAAGCAAAATGCGTCAGGGACAATTTTTGGGGGCATTTGCCCCATATGGCTACAAAAAGGACGAAAATGACAATCATAAATTGGTGATTGATGCAGAAGCTGCTGCTGTGGTAAAAAGCATATTTGACTACTGTATGCAGGGATATGGCATACAGCAGATTTGTTATCAGCTTCAGCAGCAAAATATTCTCCCTCCAACGGCATATAAACAAAGCAAGGGGCTTGCCTTTCAAAATCCCAATGCCCAAAAGCAGCACCAAAAAAATGCCTTGTGGGCAAGAACTACCATAAAAAGGATATTGACCAATGAGGTTTATATTGGCACATTGATTCAAGGAAGAGAAAAAAAGATAAGCTATAAAAGCAAAAAAGTGGTGACAGCACCTAAAAATGAATGGATTGTGGTGGAGAAGAATCATGAAGCCATTATATCAAAAGAGGATTTTTATAATGTGCAGGAAATACTGCAATTAAAAAGAAGGTTCTCTCCCATATCTGACAAAAAAAATAAACATTATCCCTTGGCCGGAAAAGTAAAATGTAAAGACTGCGGCAGTACAATGATAAGAAGAGGCAGCCAAAATACAAAGTATTATTATTTAAGCTGCGGTCTTGCCGGAAAATCCTCTCCAAAGCAATGCACAAGCCATATGATAAAATACAGCATATTGGAGCAAAAGGTGGCGGAGGCATTGCAATGCCATATCAAAAACAGCGAAAACAGCATATGTGACAGGAAAAAAGAAATTCCACTGCTGCCTATTCATATGGAGCAAAAAAAGGAAAGCACCGGCCTGAAGCACAACAGGGAGGTTTGTGATTTGCATCAAAATGCTGCTTTACAGCACAAAAAAACAGTGGAGGATAATGAAAACATTTTGCAAGCTGCAGCGTCAAAACAAACCATAAAAAAATACGGCCCCTTTGCAGAGCTGACAAATGAACTGGTATATGCTTTTATTGATTTCATTGAAATTGGAGAAAAAAATGAAAATGGCTGCCAATATATGACAATTTACTGGAAATGTTGATTTTTTACTTTTGTGACACGGCACATGGGTACCGTGGCCGTTATCGTCATAGGGTGCTGTTTTTTTTCCCACAAAATCCCGAAAAGCTACAATTCTGTTGTAGGGCAAAACAAAATCATCCACAGGAGATATGCCTGTATCCAGTATGGCAATGCCTATGTTTTTTCCTTGGTATGGCAGGGGCTTTTGGGGAAGCATTTGTTTTGCTGTATCCGTACACGCATAAAGCATGGTATTTTCTTTCAGGGCAGTTTTAAACGCCATAGAAAAAAACTCCTTTCTCATCTTTCTATATAGCATATGAAAAAGAGGTTTTTTTGGGAATTGTTTTTTGGTTATTTTTTGAAAACAGACGGCATACCATAGAAAAAGGGGAGTGAAGAAAAGGGGGATGGCATGGAAAAAAAGGACGAGGAAAATATAGAAAAAATCAAGCTGTTTTCTCAGCTTATGGGACAGGAGGCACCCAAGGAGGAGGAGCTGTTGAAAATGATGGAAACGGCAAAAAAAATGCAGCAGCTTTTTGCAACGGAGCAAACAAGCCCGGCGGAAAAAACAGAAAAAAAAGAATGGAAAAAGGAAGTGTTTCCCAGAGCAAAAGCTACATTGTCACAAAAGGAGGACATTACACTTTTTCCCAAAACAAAAGAGGAGAATATGATTTATGCCTCCATTCCTTTTTTGGATAAAGAATATCAAAAGCATTTGTATGTGATTGTCAGACTGCTGGAAATGAAAAGAGTACTGCAAGAGGACAATACTGTGGCTTTGGAAGCAAGAAGCCGCCCAAGGGAGGATGTTAAAAGCAGAAGAAGAGGCCTTTTGCAGGCACTGCGCCCTTATTTGACGGCAGAAGAAAGACAAAGCGTAGATTTCATTGTAAAAGCAATGGATATGAAAAACATTATGGAATGGAAGGATGAAATTTTATGAAAGAAACATTTTGGCAAAAAGAGGAGTTTCAAAAGCTTGGAAAAGAAAAAATTGCCATATTGCAGGAGCTGGCAGAAAAAGCAAAGCACAAGGAGCCTATGGAGCTTTTGGAGCTTTTGCCCATATACAGCAAAAAGCTTTCCGGAGGAAATCCCATTGCGCCGGCAGAAAGAGAGGCATTGCTTGCGGCCATGGAGCAAAGCCTGGACAATCAAGAAAGACAGCGGTTTCAAAAAGCGGTGCAAATGCTGAAGATGATGGGAAAATTGTAAAAAAGCGATAAAAAGCTTTGATAAAAAAGTGTTTTTTTAAAAGAATCACCATATTGGCTAAAACAAATGTATATTTTTTGTAAAGAAATGATATGAAAACAAGTATTTTGCATACAAGGGGGAAATATGCCCCCTTTTTTTGCTTTTCAAAGACAGTGTATGGTGTTATAATTTGAATGAAATAAAAACAGGCCATGCCCTTTGGCAGACAGCCTGTTTTATATAAAGCATATTAAGAGCCGGAGCAATCCAGCAGACACAAAAGTATGATTGCCATCAAACAGGTATTTTGATGCAAAAAAGACATTTGTTTTTGAGAAAATGGCTGCTGGCCGCTGTGTTTTGTTCCGCAGTAAAGTGTGTTTTCAAAGGGACTGGGAATAGAACGGTTATAGGCAGAATACATGATATTCCTCCTTGTCAGTAAAGGTTTTGGCTATATTTAAATATATGCAGCAAAGCACTGTGATATTCGATGACAAAAGAATCCCGCACAAGGCCAAAGAGGAGTAAGGATATGAAGCAAAAAAGACAAAGAACTTTCAGAATATTAGAGTTTAAAAGCAATCAATATGACATCATAGGCGACATTCACGGCTGTTATCAGGAGTTTATGATGCTTTTAAAAAAGCTGGGATATGAAAAAGGGGAGGGGGCCTATTTTCATCCGGAGGGCAGAAGGCTGATTTCTGTGGGGGATGTGGCAGACAAGGGCTATGAAAATGTTGCCTGTTTACAATTTTGGATAGACCAGGTGCAGTATGGCGGGGGCTTTTGGGTCCATGGCAATCACTGCAACAAGCTTTATCGCTATTTTTTGGGCAACAAAGTGCATATTTCCCATGGGCTGGAAAATACAGTAAAAGAAATCATGAGCCTTTCTTATGAGCAAAGAGAGGATTTGAAAAGAAAATATATGGATTGCTATGAAAGCCAATGCTATTATCTGCTTTTGGACAAAAAAAGATTGGCTGTGGTCCATGGCGGATTAAAAGAAGAGGACATTGGCAAATGCAGCAATGCCACAAAAAAAATTTGTTTGTATGGTGAAACAACAGGCCGTTTTTTTGAAAACGGCAAGCCGGAAAGACTGGACTGGGCCTCTCAATACAGTGGAAAAACATTTATTGTATATGGACATACTGTAACGGCAGAGCCTGTCATTGTCAACAAAACAGCAGATATTGACCAGGGCTGTGTGTATGGAGGATTTTTGACGGCAATGCGCTATCCGGAAATGGAGTTTGTGCAGGTGAAGGGAAAGCAATATGCAAAAGAGAAATAAATGCATTTTTTTTGAAAAAATATGCAAAAAATAGTTTGCAATCAGAACAAAATTTTTCTTTTTGACAGCAAAAAGCACATTTAAATAAAAAGAAATGTTGTATACAAGGGCTTTCTGAAAAAACAGAGGGCCTTAAAATTTTGATAAAAAAATGTACATTATTAAGGAAAATTTTTTTGACGGCAGCTGTAAAAAAACTGTATAAAATCTGTATGAAGGCAAAAAAATGTTTTTGAAAAGAGATTTTATAATATACCTTTGCACAGCAAAAAATACAGGTATTGTTAAATTTTTAAAGGGGCTGTGTTGACGAAAGGGGGGATGTGGTGTATAGTAAAAGAGTATCGCTTTGAAAATAATGGAAATAAAAAGCTGAATATTTATACATATTTTATATAAACCAAAAAAATATATAGGAGGGACGCCATGTTCAAATATAGCCAAAAGACAAACCTTTTGGAAAGTGCTTTTCAGGCCTTTCCCTTGCAGGATGTAAAAGACCCTAATTTGTTTCGGGAATATTTTCCCTATGCAGAGGTGCCTAAGGTTGTGTTTAACCACAGATTGGTGCCAATGGAGGTGCCTCAGGAAATTTGGATTACAGATACCACATTTCGGGACGGACAGCAGTCCAGAGAGCCTTATACAGTAAAGCAAATGACCCATCTTTTTGATTTGATACACAGACTTTCCGGCCCCAATGGTGTTATCCGTATGAGCGAGTTTTTTTTATATACCAGAAAAGACCAGGAGGCAGTGGATAAATGTCTGGAAAAGGGCTATGCGTTTCCGGAAATTACAAGCTGGATTAGAGCCTCCAAAAAGGATTTCCAGCTGGTAAAGGAGCTGGGATTAAAAGAAACAGGAGTGCTTGTCAGCTGCTCTGACTATCACATTTTTCATAAAATGCATATGACCCGCCATCAGGCTGTGGGCCATTATATTGGTGTTGTCAGAGAATGTATTGAAACAGGAGTCAGACCCAGATGTCATTTTGAAGACATTACAAGAGCTGATTTTTATGGCTTTGTGGTACCCTTTGCCATGGAGCTGATGAATTTGATGGAAGAAACGGGAGTGCCTGTCAAAATCAGAGCCTGTGACACCATGGGATATGGCGTCACCTATCCCGGCGCAGTGCTTCCCAGAAGTGTGCCGGGCATTATATATGGTTTAAAAAATCATGCCGGCGTGCCGTCTCATCTTTTGGAATGGCATGGGCATAACGATTTTTATAAAGCAGTCAACAATGCTTCCTATGCATGGCTTTATGGAGCCAGCGCTGTCAACTGCTCTCTTTTGGGCATTGGAGAAAGAACAGGCAATACGCCTTTGGAAGCAATGGTAATGGAATATGCCCAGCTGAGAGGCACACTTAACGGCATGGATACAAGAGTGATTACAGAAATTGCAGAGTATTATGAAAAAGAGCTGGGCTATGTCATACCCCCTATGACGCCCTTTGTGGGAAAAAATTTTAATGTAACAAGGGCGGGCATACACGCAGACGGTATTTTGAAAAATGAAGAAATTTATAACATATTTGATACAGAAAAGCTTTTGGACAGACCGGTGAGAATTGCCATCTCCAACACAAGTGGCACAAGCGGCATTGCCCATTGGATTAACACCTATTTCCATTTAAAAGAGGAGGCTGCTGTGACAAAAACAGATGATGTGGTCAATGCAGTATACCACTGGGTAAATGAACAGTACAATGAAGGCCGTGTGACAGTCATCACAGATGAGGAGCTGGAGCGTGTGACACTGGAGGCCATGAGAGCCAAGGAGGAGGCCCAAAAAACAGCCCAATGAAATGCCTTGCAAAGCATTGTGTTTATCTAAAAAACAGCCAAAAATCCAAGAGTATATGGAAAAAGGGCAGGCAGCAAAGAGAATCAGGCAGAATAAATCTGTTTTGATGCAAAAGAAATACTTCATAGCCAGCAGCAGGATATGAAAAAAGGAGGAGTAAATAAAATGAATCAGCAAATTGAACAGGCAAAGGAGCGTTTTGGTCAGCTTTTAGAGCAACAGCTTATTAGAGTGGAGCGCATGAAGGCGCAAAAGGAATTTGTAGATTATCAAAAAAAGGAGCAAATTGTCATTGGCATTGCCGGAGGTGACGGCATTGGCCCTGCCATTACAGCGCAGGCAAAAAGAATTATGGAATTTTTATTAAAGGATGCTGTAAAAAAGGGCAAAGTAACATTTCAAATGATAAATGACTTGACCATTGAAAAAAGAGTGGAGGCCATGAAAGCCATTCCTGACCATGTGGTGGAGGAGCTGAAGCAGTGTGATGTCATATTAAAAGGGCCTACCACAACGCCAAGAGCAGGAGACCCTTGGCCAAACATTGAAAGCGCAAATGTTGCCATGAGAAAGGAGCTGGATTTGTTTGCCAATGTTCGTCCTGTAAAGGTGCCTCAAATGGGCATTGACTGGGTGTTTTACAGAGAAAACACAGAGGGTGCCTATACACTGGGCAGCAAGGGGTTTGCTGTCAATGAAGACATCAGCATTGATTTTACTGTAACAACACAGGAGGGTACAGAAAGAATCATTCGTGCAGCATTTGAATATGCCAAAAAAAATGGCAAAACAAAAGTGACTGCTGTCACAAAGGCAAACATCATCAAAGCAACAGACGGCAGATTTTTGGACGTATTTTATACCATTGCAAAGCAATATCCGGACATTGCGGCAGACGACTGGTATGTGGATATTATGACTGCCAAGCTGATAGATGAAAAACGCCGCCAGCAATTTCAAGTGGTGGTGCTGCCAAATCTTTATGGAGATATTATCACAGATGAAGCGGCAGAGTTTCAGGGCGGCGTAGGCACAGCAGGCAGTGCAAACATTGGAAAACGCTATGCCATGTTTGAAGCCATTCACGGCTCTGCGCCCAGAATGGTGGAAGAAGGCAGAGATATTTATGCAGACCCATGCAGTGTGATTCGTGCGGTGGTAATGCTGCTTTCTCATATTGGCTTTCAAACAGAAGCGGATAAATTGGACAAGGCCCTTGACATTTGCACACAAACGGAAAGAAGGGTGTTTACAACGGGACGTTCTGACGGAGCCACTTCAGCAGAGGTTGCAGATTATATTATGGAAACCATTGAAAAAATGTAATATAAAATAGTATAGGACAGTTTTTGAATGAAAATATATATTGAAATAAAAAGTGCTGTATCAAAGAGCGTTTCAAAAAAAGGAATGGGCTGAAAAACGTGGAGCATGGCAGAAGAAAAATGGCAGGCCATATGGAAATGCTGTGAAGACGATTTTGCTGTGATAAGAGAAATATAAAAATATAAAATAAAATAGGGCAGTTTTTGAATGAAAATATATATTGAAATAAAAAGTGCTGTATCAAAGAGCGTTTCAAAAAAAGGAATGGGCTGAAAAACGTGGAGCATGGCAGAAGAAAAATGGCA
>CALWSR010000023.1 GCA_944384265.1 uncultured Clostridia bacterium
TCCCCTGCACAAAGGCAAGCTCACAAGCCATACGCCCCTTAGCATATCCTTTCTCTCCATTTTTTCAGCAGTTTTATTTCTGCTGTTTATCCCTTTTTTAAAAAATACCTCTTTGCACCTGCTTTCCCCTTTGCCATCCCCTGCACAAAGACAAGCTCACAAGCCATACGCCCCTTAGCATATCCTTTCTCTCCATTTTTTCAGCGGTTTTATTTCTGCTGTTTATCCCTTTTCTAAAAAATATCTCTTTGCACCTGCCTTCCCCTTTGCCTTCCCCTGCATAAAGGCAAGCTCACAAACTGCACTGCTTTTTTATTTGGTCTATCATATCCTCTTATGTAATCTGATTTTTTACCGCCACATCAGCAAAATAGCCTTATGATACGAAAAATTCCTATCCCCTGTTTCTATTTTTATAAAATAGTTTCAATACACAGCTTTTATACTCAAGAAATATTGTAAGCCATGCTACACTAAATTCATAGCCCTATAACCATCATTATGAAATGAAAATCTAAAGCCTTTCTATACGAAAGTATTTTTCATTTCTTCCAATCATGCTGAGAGTCTAAAGCCAACAAAAAAGCAGATGCCACTATAAAAAAACAATGTCATCTGCTTTTATATCTATTTTTATGATGTAATAAACCATTCTTTCATTGTAGTCAAAACTTTGACCAACTCTTCCTCTTTTATCACATATGGCACCATTGCATACATATAATTTAAAAAGGGACGGCTGAACACACCTTTTTCGTAGGCAAACTGCTGATATCCCTTTATGGTATGGGCATCATATACTTCAATGCACACACAGGCCCCCATGATTCTCACTTCCTTTATTCTTGGGTCTGAAAAGCCTTCCATTTCACGCCGGGTGATTGCTTCAATATTGGAAATTTTAGACAGATAATGCTGTTTTTCAAACAAATCAATGGATTTTAATGCAACACTGCAAGCCAATGCATTGCCCATAAAGGTGGGACCATGCATAAAAGCATGGGCAGGATTTTCGTCATAAAAGCCTTCATAAACCTTATGGTTTGCTATTGTGGCCGCATGGCCCATATATCCCCCTGTCAGTGCCTTGCCAAGCACCAAAATATCCGGCAATACAAAATCTGATACAAACCGTTTTCCTGTACGCCCAAATCCAGTGGCCACTTCATCAAAAATCAAAAGCACGCCATATTGGTCACAAAGTTCTCTGGCCCGTTTCAAAAAAGCAATATCATACATTCGCATACCCCCTGCACATTGCAGCAGTGGTTCCACAATAAAACAGTTTAGATTTTGATGATATTTTTCAAAGGCTTTTTCCAATGCTTGTATTTCAGTGGGAATGTGAATGACATATCTGCTTTTGCCATATGCCTTCAGTACAAAGTGATAATCCTCATCATCACCTATTTCCATTGCTTTAAAGGTATCTCCGTGATAGGCCTGCTCCAGTGCCAAAACCATTGTGCGCTGGGTTTGTCCTTGATTCATATAATATTGCAATGCCATTTTCAGCCCCACCTCCACAGCAACACTGCCGGAATCAGAAAAGAAACAATAATCCAAATCTCCCGGAAGCCAGCTTTGCAGTTTGTCGGATAAATCCTCTACGGCTTGGTGGGTCAGTCCTCCCAGCATAACATGGGCAAAGCTTTTCAGCTGTGCTTCTATGGCATGATTCAGCTCCGTATGGTTATAGCCATGAATGACGCTCCACCAAGAGGATATGGAGTCAATCAGCCTTTTTTGCTGGTCTGTGTACAAATAGACTCCCTTTGCATTTACAATTTTATAGGGAGCTTTCATTGTTTTCATCTGTTCATATGGATACCAAATCATATTTTTCCTCCCTTTTATTGATATAATCCTTCCAGCACTTCAAATGGTATGTCCAGCTGGGTATCCCTGTATTGGATACAAGCCAGCACGCTTACCCCCGTCATATATTGGCACATCAATAAATTGTCTTCATGCAGCTTGTTGCCCTGCTGATAACGGTTGAATACTATGCCCTTTAAAGGAATGCGGCGAGCCTTCATATACTCTGCTGTCAGCACCACAGAATTGATGGTGCCAAGTCCGGCATCTGCAACCAGCAGACAGTTGAGCTGGCGTGCCTGTATAAAATCCTCCAACTGAATTTTTTGTTGGTCAAAACGCAAAGGGCAAACAATGCCGCCGGAGCCTTCTATGGTAACATAGTCATATTGACTGCAAACAGCATCAAATTCAGAAAGCACCTGTTCCATTTCCAAGGGATTTCCTTCTATTTTTGCTGCCAAATGGGGAGAAACAGCCCTTTCATACAAATATGGACACATCTCTTTTAAAGGCTGTTGGATGCCGGAAGCTTTTTTGACATATAAAGCATCTCCGGGAATCAAGCTGCCGTCAGTACGGCGGCGGTTGCCGCTCATTGCCGCTTTATAATAAGCAGCATTTTTTCCATTTTCTCTCAATTTTTTTAATATCAATGCTGTGACATAAGTCTTTCCCACATCTGTTCCTGTGGCTGTAATAAATAAATTTTTACTCATTGCAAAGCTTCGCCTCATATCCAAGTTCTTTTAATAATTCCATATCTGTTTTTACAGTAATCCCCTCTGTTGTCAGCATATCTCCTGAAATGGCGGCATTTGCACCGGATAGAAAGCAGCTTCTGCCTTTATCCTCCAAAAGTCCCCTTCCACCTGCAAGGCGTATGGAGGCTGTTGGAAGTATAAAGCGGTATACTGCAACAATACGGCACATATCCTCTTTTGTCAGCGTTTTATTGCTTTCAAAGGGCGTGCCTGCAATGGGGTTAAGCATATTGACAGGCACACTTTTAATGCCAAGCTCCTGCAATGTCATGGCCATATCAATTCTGTCCTCCGGCGTTTCTCCCAGTCCCATAATGCCGCCGCTGCACACGGAAAGCCCTGCTGCTTGGGCCTCACGAATGGTTTGCAGCTTATCCTCAAATGTATGTGTTGTGCAAATGTTGGGGAAATTTCTGCGGGATGTTTCAATGTTATTATGTACTCTTGTCACACCGGATGCCTTCAGCTTGGCAAATTGCTGTCGGTTGAGCAAGCCAAATGAAATGCAAACAGAAATACCCACTTCTTTTTTTATTTTTTGTATTGTTTCACACATTTTGTCCACTTCACTGTCAGAAAGCCTTTTGCCGGAGGTCACAATAGAATAACGCAGCACACCTTGTTGGTGGCTTATGCGGGCCTGCTCTATGATTTCATTTGGTGAAAGCAGAGGATATGCTGCAACAGAAGCATGATTGTGGGCAGACTGGGCGCAAAACCTGCAGTTTTCAGAGCATTGTCCGCTTTTTCCGTTGATAATGGTACAAATATCAAATTGATTGGAACAAAAATGCCTGCGAATTTTATCAGCACATTCACACAATTCTGTCAAAGGGGCTTCATAAAGATACATGGCTTCTGCTTTATCAATTTGACCGCCTTGCAGCACTTTATCTGTCAATATTTTTAAATTCATCATATTATACTCACATCCTATTCTGTTTCATAACGGGAATCAGTCTTTTTCCAAGAAATGCTCCCACAATACACAACACAATATCCCCAGGCACAGCCAACAAAAAGCAGTATAAAAACAAAGGCCATAGGCCGATGGGATTGCCAACGTAAAATTTACTTATCAAATAATAATATACCATTCCAAATAAATACACAATTGCCAGACCTATGAAATTTGCGGCAAGCAGCCGTTGATAGTTGGGGGCCAAAACACCGTTTGCAATCACCCCCGTAACATAGGAAGCGGCTGCAAAGCCTATGATATAACCAAAGCTCGGCTTTAAAATATAATAAAATCCACCGCCCTCAGCAAATATGGGCAGTCCAAAAAGTCCCATGATAATATAAATACAGACCGATATGGCTCCCAGTCTTCCTCCAAGCAAAAGTCCTGCCAGCATGGTAAAAAGAAATTGCAGTGTAAAAGGAACCAGAGGAATGGGAATGCGTATAAACGCCCCCACAGCAATAAGTGCCACAAACAATGCACATAAAATCAAATTGCTTGTTCTTTTTGTGTTCATTTCATTCTCCTTATGAAAATATAATATTGAAATAAAAAGCTATAAAACATTGATTTTACAGTCAAAACAATTTTTTTTGCATTTCTCCCTTTTCATAGCCTGAATAGGTATTTTTGGATGTGTACTTCTCCCATTTTATTCTGAAGACTTGGGAGCATTAACAGCAATTCCCATTTCTTTGCTTCTATTAGCACCGCTTTTCCTATTCATTCAAATATAAATGGGCTTTTGTTTTGTTGCTGCATACACCTAGCCATCAGCTATTTCAGCATTTTTATGGGTTTGCCATAATTTTTTATAAAAATTTATATTGCTGTGGATAAAAATTGCTTTTTGCCAGCAGCGCATTTTTACTTCAAAATAGAAAACTGTTTTTTCAAATTGTCATAGCCTTTACAAATAGAAATGTTGCTGTTTCAATGGTCTGATAACAGACAGATATGACTTTGTGTGTATCAACATTTCCCCATTGCTCTACAAAAGCAGTGCTGTATTTTATGCTTTATTTTTATAAAGCAGTCTGTAAACAAAAATATATTTTACTGCCATTTCCATATAAAAAACTTCTGTGTCTGTCATATTACTCCATATTCTTTTGAAAAAGAAAGGAATTTGTTTTATTCCATTTTATTCCTTTGGTGAGTATAGCATATCAGTATACATATTGTCAACTTTATAATATTTATTAGTTTACAATCATGGCAATGCTGTTTTACAAAAAAACTGTTATCATACTTTTTTTATTCTTCTAAATTTTACATATATTCTCAAAATGACCATTGTGGATAAAACCCCTTTCTACATAATAATACTCAAAAATAGTGCCAAAACAGTCTGTGCCTGTGAACATAGCATAGATTGCCATGCTCACAGACATACTGTATAAATTTGATTTCACTTTTTTTAAATTATATTTTCTATTTCATTTGCAGTGATATTGTTTATCCATACAGCGGCCCTTTCTGTACCATTTTTACCATATCCACACCAGTCTGATACCCAACAATCATACAGTCAACCATTTGTTTTATGGCATATCTGCTCCCCATTTTCACTCAGCAGTATCCACCTCTTTCTGCATTCAAATCATATTTTTGATTTTTTTATGCTACTATTCCTTCAAATGGATATGCCTTCACAGCATTTTGCCCATCACAATATGAACCTATTTTTTAGGAAATGATATGTCCATCTATTTGGACTATTCCATTACATTTTTAGAAATTAGAACAGTATATAAATAGGCATGGCATCAAACAGCTTGTGAGCCTATGCCTTCCCATTTCACAATGACAAATATGCTTCACAAAAACCATGCTTTCACACTGTCTGCACAAAAGGCAGTCTGCAAATACTTTAGGTCAATTTTTCACAAAGGGAAATGCATCAAAATTGACAGAAAAACAACACATATCCTTTCCTAAATAGAGTATGCCATTGAACAAAAACAGGCATGACAGACACTCATTGACGCCATAAAAAATGAAAAAAGCACATTTTTTCCTCTTTTTGAGAATCCTGTGCTTTTTTATACTTCTTTTTATGAAATATTGCTCCTATTTCTTGGCTTTCACAGTCCAAGCATATATGCAAAGCCCACGCAAAAAAATAAAAAATCTTTTTCTAAACCAATGTATGAAAATAAGCTATTCCTTTCATACATTTCTATTATCACCATATTCCACGCTGCTTTGTATACATTTTTCAATGTTATATTGTAAAATACTGTTTTTTATCGCTTTTATTGCAGCATTTTCTACAAATTCCTTTTTCAGAAGGCTGCTGTCACAGGCCCCTTACCCTTCTGTTTTTTGTCACAAATTTTCACAAGCCATCTAATTGTAAAATATCATTTTCATATTGTGCAATGCCGTTTTTCAGCAATTCCAGTCCTTTTTCCAGAACAGCTTTGGGGCAGGCAATATTCATGCGCAGAAAATTTTTTCCATTTTCTCCAAACTGGCTTCCCTCTGACAGATACAGCCCTGTTCTTTTTTGTATAAAGCAACACATCTGAGAAACATTTCCCCCAATGCCATTACAGTCAATCCACAACAGATAAGTGGCATTGGATTTCACTGCATGAATGTTTGGAATCTCTTGCTTGAAATAACGCTCTGCTATACTTCTGTTTTCAAAAAGGTATTGGCGAAGGGCATCCAGCCAATGTCCCCCTTTTGTGAACGCTGCAATGGCTGCCTCTGCCGCAAACACATTTGGTTCTGCCACCTCATCTGTATGAAGCCCTCTCCAGACCTTGTGGCGAAGCCTTGGATTGGGAATGCACACAGCCGCTGTCTGCAGTCCGGCCAAATTAAATGCTTTTGTAGGCGCAAGGCAGGTAATGCTGTTTTCCCGGCATTCTTCTGAAACCGATGCAAAAGGTACATATTTGGCTTTTGGAGCCGTCAAATCACAATGGATTTCATCAGAAATAACCAGCACGCCATATTTTGCACAAAGCTGTCCAATGTGCTTTAGCACAGCTCTGTCCCATATATTTCCTGTTGGATTGTGAGGGTTGCATAAAATGAGAAGTGTGGTCTGGGGGTCAGCCAAAGCTGTTTCCAGCCTTTCAAAATCAATTTCATAAATCTGCCCGTTATAACTGAGGGGACATTCCACCACCTGACGGCCATGGTTCAATACAGAATTGAAAAAAATGTTATATACGGGTGTTAGCAAAACAACCTTTTCTGCCGGCGTTGTCAGCTTTCTCACCATGCTCGATATGGCCGGAACAACACCGGTACAAAAAACCAGCCATTCCTCCTCCATGATAAAGTGATGACGGCTCCTCCACCAGTCTATATAGGCCTGATACCACATATCCTGTATGATTGTGTAACCATAAATACCATGTGCGGCTCTGTCTAAAATGGCATTTTGAATTTCCGGCGCTGTTTCAAAATCCATATCTGCCACCCACATAGGCAGCCCGTTTTGGCTTGCATCCCACTTTAAAGAAGCAGTATTTCTTCGGTTTATCACTTTGTCAAAATCAAATTTTTCATGCCTTGCTTTTGTCATCATACAGCCTCTTTTCTTTGTGAACAACAAATGATTTTTGTTTTTTCAGTGTCAACCTTATCCTTTTGCAGAATCAGCTCATCAATGTAATCTGCACGTATGGTACCTCCGGAGGGATTCATCACACTGTCAATTTTTCCCACAATTTCAGCATCCACAGTGGAATATTCAAATGCCAGTGTGGTATTTAAAAGGGTACAATTTTTCATAACCAAATTGGATATATAACACATTCCTTGAAGACTTTCTATAACACAGTTTATAAATGTCAGATTTTTGGCATTCCAGCCCAAATACTCTCCTGATATAAAAGAGTCATAGACTGTTACATTTTCGCTGTTCCAAAAGGCATCCTTGGACAGCAGCCGTGCATTGTGTATTTCCACATTTTTGGCACCGTCAAAGGAATAATTTCCATAAAGTGTGATGTTATTGAGCTTCATATTTTGGCTGTTCATGGCAAAATAATCTCCCTTTGCCGTTACCTGCTCCATTACCACATCAGAACAGCTCCAAAGTGTTTCCGCTGCGTTGGGAAAGCTGACGTTTTGCAGTGTTACATCTGTGCAATGTCTAAAATTTTTTGGAGCCTCAATGGCAGAATCCTTTACCACAATATGTTTTGTATACCACACGCCGGCTCTGCCCATTTCAAACCATGTACAATTTTGGGCAGTGATATTTTCTGCATACCAAAGAGGATATTTCCATTTAAACATACTGTTGTAAAGCGCAATGTCACGGCTTTCCTTCAGAGGGGATTCTCCGTCTGCAAAAATGGTATCATAAATTTCCATATCCTTTCCTTGAAAAAGCGCCCGTTCACCTGTCAGTATCTGATGTCTGATTTCTTTTTTTTGCTGCATATTGACTCCTCCATTCTATATTGCTTACTATGATTTTTGGGGTTTGAAGCACGAAATGCTTAGGCAGTAAATTTGCTTTTTTTATTTTTGAATATGGCGCAAAGCCTGTGTTTTGTTTTTCTTAATTCACATTACTGAAATATCTGTTGTCTTTTCATTTTAAATCACTGTATCATATGACAAATTGTTATATATTCCTTCCTTGTTCCTCTACACTGATTCATTTCACTATGTTTTTCATAACATTTTTTTGCTGTCATAACAGTCTTTTCTCTTTCTATCCCCTTTTCATTGGGGCAGTACACCATAAAGCTCCTTTTCTCCATTTATATGGATGAGCTTTAGAAATCTCATAAATGTGGAATCAGCTGTAATATCTTGAAGTATAAATGGAAAAAAGGCATCTTATATTCATCTGCATCATAATCACTTTCCATTCCATTGCAGAAAATAACACTTATATCACTACCTTCCTATTTTTTTGCTATTGCAAATAACAATTTTTGTTGCCGAAACAATAGCATAGCTTTATCATCTGTTTTTTCATTCCATATTGGTCTTTGCATTTCTTTTCGTTTACAAATTCAGTATAAAGCTCCTTTTCAAAAATAGCAAATACTTATATATAATAGACTTCCATAGCTATTTTCTATGATACTTCCAATACATATTCCTTTCATAAAATGCTTTATATAAAATCAATCCCATCACTATGGATGTAGCATTCTCAAAATACCATAAAACATATTGGATGCTTCGGCCAGAGACCATGTTCATGGTATTTTGGGATAAAAAAATAAGCCCTATCAAAGGCCAATTTGTATTTCAAGCATCCTTTTCAATTAAAATACAAAAAAATAGTATGCTGTATCTGCCTGCCCATGGTAAAAAATGGACAGCTGCAAAAAACAGCCTAATGATAGCCCCTTATTCAAGGCAATATCATACTTTTCATACAGACTGAAATGCTCCTCTATATTTTCCATCATAACATTTCTTTTTTCTGCCATACTGTTTTTATGTCTTTTTTGGGAAATATACTATCTACTTATTGTGACTATTATAGTATCCTTTTGGGAATTAGAATAGATACAAATAGGCAGGTGATAACATGAACGTACAAAAACGCATAAAACAACTCATGAAACAACGGAATTGGACAGATTATCGTCTGGCAAAGGAATCCGGCCTTTCTCACTCCACAGTCACAAATATGTTCCATCGAAATAATGCTCCCACATTTCCTACATTGGAAGCAGTCTGCAAAGCATTTGGTATTACTTTAGCACAGTTCTTTACAGAAGGAAGCAGTCCAGAACTGACAGAGGAACAGCACATATTGTTTGCAAAATGGAGTACATTAAAAGACGAACAGAAAAAAGCACTGATTGCGCTGATTGACACCATGAGAAATTAAAAAACACATTGACCAATTATTCCAATATACAAGTAAAAACATTGAGTAAAAAACTTGAAACACAAGAAATGGAGCAATCCATATCCATGGCAGAACGCTGTATTGATAATGAACCCATAAAAGGAGGCCGGGGAATCAGAAATGTATCAAATAGCTGAGGAGGCTGTATTAAGAGTTAAGGATTATCTGCGGTTTTACAGCGAAGGACCTCCATAGGATATCACTAATGTGTGTGGGGAAGCAGAAATACCCTATTCCTGAAAAGAAAGGAATCAACAAATACAAAAAAAATATGTATATAGAAAACACCCCCATTTCAAAATGAAATAAGGATATCAGTTCCATTTCATGTTAGATATTTCACCTGTTTACCAGACAAGGGGCATATCAAACACAGCGCATCTGTGTGACGCTATGGCGGAGCTAAAAAAAACAACAGCTATCTGCTTTGTGAGCTGCCATACATCCAAACTTCCAAAAACTGCCCGCCAGACCATGCTTAGAGAACATGAATGACATTTGTTTCCCAACGCCAAAACCGGAGCAGATGCAGGAGAGGGATTTTTTCAGTTATATCCTGTATGATGACCCAGACAGCATTGTCCATGACCTAGGGAAAAAACATATCCAGTATAAGACAACTGCTGACCCACAGCCTACACTGCACAATGTGAAGGGAAAATTGGCGTAAGCTATACAAAAGGCAGCAACAAAGAAAGCATGATACACCAATTCTGTAATAAAATGCAGATTCCCTTTGAGAAAATTTCCTCAGGGGTTTTCTCCGCTTTCCTAGGGATACTAAGCCTGTCCAAGCTGCTCAAAAAAACAAATAACAAAAGAGAAGAAGCCATAATAACCAAAAATGGAAAAAAAGATAGCAAACAGATACCACTATGTACAAATGAATTGACACAGCCGTATCTGTTTTTTGTTTCAAAGGAATTTGTCATATGCTTACAAATCATATTTGAGAATACGATGCTTCTCTTAATTTCTTATAAATATCATCCAGAAACACCTGCATCAGTTCTCGCTTCTTCTCATCGTTATCCAGCAACAATGCAAAAAAGTCCTGATTCTGCTCATAACCGGCTATCAGGGCATCCTGTACGGCATCAAAATAGGCGAATCGGAAATCCTTCAGAGAGTTATGCCGTGCGCTGTCCCGCAGATGTTCGTTCTTGAGCAAAATATCCCGCATTTGCAAAGCCGGCTTTAGCTCCTGAATCAGCTTGTCATAGACCTCCGCTGTCGGGGCATTGACACCGTCCTCTATGTATTTCATGTTGGAACGGGACAGACCAACTCTTTTGGCTAATTGGGATTGGCTGAGCGTGCCACGACAGTAGACGATGAGAGTTCCAAGTTCCTGTTTTGCTCTTTTTGAAGCATTATCAACAGCCATTTTGTATGGCAATTCCGGACCTCCTTTCATAAATTGTTCTACGTTCTATAACATAGAACAATTATACTGCATTGATTGATTATAATTCAAGTTATAAAAGTATTTTTATCAGCCAAAAAACACGCTAACGATTCAGTCGCTAACGTGTTTTCAATCATAAATTTTTTGTATTTATATCATATTGAAATGCTTTCGTACCTCCATAATCGCCGTTTTCTTCTCCGGCAGGCACTGGGGCTGCTTTGTATCCTCAGCCTTTGGCTTATTATAATTCTCCCGCTCAATCATCCTGCACTTCTGCTTCACCTATGCAATATACAGACTGCTGACCTTCAACCCTCGATGCTCCAGCACATATTCCTTGATTGCCTCATAAGTAGCTTTACTCTCCGCCGCAGTCAAATCCAGATTCAACTCCACATCGATATGCTACATGGTATTGCGTTTGGATAAAAGAACAACCGTCTCCACATGCACTGTCCTAGGAAACATATCCATCAATTTAACCCTTTTCACCTGATAGCCCGCCTGTTGAAACACCTGCAAATCCCTTGCCAAAGATGTAGGCTTACAAGACACATATACAATTTCCGGTGCAGAAAAAGCAATGATTTTATCAATGGCCTTTGGGTGAATACCATCTCTGGGCGGGTCCATGATAATCAAATCCGGTTTTTCATTTAATTGCTCTACTTTTTTCAGCACATCGCCTGCAATAAATGTGCAATTTGTCAAGCCATTTCTTTTTGCATTTTCATAAGCAGCCTCCACGGCCTCCTCCACCAGCTCAATGCCAATGACCCTTTTGGAGGACTCCGCCATAATCTGTGCTATGGTGCCTGTTCCGCAATACAAATCAAACACAACCTTATGGTTTACATCCCCTGCAAAATCCTTTACAATGGCATATAATTTTTCTGCTCCTTTCGAATTTGTTTGAAAGAATGAAAATGCAGAAACTTTAAATTCCAATCCAAATAATTTTTCTATCAAATAATCTCTGCCGTACAATATGGTGGTTTGGTCACTTTGCACCACATCTGCCAGGCCATCGTTTTTGGTATGCAGTATGCCGCAAATATTGCCCTCCAAATCCAGCGAAAGCAATTTCTGTTTATATTCCTCCAAATCAAAGCCAATATCTGATGTGGTCACCAAATTGACTAAAATTTGCTGTGTAGCCTCTGCTTTTCTTACAACCAAATGTCTTAAAACGCCGTCATGGCGCATTTTGTGATAAAATGGCACATTTCTTTTTTGAAAAAATGTCAGTGTCCCTTCAATGATATCTAAATAATCCTTATCTACAATATTACACTCTGTCAATGTTACCACTTCATAATGGCTTTGTCTTTTTCGCATACCCAGTGCCAAAGCGCCGTCTTTTTGTTCATCTCCAAATGAAAATTCGCATTTGTTGCGATATGCCCTTTCTTTGGGAGAAGGTACTATCCCCTCCCAGCTTTCTATTGCAATGTTTGCCTGCTGCAAAAGTGTCATCACCTGCTTTTCTTTCATGGCCAGCTCTGCATCTCTTTTCATATTTTGATAGGTGCATCCTCCGCACAAATCAAAATGGGGGCAGTCAGATTTTTGTTCCAGAGGAGATTTTGTCAGCACCTCTTCCAGCCTTGCCTCTATGACGCCGCTTCTTTTTTTGCGCACACAGGCAGCTACCTCCTGCTGGGGCAAAACATTTTTTACAATCACTTTTCGTCCGTCCGCATATCCTATCCCCTTATTGGGAAAAATGACATCTTCTATTTTCAGTACTATTTTATCATTTTTTTTCATGGCTTTCCTCCAAAAAAAGCATTTAAAATTGTTTGTATTTTATAAAAAATTATGGTATACTTGTTACACTAAAAAAGAAAAGAAAGAGCTTTCTTTCATTTCTTTTTTCATAAAACAATTCTTTGCATATTAAAATCATGATTAAATCGAATAGGAGTGTAATATTTAATGTCAGAAAAAGTTCAAGTTGGCAGTGTTGTTGAAGGTAAAGTGTTGCGTATCAAGCCCTTTGGCGCCATTGTTTCATTAGGTGAAAAAACACAAGGTTTGGTGCATATCTCACAAATAGCAAATAGTTTTGTGCAGGATATCAATGAGCATATTGCTGTGGGCGATATTGTAAAAGTCAAAGTGCTTTCTGTGGATGAAGCCTCCAACAAAATTTCGCTTTCTATTCGAGAGGCCCTTCCTGCTTCTGCAAAACAAGGACAATTTGAAAAAAATTTCCGTCCAAAGGAGCAAAAATCCAATTATGAAAACAGAACCATTCGTCCGTCAGATGATTATTTTAAACCCCAATCCACCCCTTCTGATTTTGAAGAAAAAATGAAGGATTGGCTGAAGCAATCTAATGAAAGACAGGCCGGTTTAAATAAAAGAGCAAACAAACGCTCTTAAAATAAAAAGTGGGGATTCCCCACTTTTTTATTTTTTTCATATCGGATATAACACTTTATCCATTTTAAATATTGTTTTATGTTTCAGCTAATACAAAATGAAACAAATCATAAAAAGCCCATACAAAATATTTTGATTGATTTTATATTTTATAACCCCTTGCAGTCTTTTATAGAAGTGAGGAAAAAGCCTTATCTTACAAGAGTTTTCCCTATTTCTACATATTCTGCCATATATCTGTATCTTTTATAACAAAGTGTTATTGATATCTGTGGGAAAATCCAGCATTTATGCAGGCTTTTGCCGTTTTACTCATGGCACTTAAAGGGCGGCATACTATTTTTTTTATTTTACGGATACACCACAAAAATCCCCTGCAAAACCCAGCAGTGCTTTTTAGAAATCAAACAATTTTGGCATCAGACCAAACGTGTTCCAAGCTATAAAATTCTCTTTGCTCTTTGTTAAACAAATGTATCAAAACAGTTCCAAAATCAAGCAATATCCATGTTGCCACACTATACCCTTCCGAATGGTGCAGCTTGACACCGGCTTTAAACAATTTTTGTTCCACTTCATCTGCCATGGCTCTCAAATGGTTGACATTATTTCCGCTGGCAATGACAAAATAATCTGCAATATTAGACAATCCTCTTAAATCCAATACTTTAATATCTTCCCCCATTTTGTCATCCAATGCCTCTTGGGCAATTTTTGCAATTTCCAATGCCTCCACAAACATTCCTCCTTATTTCTTTTTAAAATATTCCAATGCTTCCAGTGAAAGAGGATGCAGCATCAAATTTCTTTCCTTTACATAAGCAATGGTATGCTCCAATGTATAACGCATTGCCATGTCCAAATCCAAATAGGCAAGGCGTCTGGCCTCCTCCAGCCCATCAAAGGGTGTTCTGTTTGGCTCAATATAATCTGCCAAAAATATAATCTTTTCCAAAAGGCTCATATCTTTTCTGCCCGTTGTATGATACCGAATGGCATTTAAAATATCTTCATCCTCCACAAGATATTCTCTTTTTGCCACCTCTGCTCCCAAAAAAGGATGTATCAAATCCTTTTGCTTTTTTAATATATCATCCAAAGCAATATGGTATTCCTTGCACAGCCGCATTTTCAGCTCCTGAGGGTAATCCTTTGCACAATCATGCAAAAGTGCTGCAACCTCTGCTTTTTGTTTTTCTTGTGTACTGCCATAAATTTCAGCCAGCTTTATGGCCTGCTCTGCCACGCCCATAGTATGGATATAACGCTTTACAGACAAAGCAGACTGCAGTTTTTCTTTTATCACTTCTTTTGTCAGCATAAATTTTACCTCTTTTTGAACACAATTTTCATACAATCCAAATTTATAAATATAATCCTCCACTTCTTGGGGTAAAAGGTATTTGATTGGCCTGCCGTTTTCCACACGGCTGCGAATGTCAGAGGAGGAGATTTCCAACCCGGGTACCTGCATATAGTGGATTCTGCTGGCAAATTTATCTCTGATTTCTGTAATTTCATCAAACAATCTGTTTTTATCATAGCCGGAACGGGTCACTGCCACAAAATCACACATGGAAAGCAGCTTTTCCGGGTCCTTCCATGTAAAAATCTGGTGCAGTGCATCTGCACCTGTAATAAAATACAGCCTTACATCAGCAGGGCACATTTTTTTCAGTGTTTCAATGGTGTCAATGGTATAGGTGATGCCAGGGCGTTCAATTTCTATGCGGGACACATCAAAATTTTCATTTCTCATGGTTGCCAATACAGTCATCAAATAGCGGTGTTCATGGTGTGTCACATATCTGTCTGCTTTGTGGGCAGGGTTGCCCGTAGGCATAAATATGACCTTATCCACTTTAAAACGATATCGAACTGCCTCTGCCGTTGCCAAATGTCCATAATGTATGGGGTCAAATGTGCCTCCCATAATGGCTATACTTTTACAGTCCTTAAAATTTTCTATTTCACTTCTCATAGAACATTCCTCTTCCCCTATGACTTTTTATAGATTTTGTTGCTTTCACATGAAATAGAATACCATAAAGCATTGATTTACCCGTTTTCTCCATTTTTTCCTTGCAAGCCAAAGCAAGAGGCTTTGAAGGGAAAAAAACAATTTTTTATGAAACAGCAGGAATTTGAAACATATCCCAGCCTTTTGATTATTTTTCCCATTATTTTGTTTTGAAGCTTCATGCTTATACTACCATATCCCTTTTCATATGAACCCAGCACATCCTTTTTGCGGCAAAACAACATTTTGTTATGCTTCCATCATTTTGGCAGTTCAATCACAGGCTTTTTTTTGGACTGACGAAACAATACAAAACGATTGCCAATGACCTGTACCACATCGGCGCCTGTTCTGTCTGCCAAAACGCCTGCGGCCTCTTTGGCATCTGTCATGGTATTGTCCAGCACATTCATTTTAATCAGCTCTCTTGCCTCCAAGGCCTTATCCACTGCATCCCTCAGCTGTGGCGTCACACCGCTTTTTCCCACTTGAAAAATGCTGTCCAGCCCATTTGCCATACCTCTTAGATAGGCCCTTTGTTTGCTTGTTAACATTGCTTTTCCTCCATTACTATAAACCATATCAAAGCATTTGTAAATCCTATTTTATGGCTCCATTATTTATAATAGTCAAATTCCAATCCATAAATTTTGACAGTATCTCCCTCTTGTATGCCCTTTTCCTCTAAAGCCGCAATGATGCCCTTTTCTCTCAAATATCTTTGGAAAAAAGCAAAGCCCTTTTCTGTGTCAATGTTGGTATAGCCAATCATTTTTTCCACACCTGTGCCTGTTACCACATAATAATTGTCATCAAGCACTTCTATGGTAAAAGGCTCCTTGTCAATTTCCACCTCTTGATACGCTTCATATTCCTCTTCAAATGTAATATCCTCAGGATATTGCTTTAATATTTTTGCCACTGCCTCTAAAAGGGTATCTAAGCCTTTATTGGTTGCCGCAGAGATAGGAAACACCTCATAGCCCTCTTTTTCATAGGCTTCCTTCAGCCTTTGGACATTTTGCTGTGCTTGGGGAATATCTGTTTTGTTTGCCGCAATCACCTGGGGTCTTTTCAGCAGCTCAGGGTTATATTCTCTCAATTCCTCATTGATTTTTTTCACATTTTCCACAGGGTCATCCCCTTCCAGAGCCGCCGCATCCACTACGTGTATAAACACCTTTGTTCTTTCCACATGGCGGAGAAATGCATGCCCCAGCCCCACGCCTTGGCTGGCGCCTTCCACCAATCCGGGAATATCTGCCAATACAAAGTCCTCCCCTATTCTGCTTTGTACCACGCCTAAATTGGGGGCCAATGTGGTAAAATGATAATTGGCAATTTTAGGGTTGGCGTTGGTCACCATAGACAACAGTGTGGATTTTCCCACATTGGGAAAGCCAATCAACCCCACATCTGCAATCAGCTTCAATTCTAATATCACATCATATTCCTTGGCAGTTTGTCCTCTTTCTGCATAACGGGGGGCCTGTCTGGTAGGTGTGGCAAAATGCTGATTGCCTTTTCCCCCTTTTCCCCCTTTTATGAGTATCTTTTTTTCTCCTGCCCTTGTGATATCTGCCATAATTTTATTGCTGTTGGCTTCCCGAATGACAGTACCCACAGGGACTTTGATGATTACATCACTGCCGCTCTTTCCAAAGCAGTTTAATTTTCCTCCGTCCTGTCCGTTTTCTGCTTTAAAAGAACGCTTATATCGAAAATCCATCAGTGTATTCATGCTGGCGTCCCCTACAAATATCACATCTCCGCCTCGTCCGCCGTCGCCGCCGTCCGGCCCGCCATGGGTAATGTATTTTGCTCTGTAAAAAGAAACCATACCATTGCCGCCGTTTCCGCCCTTGATATGGATTTTCACTCTGTCTACAAACATATGCTCACCTCTGTTTATGGTTTTTGGATTTATAAAATATATCAAAAACATATTTAGACTCTTTGATATTGCTTTTTTCAAATGGTATGCTCCAAATGTGCAATGGAGATGCCATACTGAGAATATGTTTCTATATGAAAAATAGGGCTTCAAATGACCATCATTTGAAGCCCCCCATTTTTTTTATTATTCAGCCACAGCTAAATCCACCGGATATACAGAAACTTGTTTTTTGCTTCTGCCCTTTCTCTCATAGCTTACACGACCATCAACCAATGCAAAGAGTGTATCGTTTCCTCCCTTGCCTACATTCAGACCGGGATGAATTTTGGTACCTCTTTGTGTGTATAAAATGTTGCCGGCTCTTACAATCTGTCCATCGGCACGTTTTGCGCCAAGTCTTTTTGCTTTGGAGTCACGTCCGTTTTTGGTGGAACCAACTCCTTTTTTGTGAGCAAAAAACTGAAGGTTGCATTTTAACATACTCTTACACCTCCTTATATGTTAAGCGAATATATTTTTGATATTGCTGTGCGATGCTTTCCAATCCCAAAACCATTGTGTTTAACAAAAGTTCTGCATCATGGAGCCTTTTGCATTGCTTTAAATCCGTTACAATCACCTGCAAATATCCGCCCCTTTGTTCATTGGCATCACAGCAAAGCTTTGCTTTTGCCAATGCTTCTATGGCATTGGCTGTGTTGATTGCCAATATGGATACTGCCGAACAAACAATATCCTCGCCTTTTTTTGCAAAACCGGCGTGTCCGCAAATGCGGTATCCGCAGGGCTGTTTGTTTTTGTTGCAATAAATCACTGCTTTTATCATTATTTTTTAAAGAGAAATGGATTGAATCTGCAGCTTTGTAAATGGCTGTCTGTGTCCTTTTTTCTTGTGGAAGCCTTTTTTGGGTTTATATTTGTAAACCACAACCTTCTTTTCTTTGCCGTCGCCAATTACAGATGCAGATACCTTTGCGCCGGCAACATAAGGAGCGCCCACTGTCACATCACTGTCCTTTGCCACAACCAGCACTTTGTCAAAGGCATATTCCTGACCAGCCTCTACGGCCAGCTTTTCCACCTTAATCACATCGCCCTCTGCCACTTTATATTGTTTTCCACCTGTTTCGATAATTGCGTACACCTTGTACACCTCCTCGCACTATACTCGCCGAATACGGTATTTGCTTTTGCAAAATTTTTCACCTCTTCGTGCGGCTAAACATACTTCGTAATCATAGCATAGCTGTTTTGTTCTGTCAAGGCATTGTCTGCAAAAAAACTGCTTTTTTATGACATTTCCGGAAAAGGCTTTCCTTTTTTCATCAGCTGATATTTTTGTGTATCTTTATTTTCCTTCAAATATTTTAAAAGTGCTTCATATCCCTTTTTGCTCAATATCTTTTTATCCTCATAAATGCACTGTATCTGATAGGCTCTTTGCAGAAATATTATGCCCTGCTGCTGCTTTTTTTGGGAGATATAAAGGCTTCCCAGCTTGCTCATAAGCCTTCCGTAGTCCTTGCTTTGATTTCCCTTTATTTTTTCAAAAATTTCTATGGCTTCCTTTATCATTTCCTCTCCCTGCCGGCTTTGCTCCTCCTCCTTTAAAAAAAACTCTCCTGTTTTCAGCAGCATTTTTGCCAATGGCAAATTGCTTTGCTGTTGTTTTTTCATATACCCTATCACTTCTGTATAATAAATGCCTGCTTGCTTATATTTTTTCAGCTTTTCCAAAATATAGCCCATTCTTTGTACTCTTTCAAAATATAATTGGCCTTTTCGCTGCTTTTTTTCAGATAACAGCTTCCATTTTTCATAATATACAAATGCCTGCTCTATATTTTCAATGGCAAAAAACAAATCTCCCATCAATCCCAAAAGCATAGCATATTCTTCTGTATCTGTGCTGCCATATTCTTCTTGAAACCCAATGGCATGGCTTAGCTTTTGAAATGCCTTTTCATAATGCTTTTCCAAAAGATACAATGCGGCCAGCTTTCGCATTATCTGTGCATACAATGTATTGTCCTCTGTCCATTTTTCTGCTTTTTCCAGCCAATGCACAGCATTTTCATACTGTCCTGCCTCTGCATAAAAATCTCCCAGCTGCACAGCAATTTCCAGTGTCTGCACATTTTTCTCTCCAATATGGGATTTTTTTTGCTCATAAAGCTGCAAAAGCTCCTTTTCCAGCTCCTCGGGCGTTTTTTTGGCTTGTTCTTTTTTGCTTTGCTGTTGTCTTTTCATTTCTTTTTGCAGCTTTTCTGCTTCTTTTTTTGCCGCCACCAAAAGAAATCCTCTTGCCATATTTTTCCATTCGTCATCCTCTATGCCGCAGCTTTCTTTTTTTTCCATGGCCTTTTCATAATAAGCCTTTGCTTTGACGCCATCTCCCAAATAAATATAGCAGCTTGCCAGCCACAGCTCTATTTTTGCAGAAAAAAATCTTTGCTGGTCTGTTTGTTCAAAATTCATGGCATACAGCTTTTTCCAGCAGTCAATGGATATGGTATAATCCTTGTTGGTAAAAGCAATTCTTGCCAGCAGCTCCAAATTGTTTTTGTATCTTATGTTTTCTTCTCCCAATGTTTCCTCTTCAATGCCCACAACCTGCTGCAATATTTCCACTGCTTTTTTTCTGTCATTTGTTATAATATACAGCCTTGCCAAATGAAGCAGCACCCTTGCATAATGAGGATGGTTTTTTCCAAACATTTTTTGCTGTACGGCAACTGCTTGTTTGCAAACAGAAACAGCCCCTGTCAAATCATTTTGTTTTTGGCGGCATTCTGCCAGCATCTCCAAATTTAATACATATGCCACATCCTGCGTTTCTTTCAATTCCTCTCTCACCCGCAGGCTTTCAGTCAAATATTTTTCAGCCATGGCATAGTCTTGTTTATGATTGTACACTCTTGCCATGGCAAGCATGGTATCGGCACAGGCAATGCTTTTTCCTTGATAAAGCTCATTTCTCATATCCAATGCCTTTTGATAGCATTTTATGGCTTCATCATAATCTCCCTTTTTGTCCAAAATGGTGCCTTTGCTTAACAGGCTCAACACATATTGGCCATGCTTTTCTCCTATCAGCTGTTTTTTTAAATACAATGCTCTGTCATTTAGCTGCATTGCCTTATCATACTGCTGCAGTCCGCAATAGTCCATGGCCATATGGTTTAAGCATTCTGCATAAAATGTGTGATATTCTCCCAAAAGATTTTTTACAATGGTCTGTACCTGCTGGTGAATTTCCAAAGAGCGTTCAAAATTTTCCTGCTTGCCATACAACGCTGCCAAGCTGTTTAAATTTGTCACATACTCCAAATGGCTTTCTGTCATAATTTTTTTTCGTATTTTCATGGCCTTTTCACAACAGCTTGTTGCCATGTCCAAAAGCCCTGCTTTTTCACAGACTGTTGCCATTCTCAAAAGATTCATCATATAATACTGATTTTCTTCTCCTCTTTGGGCTTTTAAAATGTCCAGCGCCCTTTGCAGTGCCTTTTGTGCTTTTTTAAAATTTCCCTGCTTTTCATAGGAACGTCCCAAGCTGGTTAAAATATCCGCCAAATCCATTTTGGAAACACTGTTTAATCTTTGGCCCTTGAGTAATGCTTTGTTGTGCAGCTCTATGGCCTTGTCATACTCTTTTACATCCTCATAAGCATTTCCCAAATTGTACAGGCTGGCCACATAATCCTCATGGCTTCTGCCCAAAAGTCTGTCCCGAATTTCCAGCACCTGTTTTTGCAGTGAAAGGGCCTCTTGATATTTTGCCAAATTACTGTATGTAATGGCCAGATTGTTTAATGTATCTCCATAGGAGGTACACTCCCCTCCAATTTCTTTTTTCAGCTTTGCCGCTTCTTTATAATACATCTGTGCTTTTTCATACATGGAGATATCATCATATGCAATGGCCAGATTGTTCACATCTGTTGCATATTCCATGGTATTGCAGTCATTATTTTCTTTGTATAGGTCATATATTTTTTTGCCTAAAGCAATGGCTTCCATATATTCGCCATTTTGATGTGCCTCTTGAAATTCTTTTCTCAATTTAATAATTTCTCCTATGTAAAAAGCCATAGCTTCATCAAATCCTTTCAGTTTTCACCATTTATTCTTCTTTTTTTTGAACATATGCAAATGCCTCTTTTATTATATCATAGCAATACCCTCTGCGCTGTAAAAATCCAAACAGTCTTTTTTTCTCTTTTTCGTTCATATCGTCTAAATAAAAGCATTTTTTTTCCAACAATCTAACGGCATCGCCCAATTCGTCTATATCCATTTTGTCCAACACTTTACAAATGGTGCTTTCTAAAACACCTCTTTGGCGCAATTCCATTTTCAGGGCATATTTTGCTCTGGGGCTTATGAGAAGTCTTTCTTTGATGTAGCCTTCACAATATTTTTCATCGTCTACATATTCATATTTTTTTAAAAATTCCATGACTCTTTGCACCACATTTTCAGCAAATCCCTTTTGGTATAATTTTTGGCAAACCTCTTTTTCTGTTCTCATTTTGTAGCCGATATAGTGCAGTGCCTTGTCCTGAGCCTGTATATAAATCAGCTCATTTTGTATAAAATCATATTTTTCCTTTGCAATTTCATTTCCTTCTTTTAATTTAAAATAAATAATATCCTCTTTTATCAAGCTAAAAGCAAATGCTCCATCTACAAACACATTATATTTTTGGGGACAATGTGCCTGTTGCTTCACTGCTGTTATTTTCATATAAAACCCTCTCCTAAATACAGCAAAAAGCAGGGCTTTTCCCTGCTTAAGCTTTGTTTTGTACTTTTATTTTATTGGGGCAGTAAAAAATTCATATAATATGTATTGCCTATAAAATTATCATCCCATATTTCATAATATTTCATTTGATAAGCATAGACCTCTTTCGGTACAATAAAAATCAAATTTCCTGTTTTGCTCTCTCCATATGCCAGATTGTATTCGTTGGGAAGCTGTCCGTCATAAAACTGATACTCGGGAAAAGTGGTTTCCCCCTCCAATGCATCCCATGTCAATTCAAAATCATTGCAAAGCATTGTAATGGAATCAAAATCCTCAAATGTATTTTCCACTGTGATATTGACAACAGCAAAGCAGTGTTCGCTGTTTTCAGGCACATAGCCTTCAATTTCCTCTGCTGTTGTCACTTGATTGATGGTAACATTAAAAAATGCTGTCTGTACTGTCTGCCCCTGTTCATATACAAACTCTTGCCCATACGCTCTGCCGTTTGCCTTCCATTGTGTGGATACTTCCTTTAATATCTCTTTTGTATTTTGGCAGCCTGTTGCAAAAATACAAAACAAAATCATTGTTAAAACCAGCATTGCCTTTTTACTGTCCACTCATTGACACCCTCTATCTCAACGCCTGTTAAAATTCCTCTTCTCCTTGTATTTGCTCCATGGTTTCCTTTTCTTCCATATCCGGCTCCATATCCTCAGGCAGCTCCTCTGCTGCTTCCTGCTCTATCACCATAGGCTGTCCGTCTGCCGGCAGATGATAATATCTGCGTACCTCTGTTTCAATTTCATGGCATACATCCGTATGCTCCTTTAAATATAATTTGGCATTTTCACGGCCTTGGCCAATGCGTGTTTCTTTATAAGAATACCATGCGCCGCTTTTGTTGACAATGTCAATATCCACTGCCAAATCCAGTATATCTCCCTCTTTTGAAACCCCTTGTCCGTACATAATGTCAAATTCTGCGGATTTAAAAGGAGGCGCCACTTTGTTTTTGGCAATTTTCACTTTTGTACGGTTTCCAATAACAGTATCTCCCTGCTTAAGCGCATCTGCTTTTCTAATGTCAATCCGTACAGAAGCATAAAATTTTAATGCTCTGCCGCCTGTTGTGGTTTCGGGATTTCCAAATGTCATACCAATTTTTTCACGAAGCTGATTGATAAATATGACAGAGCATTTTGATTTATTGGTAATACCCGTTAATTTTCTCAGTGCCTGAGACATGAGTCTGGCCTGCAAGCCCATATGGGAATCCCCCATTTCTCCCTGAATTTCTGCCCTTGGCACCAAAGCGGCCACAGAGTCTACAATCACAATGTCAATGGCACCGCTTCTCACCATGGTTTCTGCAATCTCAAGGGCCTGTTCCCCATCATCCGGCTGAGAGATATATAAATTGTCAATATCCACTCCCAATGCCTTTGCATATACAGGGTCCATGGCGTGTTCCGCATCAATATAGCCGGCAATGCCGCCTTGCTTTTGCACCTCTGCCACCATATGCAGTGCTATGGTTGTTTTACCGGAGGATTCAGGGCCATATACTTCTATGATTCTGCCCTTTGGAATACCTCCCACTCCCAAAGCAATGTCCAGGCTTAAAGCGCCTGTGGGGATTACCTCCACACTCATTTTGGCAGAGCTGTCTCCCAGCTTCATCACAGCCCCCTTTCCAAATTGCTTTTCAATATAGGTCAATGCGGCCTCAAGGGCTTTTTGCTTATCTTCCGGTTTGACTTCCTCAAACTTTTTTGCTCCTTTTTTATCTGCCATATCCCAGAACCACCTTTCTAAAAAATATAGTAACGAACTAATGTTCTAATTATATAATATACTCCTCATTTCGTCAACTACTGTTTTTTGTAAATTTTTGTTTTGGCCTTCTTTCTGTTAAAAGCAATGCACAAAATATCAGCACACACCCTATATAGCCTCTTATGGGAAGCCTTTCTCCATAAAGCACTGCCCCTGCCAAAGCCGCAAACACTGCTTCTGTTGTCAGCAATATGGCCGCTTTGGAGGCTTTTGTATACTGCTGGCCCACTGACTGAAACACAAAATAAATGGCTGTACAAAAAACACCCAGCACAATAAAATGTACTGCACCATGGAGTGTAATGCTGGGCAATGGTCTATTTTGTACTGCGGCAACAGCCAATGCCAGCAGCAGCACAACCATATGCTCTACCAGTGCCAAATGGAGGGGGTCTGCTTTTTCCAAAAATTTTCCCATCCATATCATTTGAAATGCAAATGCCACAGATGCCCCAAATGACAGCAATGCCCCAAAGCCGCCTTTGATATCCCCTGTAACAGAAAGCATGGCAACACCTGCCAATGTTATGCCTGCGGCAGCAAAGCAAATGCCATCAGGCCTTTTATGAAACACACCCCATAGTATAAAGGGTACAATCACCCCTGCCAATGTGCTTAAAAAGGCATTCACAGAAGGTGTGGTATATTGCAGTCCCACCGTCATCAGTGCAAAAAGCAAAAATAAAAAAAATCCCAAAACCGCTCCTGATTTCCATTCCTCATTTGTCATTTTTTTTAACTCTTTAAAATAAATGGTACATAACACAGCCGTTGCTATAAAAAAACGCCCCGCAATGACTTGAAAGGGGGTAAATTCCCATTGCAAAAGATATTTCATGGATACAAAGCCCAATCCTCCTATCATGGCCGCCAGCAGCAAAAGCAAATCTCCTTTTTGTTCCTTTGTCATTGCAGCAATTCCCTTCTCAGCCAATCCAATGCTGTATAAACAGCACGAGTACGCACCTTTTCACGGTTTCCCACAAAATGGCATTCTTTCACCTGTGTCACACCATCTATTGTCAAACCAATGTATACCAGCCCTACCGGCTTTCCCTCCATGGCTCCGTCAGGGCCGGCAATGCCTGTGGTTGCCAGCCCAATTTGTGTTCCTGCCGTTTTGGCTGCACCTTCTGCCATTTCCATTGCTGTTTCTGCACTGACAGCGCTATATTTTTGCAATGTTTCTTCCTTCACACCCAGTCTTTTTTGTTTTGCCTCATTGCAATAGGTGACAGTACCATCTAAAAATACAGAAGAAATGCCCGGATATTCCACCAATGCCGATGCAATGGCTCCCCCTGTGCAGGATTCTGCTGTGGCAATGGTTTTTGCTTTTTTCACAAGCAGCTCTGCCGTAACCGTCTGCATATTGGTTTCTCCTTCTCCATAGATATCATTTCCAAACCTTTTGTATATCTCCCTTGCCACAGGCTCAATCATGCTTTTGGCTTCCTCTTTTGTTTTTGCCTTTGCTGTAATGCGCAGTATAGACTCGGCATCCTTTGCATAAGGGGCAATGGTAGGATTGGTCTGGCTGTCAATCAAATCCTTTACCTTTGTTTCCATGGCACTTTCTCCCACACCTGCTATGCGCAGTATGCGGGATACAAATGTATATTCCTGACGTTTTTGTAAATAAGGCTTGACTTGGCCTTCAAACATAGGTATGGTTTCTTTTGGAGGGCCGGGGAGCATCACCAGTATTTTTTGATTTTTTTCTACAATCATTCCGGGAGCCGTGCCGTTATCATTATAAAGGACAATGCTGTTTTTGGGAACAAATGCCTGTTTTTTATTATTTTCTGTCATTTCTCTTCCTGTTTTTTGAAAATATTTTTCAATTCTTTTCAATGCTCTTTCATCCAGCACCAGCTCCTCCTGAAAATATTTTGCACCTGTTTCTTTTGTCAAATCGTCCTCTGTGGGGCCAAGCCCCCCTGTTGTGATAATCAAATCTGCTCTGGAAAAAGCATGAAAGAGTGTCTCCTCCAGTCTTTTTGGATTATCCCCCACCACTGTCTGATAATGAACGTCAATGCCCAGCTCTGCCAGCTCCAATGCTAAATACTGTGCATTTGTGTTTAAAATATCTCCTAATAATATTTCCGTACCCACTGCAATGATTTCTGCCTGCACAAAAAAACCTCCTTATCTAAAATATAAAATGATGAAAGCCGACAAATTGATTTTGCCGACTTTTTTACATTGCTGTTTTGTGTTTCTCAAATGGAATGTATGCCAATGAAATATTTTGCCCATATCCGGTAAAAATAGGGGCCGTTGGGGTTTAGAGGGCTTATATCCCTCTGAAAACAAAATGAATATGATATCTGTTTGAAAAGCCTGTTTTTTTCATTTTCATTGCAGGAAGCTTTATGATAAATCCTTCTTTTCATCCTCAGAACCAAAAAATAACTCCATCCTATGATTTAAGTGGTTATCAGCCGGCATAAACCCCATTTCTTGGTGTTTCCATACTGATTATATCCCCCTGAAATTTTAATGTTCACCCATGTGCCATAATGCCAAAGGCAATAGCTTTCATTTTCCTTCAGCTGCATATTTTCCACAATCCAATCCATCACCTGTTCTTCTGTGGACTCACAAAAAATTCTGCTCTATGGCACAGTTATATCAAAACACATAAACGGTACATAGGCCAAATACATATGATGCACTGCTGCATTTTGATTGTATTGTCACACCTATGTCCAAAAGCTGCTCCAATGTTTTTTTGACGGATAAAATATGTCGCTTTTGCCCCATTCATAATTTGTCCTTTTGTCATTTCCATTTCACAGCCAAAAAGGCACAGCTCATAATGAAAAGGATTTACACATTCCCCTTCTCATTGGTGTGTTTTTTGGTAAAATTCCCCATTTTGTTTATTTTATACCATTATTTTTTTATTCACTTTATCATACCATCTATTTTATATTCTGCTGCTTTCCTATAAAACATTGATTTTACAACCAAAATCACTTCTCTCCTTTTATAGAGTGCAAAAGAAAGACCCATCCAAAACGGCCTAAGGGATTGACTCCATTTCTTTTAAAAAAAGGAACATCCATATTCAAATGCAGCACACCTTCCTTTTGCCGTTTTAGCACAATTTGCAGCATGATAAAATGCTTTTATTGTAATATACTGCCATCCTATTGTCATTTTTTTGTTTATGGCCAATCAAACAGGACCTCTATCCTTTCAAAACAGATTTGTTTTTGACAATGTAATCCACACCGGATACAATGGTAAAAAAAACGGCCAAAAGCACCAATATGGTTTCTATGCTATCCATCACACCTGATTGTATTTGCAGCAATACCACAATAATCATGACCATTTGTGTTGTGGTTTTTATTTTTCCCCACCAGCTGGCCGCCATAACAATGTTTGCTTCCATGGCCAGTGTTCTAAAGCCTGTGATGGCAAATTCTCTGCTCAATATGATGACAACTACCCATGCCGGCAAATCTCCCAGCTCTACCATGGACACCAGTGCAGAACAAACCAAAAGCTTGTCTGCCAAAGGGTCCATAAATTTTCCAAAATTGGTCACCATATTTCTGCTTCTGGCAATATATCCATCCAAAAAATCTGTCACAGAGGCCACAATAAATATGCCCACTGCCACATACCGATTGAGAGGCTCTGCCACAAAGGGAGAAAGCAATATCACCAAAAAAACCGGTATCAGCACCACTCGCAGCGTGGTCAGTTTATTGGCAAGATTCATTTGCATAAAACACCTCTCCAATCAAATCATAATCGCTTGCTTCTTTTATTTTTACAGAAACAATTTCCCCCGAAAGCAATTCTTCTTCTCCTGTAAAAAATACCAGTCCGTCGATGTCAGGCGCATCTCTTTTTGTTCTGCCGCAATAAATATTTTCTTGAGGCAATTTTCCTTCTACAAGCACCTCTTTTATGGTGCCGATTTCTTTTTCACAATATTGGGCAGAAATGATTTTTTGCTGCTCCATAATGCTTTCTTTTCTTTTTTCTTTTATCTCTTCTTCTATTTGATTTTCCATATTGGCAGCAGGGGTGCCTTCTTCTTGGGAATAGGTAAACACGCCCAGTCTGTCAAATTTCATTTCATTTGCAAATTTCAGCAAATCCTCAAATTCCTGCTGTGTTTCTCCGGGAAAACCAACAATAAATGTGGTACGAATGGCAATATCCGGCATGGCATTGCGCAATGCTTCTATTTTTTGTCTCAAAAGCAGCTGTGTGCTTTTTCTGCCCATTCTTTTTAACACAGCATCATTGGCGTGTTGTATGGGCAAATCAATATAATGACATATTTTAGGCTCCTCCGCCATGGTTTGAATGGTTGCTTCTGTCAAGGTTTCCGGATAGCAGTATAACAAACGTATCCATTCAATGCCTTCCACAGTACAAAGCTCTTTTAAAAGCTTGTCAAGCATAGGCCTTCCATACAAATCCCTGCCATAGATAGAGGTATCCTGGGCCACGATTACCAATTCCTTCACTCCCTGCTGTGCCAGCAATGTGGTTTCCTCCACCAAGCTTTCTATGGAGCGGCTTCTGTGTTTTCCTCTCATTTTTGGAATGATACAATAGGTACAGTGGTTGTCACAGCCCTCTGAAATTTTTAAATAGGCATAATATCCCGCCGTAGAAAGCATTCTCAGCTTTCCCTTTTCTTCTGTCATGGGTGCATTGATATCCGTCAATTGTTTGATATTTTTTTCTCCATACAGTATGCGTCCTGCAATTTCTGCAATTTCTTCATATGCCGTTGTACCCAATATGGCGTCTACCTCCGGCATTTCCAAAAACATTTCTTTTTCATATCTCTGCGCCAAACAGCCTGCCACAATCAATCCTTTGCAGCGGCCTGTTTTTTTGTATTCTGCCATTTCCAAAATGGTTTCAATGCTTTCCTCCAAAGCATCCTTT
The DNA here is from genome assembly GCA_944384265.1 of uncultured Clostridia bacterium. Classification (GTDB taxonomy): domain Bacteria; phylum Bacillota; class Clostridia; order Lachnospirales; family Anaerotignaceae; genus Coprocola. The sequence continues at coordinate 28,638 of CALWSR010000023.1, forward strand.
ATAAAACAACAGGTATTGACCACAATCAAATCTGCTTCTGATTCCTCTGCCACCACTGTCAATCCGCTTTTAGACAGTATGCCCAGCATAACCTCACTGTCCACTCTGTTTTTGTCACAGCCAAGAGAGGTAAATGCAACTGTTCCCTTCATTGAATATCCTCCTAAATCCTTTTTTGCAATCAAAAACATTATACTCTTTCTTTTCTGTTTATGCAATAAATAGAGCATATTCTACTCTGTTAAGAAGAGGTATTTTTTTCAAACAAAGACATATATTTCATAAGCACCTGCAATATGGAAAAATATACCATGGAAGTCAATATTGCCGAAATATATCGGGCAATCAAAGCACCAAACACATAAGCAAATGTATAATAGCCATATAGCTTGCTGTCAATATACATCACAACCGTATTCAATGTAGTTACCACAAATCCGCTGAGCAATATAATGGACAAAACTTGCTTTGGCCTCATATGGTATCCCTTTTGTTTTGCATAAGCACCCACCATAAAGCCTCTCACAGCCGCCGGCAATATCCACAGTATGGTTGTTGGCGTCATGCCATAGGTCAATATCTGTTTCAAAAAACTGCCTATCAATCCAATTTCCAACCCTGCCACAGGACCAAAAAGCATACCGCCCATAATGATGGGAATGGCTGATACGGTAATCACCATATTGCCCAAATTGATAGAAACATAGCTCAGCACCACATACATAGCAATGAAAAAAGCATTCCATATCAATTTTTTCACATTCATAAAAAAACTCCTTTCATATTGGCATTTTGCCACATAAAAGGAGAACGCTGTCTTTGTCTTATATGTGGCAGCGGGATGCAGTCATTGTATAGTGTATCAGCATGGATACTCCGTCTGTTAAGCAACTCCCCGTCTTATCAGCACATAACTCACAATCACTTACTCTGCCATAATAATCATTGGTTTTGTTTTATCATTTGTTTATGCCTGTTCCTTTGCTGCGGTCAAACAGTTTTTCATCAGCATGGCAATGGTCATGGGTCCCACCCCTCCCGGCACCGGAGTGATGGCCTCTGCCACTTCTTTGACTGCTTCAAAATCCACATCACCGCACAGCTTTCCTGCTTCATTGCGGTTCATGCCCACATCAATGACAATGGCCCCCGGTTTTACCATATCTTTTGTCAATGTGTTGATTTTTCCTGTTGCCACCACAATGATATCGGCTCTTTTGCACACCTCCTTCAAATTTTTGGTTTTGGAGTGGCATATGGTCACAGTGCCATTTTTTTGCAGCAAAAGCATAGCCACCGGTTTTCCCACAATGTTGCTTCTGCCAATGGCAACACATTCTTTTGATGCAATGTCATATCCGCTTCTTTGAATCAGCTCCAGTATACCTGCCGGCGTACAGGGCAAAAATCCCTTTCCCCCTGTGTGCAGCGCCCCCACATTTTGGGGATGAAAGCAATCCACATCCTTTTTGGGAGAAATGGCAAGTATCACCTTTGTTTCATCAATGTGCTTCGGCAGTGGCAGCTGTACCAGTATACCATTTATTTTTTTATCCTGGTTCAGCTTTTCCACCAAATCCAAAAGCTCTTTTTCTGTTGTACCTTCAGGCAGTTCATAGGAAACAGACTCTATGCCGCAGGCTTGGCAAGCCTTTTTTTTGTTGTTGACATATACCCTTGAGGCACTGTTTTCTCCCACCAGCACCACAGCCAAACAGGGATTGATACCCTTTTTTTTCAAAAGCTCTGCCTCTTTTTTCACTTCCTCTTTGATTTGTTGTGAAATTGCCTTTCCGTCTATGATTTTTCCGCTCATGCAACTCTCTCCTATATTCTATTTGGATACTGTTTATTTCCCATAAAATATCATATTGATAAAAGCCAAAGCAATAAAATGTTTCAGTGAGAACTGAAAATATTCTCAGCAATGTGCAAGCTTGAAAGCAGCCTCATATTCTTTAGCCGTTTTATCATAAATACAGATACCATGATTATAGATGTATATTTCATGGTTACAATATCATTTTTTACATTTATTTCACACATATGTGTATAAAAAGCACAAAAAAACCGGGATGCTTCAGAACCGTTTTTGTTCCAAAAAAAGAGCAGTTTTTATATGCCGACACAACAAAAGAAGGGTCATGCTCCTTTTTCATATACATACATTTCTAAAATCCATCGATACGGATTAGAATAATCCTACAATATTGCCTTTTTCGTCAATGTCAATGTTTAATGCGGCAGGTCTTTTGGGCAGTCCGGGCATGGTCATAATATCTCCCAAAAGTGCCACAATAAATCCTGCTCCGGCAGAAATGCGGATTTCTTTTACCGTTACGGCAAAGCCTTCCGGTCTGCCCAGCAAATTGGGGTCATCAGAAAGAGAATATTGTGTTTTTGCCATACAAACAGGGAAATGTTCAAAGCCCAGCTTTTTCACCTGCTCCAATGCTTTTTTTGCCGCCGGTGTAAAGTTTACACTGCCTGCACCATAAATTTCATGACAAACCTTATTGATTTTTTCTTCTATTGTCATATCATCTTCATAAAGCACATGGAAATGGCTTTGTTTTGTTTCCAATGTTTGCAGTACTTTTTTGGCAAGGGCCTCTCCTCCTGCACCGCCTTCTGCCCAAACATGGGCCACCTCAAAATCTGCTCCCATTGCTTCACAGCGTTGTTTTACATATTCCACCTCTGCCGCTGTGTCTGCCACAAAATGATTGAGGGTTACTACAACAGGCACATCAAATTTTTGTATGTTTTCAATATGCTTTTCCAAATTGACAAAGCCTTTTTTCAGTGCTTCTAAATTTTCAGTGCTTAAATTTTCTTTTGCCACACCGCCGTTATATTTCATGGCACGAATGGTAGCCACCAACACCACTGCATCCGGTTTGAGGCCTGCCTTGCGGCATTTGATGTCAAAAAACTTTTCTGCGCCCAAATCTGCGCCAAATCCTGCTTCTGTAATGACATAATCTGCCAGCTTCAATGCGGTTTTTGTGGCTCTTACACTGTTGCAGCCATGGGCAATATTTGCAAAAGGCCCTCCGTGTATCAATGCAGGTGTGTTTTCCAATGTTTGTACCAAATTAGGCTGTATGGCGTCTTTGAGCAGTGCTGCCATGGCGCCGTCTGCACCAATGTCATGAGCTGTTACAGCCTTGTCATCATAGCTGTATCCTACAATGATTTTGCCAAGCATCTCTTTCAAATCCTGCAAATCCTTTGCCAAACAGAATATTGCCATAATTTCGGAAGCCACTGTAATTTGAAAACCATCCTCACGAGGCACGCCGTGGGCTTTTCCTCCCAAACCTACCACAACCTGACGCAATGCTCTGTCATTCATATCCAATGCTCTTTTCCAAACAATTCTTCTCACATCAATGTTGCATTCATTTCCTTGCTGAATATGATTGTCTACCATAGCAGAAAGCAGATTGTTTGCTGTGGTAATGGCGTGCAAATCTCCTGTAAAATGCAAATTGATGTCCTCCATAGGCACCACCTGTGCATATCCCCCTCCTGCGGCGCCGCCTTTGATGCCCATGCAGGGACCAAGAGAAGGCTCCCGCAATGCGGCAATGGCATTTTTGCCCAGCTTTTGCAATGCCTGTGTCAAACCGATTGTAACCGTTGTTTTGCCCTCTCCGGCAGGTGTTGGGTTCACTGCTGTCACCAGCACCAATTTTCCGTCTTCTCTCTCTTTTATGGTATCATAATAGCTGCTGCTGATTTTTGCTTTATATTTTCCATAGCACTCAATGTATTCCTTGGCAATGCCAGCCTTTTGTGCAATTTCTTCAATGGGCAGCATGGTACATTCCTGTGCAATTTGTAAATCTGTTTTCATAATGGTTTCTCCTTTCAACACATTGTATTTTATAATGGCAATGAGAAATAGAAATGTGCAGCATTTTGCCAAAGCAACGGGATTTTTGAAAAAAACTGTAATCTCTCATAAAAAATCCAAAAACAGTTTGGTTGCCTTGTGACAGTTATCTATTTCATATCTGCAATACAGATTTCTCACATTGTATTTTGCTTTTGCAATACAAAGCAGAAGGCTGTAAAACATTGCAAAACCACTGTCCGGCATTTGCCCATGGGCATTTTGGCAGCTCCTTACATAGCAAAGGAGGACTGCATTTTAAAAGCAAAGGCTTTTTTTCACTGTTTTTTCCATTTGCTTTTACACACTGCTTTTTTTAATATGCCCAAAGCTGCTTCTCAAAATCGTTTTTTATGATAAAAAAGCCGACAGCCCAGGCATATTTGCCCAGACGGTCGGCATAGCTATCGTCATACTCCATGTGGTTTTACTCCACTTCCGTCAGTCATATGACTTCTTAAAATCATGTTACTATATGATTTTTATTTTGTCAACAAAAAACTTTTTTATCTTACCACAAGAGCAGGAATGAACAATCTGTAAACAAACTGTTTTTTCATACAAAGTATTTGGAAACACATTTACTTTTATACAGTCAATATGGTTTCAGGATACTTCAAAAAATAGCTGTGGGCCTATATCTAGCTGTATGATAATTGTCTGTTCATAAACATTTAACCCATGCCTTTGTCCTGTTTTATCTCATTTTTATTCTCTCATATCTGCCCATTCCTGTTTTGTCAAAAGCACCTTTCTTGGCTTACTGCCCTCCTCCGGCCCTACAATGCCCTGCTGCTCCAAGGAGGCCATCAGTCTGGCGGCTCTGTTGTATCCAATGCGGAATTGCCTTTGCAGCATAGATACAGAGGCCTTTTCTTTTTCCACCACCAAATCCACTGCCTGGTCAAAAAATTCATCTGTTTCCTCTTCTCCGCCGCCTGTTTTTGCAACCGCAGTGATTTTGTCAATCATTTCTTTGTCATAATCTGTCACTTCATACTGTTTTACAAAGCTTACAATGCTTTCTACTTCTTTATCGGACAAAAATGCGCCCTGTATCCTCATAGGCTTGCTGGTACCCTGAGGGCAAAAAAGCATATCTCCTTTTCCCAAAAGCTTTTCTGCACCCACTGCATCCAATATGGTACGAGAATCAATGCCGGAGGATACAGCAAATGCCAAGCGGGAAGGAATATTGGCTTTAATCACACCTGTAATAACATCCACAGAAGGCCTTTGTGTGGCAATAATCAAATGCATACCAGCGGCACGGGCCATTTGTGCCAGTCTGCAAATGGCGTCCTCCACTTCTCCGGGAGCAGCCATCATCAAATCTGCCAATTCATCAATGATGATGACAATTTGAGGCATAATGCCTTCTGCTTCTCCCTGTTCCCGTTTCATGGCATTATATCCCTTGATATCCCTCACACCATTTTCTGCAAAATCGTTATATCTTTCCAGCATTTCTCTCACAGCCCAGTTCAAAGCGGCAGAGGCCTTTTTGGGGTCTGTCACAACAGGTATCAGCAAATGGGGTATGCCGTTATAAACGCTCAGCTCCACCACCTTGGGGTCTACCAAAAGCAGCTTGACTTCTTTAGGGTCCGCCTTATAAAGTATACTGGTAATCAATGTGTTGATACAAACGCTTTTTCCTGAACCCGTAGCCCCTGCAATCAAAAGATGGGGCATTTTTGCAATGTCTGCTACAATGGGCTGTCCTGCAATGTCCTCTCCCAGTGCAAAAGCCAGCTTGGATGGAAACTTTTGAAATGCTTCACTTTCCAGCACACTTCTTAAATATACAGACTGGGCTTCTTTGTTTGGCACCTCTATGCCCACAGCAGCCTTTCCGGGAATAGGTGCCTCAATACGAATGTCAGATGCCGCCAAATTCAGTGCAATATCATCTGCCAAATTGACAATTTTGCTCACCTTTACCCCTTGGCTGGGAGAAAGCTCATAGCGGGTGACGGTAGGCCCTTTGTTAATTTGTATCACCTTTGCCTCCACACCAAAGCTTCTTAATGTATTTTCCAATTTTTTTGCATTTACAAGCATTTCCGCTTTGGAATCGCTGCTTTGCATGGCCTGATTTTTTGTCAGCAAATCCAAAGGAGGAAATGTATATGGCCTTTGCTGTTTTATGACAGGAGAAGGCTTTTTATTTTCCAAAGACATTTTCTCTTTTTGCAGCATATTTTTTTGTGGCTGCTCTATTGGTCTATTTTCCAAAGAGCCTTCTGTTTGCTTTGCATATTCTTCCTGCTGTGAAACCCTTTTCTCTTCCAAAGTATTGTCATACTCTATATCGGTCCACTCCTCTTCCAAAGCATCATATGCCTCTGTATCGGCTTTCCCTTCTAAAGCATCATCATACTCTGAAGCGGCCTTATCTAAATCACCATATGCCTCCAAAGCAGCTCCTTCTTCTAAAACATCATCATACTCTGAAGCGGCCTTCTCGTGGAAATCACCATATTCCTCCAAAACGGCTCCTTCTTCTAAAGCATCATCATACTCTGAGTCGGCTTTTTCTTCCTTCAAAGTATCATGTGCCTCTGTATCGGCTTCCTCTTGTGAAAAATGGGACTGCTGCTCTGTTTCCTCAGCAAACAGCAATGTCAGGCCATTGCTTTGGGGCAAATCCTCTTCCTCCTCTTCTGCCCAGTCTGCTATAATATCCATAATATCCTGTTCTGTTTCCTCCTGGGGATTTTCTTCTGTTTCCTCCTCAAACTGAATGCTGTTTAACAATTCCAGCACATCTTTAATATCCTCTGTATCACTTTTTTCCGTTTGCTCCTGCTCTTTGGCTGCTTGGGCCTCTTCCTCTTCTAAAAAAGGCTCCTCTCCTTCCTGAAAAATCATATAACGGATACTGCCATTTGTCTGCTCTGCTGTATTTTGCTGTGTTTCTGTTATTTGTGCTTCTGCTGTTTGTTCCTCCTTGCTTTCGGCCCCTGCTTCTTTTGTTGCCTGTTGCAGTTTGTTTTCCATTGCAGCTTCTTTCAAACCATGCTTTTGCTTATTTTCTCTTTCAACCTCTTCAGAGCCATGCTTTTGTCTGCTTTCTCTTTCAGCCTCTTCAGAGCCATGCTTTTGTCTGCTTTCTCTCACAGCCTCTTCAGAGCCATGCTTTTGCCTGCTTTCTCTTACAGCCTCTTCAGAACCATGGTATATGGCTTTTTCAGGCTGTATACGGCTTTCCTTACCACTATTTCTTTTTGTTTGAGGCACATTTTGTTGTAAAGCAAATTCCTGCTCAGCAGTAAGCATTTGCTGTTGTTCTGCCAGTATTTCGCCTTCTGTTTTGCCATAATCAAATATAATAGGCGTTTTTGGCATAGGCTCCAATAAAGTTTCCTGCTCCTTTTTGGGCTTAAACACCGTGGCTTCCACAAGAGGGACCTCTTGCTTTTGCTGGTTATAGCCTTCATCTGCATGAAGCAAAATATTAAAGTCACTTTTTTTATACTGCTTCTTTTTTATATTTTGTTTAGATTGTAATTTAGGCTGTGGTCTTTGCTGTACCTTAGGCGGTCTTGCAGCTTTTTTAGGCACCTCCTGTATGTAATGACGCACTGTTTCATTTTTTTGTCTGTTTTCTTGATACTGCTTTCTTTTTGTTTTTTGATAGGCATTGACACTGCTTACTCCCTTAAAAAAGGATTTTCCCGTTGCCATAATCAATGAAATCAACAAAACGGCACTCCAAATAATACCGGAGCCAATTTTTCCAAATGCCCTTGACAAACCGCCGCCCAATATGCCCCCTATAAAACCGCCGTTGTAAAATGCCCCCTCTTGATAATAGGCTTTCAAGGTATCTGCCAAGCTTGACATAACAGACACCTCAATGGGATGCAGCACATGAGCCAATGCACTGACAGAAACCAAAAACAATGCGGCCCCTCCAATGCGAACCTCTCTGTTTTCTTTGGCTTGGCTGGCAAGCAGCCAGCAGCAATAAGCAACCACACTCAGTGGCAATAATATGCTGCTTATGCCCAGCAATCCTCTTAAACCATCTCCCAAAGCACCGCCTAATATGCCCATTTTTTTGGTCAACAGGCTAATCAATACCACAAAAGAAACCACCACAATGATAATGAGTATCACCTCATCCAGCATAGTATCTCCAAATCGGGGTTCTTTTTTTTCCATTTTTGCTTTTTGTTTTTGTTTGGAACCTTTTTGTGCTGCCATATACCTTTTACACCTCTTTTATACAAAATTACATACCATATAGAATGCTTTTGAAAATAAAAAAAGGATTTCTCTTTTGTCACCCTTTTCAAAAATCTGCCATTTGCCCGATTTTGTATTATATCATATTTTATTGATTTTTGCACAGCTGTTTTATGAAAAAAAAGAATTTCTCCGGATTGTCAAAAAAGGCACCCTGTTTTGACGGCTGCCTTTTTGATATGCTTTGCATAAAAAAGTACATTGTATCCGCTTTTTAAAAAGCATACAAATATTTTAAAAAATTGCTTTTTTATACAGCCAAATACAATCTGTGAAAATTATCCGTTTCATGGGACTTTTTTGCAAAGTTCCTTTTTATTTGCTGTTTTGCAGCTCTCTTTTTCATTTTATATAAAAAGACTTTCATTTTCTCCACAAATTTTCACTGCTTTTTTTGCTTTTTCTGCTCCCTTGGCAGCCTCCTCCACACTGTCTGCAATCACTGTCAAATGTCCCATTTTTCTTTTTGGTCTGGACTGCTCTTTGCCATATATATGCAAAAAAGCACCACTGACAGCCAATGCCTGGTCTGCTCCCAAAACACAGGCTTTTCCTGCACTTGCCTCTTCCCCCAAAATATTTCTCATCACAGCAGGCTTCAAAAGCTTTGGCGAACCTAATGGCAATCCGGTGATGGCTCTGATATGCTGTTCAAATTGGCTGGTCACACAGGCTTCAATGGTATAATGTCCCGAATTATGGGGGCGGGGGGCAACCTCATTGACTGCCACAGAGCCGTCATGGCCCACAAACATTTCCACACAAAACATACCCACTCCCTCAAAAACCTCCATTACCCTCTCTGCCAGCTCCATTGCTTTTTTGGTGGTTTGCTCCGAAATGGCGGCAGGCACATTTGTTTGGTCCAATATGCTGTCTTTGTGTATGTTTTCAGCCACAGGATATACTTGTATCTCTCCGTCAATGCCACGACAGGCCAGCACAGATATTTCCATAACAAAGGGGAAGTATTTTTCTGCCATCAAAGGCAGTGCGCCTCCGCCCAATGCTTCATAGGCCTTTGCTGCATCCTCCATTTTTTGCAAAACAAAATTACCCTTTCCGTCATATCCTCCCGTACAAGTCTTTACCATCATGGGCAGGCCATACTGCTCTGCCGCTTTTGTCATATCCTCCTTGGATGCTATTTTGCAAAATTCCGGCATAAAAATTCCCTGCTCCAAAAGCAGTTTTTTTTGTGTATATTTATTTTGTATCACCTTTAAGCTTTTTGCAGTAGGGTATATTTTTTTTCCTTCCTCTTCCAGCTCCTGCAATATATCTGCATCAATATGCTCAAATTCATATGTAACCACATCTGTTTTTTCTGCCAAAAAACGAATTGCCTTTTTGTCATCAAAGCCGGCCACAATATGCTCATCCACCAATGTATGGGCAGGACATTTTTCACCGGGGTCCAGCACAATGACAAAAAAGCCCATTTTTTTGGCTTCCTGTATCATCATTTTTCCCAGCTGACCGCCGCCTATGATACCAATTTTTTTTTGTATGTTTTCCATTGAAAGTACCTCCAAAAAAAGAGCTGTTGATTTTTTTTCATTCTATCACAGCTTATTTGCAAAAAGCAACTTTTATTGTATTGTATTTTTATTTTATGCAGAGGCTTTTTCCATTTTTTACAATATTTTCAATTTCAAAAAAACAGCTTATTTTAAGGCCTTTTCCTTAAAACAAGCTGTTTTTTTATACATTATCTTCTGCTGAAAAATCCCTTTTTTTTATGCTCCTCTTTTGGTATTTCTCCTTCGCCGTAAAAATCTCTCAGCAATTCCTTTTGTCTTTCTGTCAATGAAGTAGGAATCTGTACTTTCAATGTAACAATCAAATCGCCCTTTGCTTTTTCATTTCTCAGCTTTGGCACGCCGGCACCTTTTAATGTGATGACAGTATCCGGCTGTGTACCTGCTTTTACATTATATTTTTGTTCGCCATATACTGTTTTTACTGTAATCTCATCCCCCAATGCCGCCTGTATAAATGAAATAGGCACATCACAATATAGATTCAGACCCTTTCTTTTGAACACTCTGTCTGCCTCTACATAAATGGTAATGAGTAAATCTCCATAGCCTCCGCCTTTTTCACCAATATCTCCTTTGCCGTCCAAACGCAGTGTCTGACCGCTGTCAATACCAGCCGGTATTTTAATTTCAAAATTCTTTGTTTTGCGCACCTTTCCTGCACCCTTACAGGTGTTGCAGGGTTCTTTGATTTGTTTTCCGCTTCCGCCGCAGGCAGAACAGGTCCGTACAGATGTCATGGCCCCAAAGAGAGATTGCTGTGTCACTCTTTCCTGGCCTGTACCATTACATCTTTTACAGGTTTCTGCATGGGTTCCCGGCTTTGCACCTGTGCCATGGCAGGTATCGCACTCATCTGTCACAGGCACAGAAATGGTTTTGCTGCCGCCAAAAATGGCTTCTTCAAATGATATCTGTATATTGACATGGATATCATTTCCTCTTCTTGGACCGTTTCTTCTGCCCCCTGAGCCAAAGCCGCCTCCAAAGCCTCCTGTAAACATACTGAAAATATCTCCAATATCCCCCATGTCAAAACTGCTGTAAAAGCCGCCTCCGCCCATGCCGCTGCTTGGGTCAAATGCCCCATGGCCAAATTGGTCATACTGTGCTTTTTTCTGAGGGTCACTTAATATTTCATAGGCCTCGCCCAATTCTTTAAATTTTGCTTCTGCTTCTTTGTTGCCTGGATTTGCGTCTGGATGGTATTTTTTTGCCAGCTTGCGATAAGCCTTTTTGATTTCATCATCGCTTGCGTTTTTGCTGACACCCAACACCTCATAACAATCACGTTTTTCAGCCAACTTGCTCACCACCTAAAACCTTTCTTTCTACAAGTCAAGACCTTGGGAAAATTTCCAAACAATATCAGTACCTCTTTCAGAATGCTCTCAAAAGCTTTGTACCTGTTTGGGATAACGACCCAAGGCCTTTTTCATTCACCTTCTATATGATTGTCTGTATTTTTTTACAGACAGTTCTATATTACAGTTCTTTTCCTTCTGCGTCAACTACATTTGGGTCGCCATTGTCTTTTTGTTCTCCATCGCCGCCTGCTGATTGATATAATTTTTCAGAAATTTTGTAAAATTCCTGTGTCAATGCTTCTGTTGCAGATTTTACATTGGCAACATCGCTTTCTGTCATCGTGGCAGGCTCCATGTCCTTGATGGTGTCTTTTAAGTGGTTTAATGCACCTTCCACTGCACTCTTTTCTTCTGCACTGATTTTATCTTCCAGCTCTCCCAATGTTTTTTCTGTTTGGAAAATCAAAGAGTCTGCTTCATTTTTGGCATCAATGGCCTCTTTTCTCTTTTTGTCCTCTTCTGCAAATTGTTCTGCTTCTTTGACTGCTTTTTCAATTTCCTCCTCGCTCAGATTAGAGCCGGCAGTAATTGTAATTTTTTGTTCCTTTCCTGTACCCAAATCCTTTGCAGACACATTTACAATACCATTGGCATCAATGTCAAACGCCACTTCAATCTGAGGCACACCACGTCTTGCAGGCGCAATGCCGTCCAGCTTGAACTGTCCCAGTGTTTTGTTATCCTTTGCAAGCTGTCTTTCCCCTTGCACCACATGAATATCCACTGCTGTCTGGTTGTCTTCTGCTGTGGAGAAAATTTGTTTTTTGCTGGTTGGAATGGTTGTGTTTCTGTCAATGAGCTTTGTTGCCACACCGCCCAGTGTTTCAATACCAAGTGAAAGTGGTGTTACATCCAAAAGAAGCACACTGCCTGCTCCTTCTTCTCCGGCTAATTTGCCGCCCTGTATGGATGCTCCCACTGCAACACATTCGTCGGGGTTAATGCCTTTAAATGGGTCTTTGCCAGTAAATTTCCTTACAGCATCCTGTACTGCCGGAATTCTTGTGGAGCCGCCAACCAATAATACCTTGTCAATATCACTTGCTTTCAAATCTGCATCTGACAATGCCTGACGTACAGGACCCATTGTTCTGTCCACCAAATCACTTGTCAGCTCATCAAATTTTGCTCTGGAAAGTGTAATGTCCAAATGCTTTGGTCCATCCTGATTCATTGTGATAAATGGCAGATTGATGTTTGTTGTTGTGGTGGTGGAAAGCTCTTTTTTTGCTTTTTCTGCCGCTTCCTTCAAACGCTGCATAGCCATTTTGTCTTTGCTCAAATCCATGCTTTCTGCTTTTTTAAATTCTTCAATCAAATAATTGATAATTTTGTTGTCAAAATCATCACCGCCCAAACGTGTATCGCCGTTTGTAGCCAGCACTTCAATGACGCCGTCGCCGATTTCAATGATGGAAACGTCAAATGTACCGCCGCCTAAGTCGTATACCATAATTTTTTGTTCCTGTTCGTTATCCAGTCCATAGGCAAGGGCAGCTGCTGTTGGCTCGTTGATGATTCTTTTTACATCCAGTCCTGCAATTTTGCCGGCATCCTTTGTTGCCTGTCTTTGTGCATCGTTAAAATAAGCAGGCACTGTAATCACCGCTTCTGTCACACTCTCTCCCAAATAGCTTTCTGCATCTGCTTTTAATTTTTGCAGTATCATAGCAGAAATTTCCTGTGGAGAATATTGTTTTCCTTCAATGCTTACTTTGTAGTTGTTGCCCATTTCTCTTTTAATGGAGCTGATGGTGTTGTCAGGGTTTGTAATTGCCTGACGCTTTGCTGTTTCGCCAATGAGGCGTTCTCCGTTTTTTGCAAAACCAACCACAGATGGTGTGGTTCTTGCGCCGTCAGAGTTTACAATCACAACAGGCTGGCCGCCTTCCATCACTGCCACACAAGAGTTTGTTGTTCCCAAGTCAATACCAATAATTTTAGCCATAATCAAATTCCTCCTATATACAAAACTATCTCATTGCATTTTTTATAAAAAATATGATTTATACAAAACTGCTTTTTGCAGTGTCTTTTTTTTTAATTTGCCACCTTCACCATACTGTGGCGAATCACTTTTTCTTTATATTTATATCCCTTGAGCATTTCTGCCATGACTGTGTTTTCTCCATATTCCTCATTTTCCTCATGGGCCACTGCTGCGTGAATATTGGGGTCAAACACCTCTCCCACTGCTTTGATTTCCTCCACACCCAATGAAGTGAGTATTTCCTGAAACTGCTTGAGTGTCATTTGCACACCCTTATAAAAGCTGTCCTCTTCATTGCCCTGTGTATGTGCTGCCACAGCTCTTTCCAAATTATCAACCACAGGCAGAAGCTTTTCTATGGTGCTTCTTACGCCGTCATCATACATACCGGCTTTTTCTTTTACAGTTCTTTTTCTGAAATTGTCAAACTCAGCCAGACACCTTTGATATTTGTCTAAATAGTCTGCACATTGCTGCTGCAGTTGTTCTATTTTTTCGTCCACCACTTCTGCTTCCACAGCCTCTGCTGCTTGTTCAGCTGTTTCCTGCTGTGTCTGCTCTGTTGTTTCTTCTGTGGCTTCCATGGTTTCATTTTGTTCTGTTTCCTGTTGTTGCTTTTGTTTTTCTTCCAATGACAAACCCTCTTTTCTTTCTGCCCTAAGAATCCTTTTTTTCCTCTTTTAATGCTTTTAACACATTTTCTATATTTTTGACCATGCCGTTTAGTACAGATACCACTTGGGAATAATCCATTCTGGTAGGTCCCAATATGCCAATGGTACCCCTTGTGCCGTCACCCATTTTGTATGTGGTGGTAATCACACTGCAGTCCTTCATGCTTTGGAGATTATTTTCACTTCCTATCATAATCTGCATGGCATCGTCTTTGTTTTCTTTTAGCAGTGTCACAAGCACTTCCTTTTGCTCCAATGTCTGAAACAATGATTTTGCCCTTTGTATATCGCTAAATTCAGGAAATGCCAGTATGTTTTTGGCACCGCTTAAATGCACCTGTATGTTTTCTGCCCCTCTTGCCGTTTGCTCCACAGCAGAAAGCAGTGCAGGAAGTATATAGCTGTATTCCTGCAATTTTCCTTTCAGTACGCCCACAATGCGCTGGTCAATGTCATTTATGGTGCAGCCCTTTAGTATGGCGTTGATTTCCCTGCCCAGCTCAAAAAGCTTTTCTTCCTCCGGCACCACAGAAACCTTTAAAATATGGTTTTTGACATAGTTGCCTTCTGTTGCAGTCACAAGCAGTATGGACTCGCTGTCCAAAGGCAGCAGTCTGATTTGTTTGAGCTTTGCTCCCTTTGAAACAGGCTCTGAAATCAATGTGGTATAATTTGTCAGCATAGAAATTGCCTTTGCCGTTTCTTCCATGAGATAATCAATTTGGCTGATGTTTCTTGCCACAACACTTTGTAAAAACTGCTGCTCTTCTTCTTTAAGCTCTCTTTTTTGCATCAGTCTGTCCACATAAAGCCGATAGCCCAAATCCGAAGGAATTCTGCCGGCAGAAGCATGGGGCTGTATAATAAAGCCCATTTCCTCCAAATCGCTCATTTCATTGCGGATGGTAGCAGAGCTGATGCCTAAATTATATTTTTTTGCAATGGTTCTGGACCCTACCGGCTCTGCTGTTGCAATATAGTCATTGATGATTGCCTGTAGGATTTGTATTTTTCTATCATTCAATGCCATATTGTCAACTCCTTCCTTTATTTTGTTAGCACTCACTTTTATCGAGTGCTAATTCATACTCTTAAAATAACACCTGACTGAAAATCTGTCAAGTGTTTTTTTCACTTTTCTATTTTTTCTTTCATTTATAGAAACGTAAAAGCAGTAAAAAAGTCTTTTCTTTTTTTTCAAAATCACATAAAATTTTAAAAAAACAATGCCATCGTTTCATAGAAAGGAGTATATCATGTCCAGTATTTATATTCATATTCCCTTTTGCATTCAAAAATGTCTTTATTGTGATTTTCCTTCCTTTGCCGCAAAGGAAGCTCTTTATATAGATTATACACAAGCTCTCATAACAGAAATACAAAAAAAATCTCTGCTTTGCCAAAGCCAAACCATAGATACCATATTTTTTGGCGGAGGCACACCTACAGTACTGCCTGCTTTTCTTTTGGAAAATATCATAAACACTGTTTTTCAGTATTACACCGTTTCCAAATCTGCCGAAATCACCATAGAAGCAAATCCCGGCACACTTTCTGATTCTCTTTTATCTTCCCTGCATACCATGGGCTTCAACCGCATCAGCATAGGCCTTCAGGCATGGCAGGACAGTCTTTTAAAAGAGATTGGCAGAATACACAATCGTTATGCTTTTTTACAAAGCTTTTTTGCAGCCAGAAAAGCAGGCTTTGAAAACATCAGCATTGATGTGATGTTTGCACTGCCCGGCCAAAGCTTTTCACAGTGGCAGGAAACCCTTTACAGCATCATGGCACTGCAGCCGGAGCATATTTCTGCTTACAGCCTCATATTAGAGGAGGGAACGCCCCTTTTTGATATGTGGCAGAAAAATCAGCTTTCTTTGCCCGATGAAGCGCTGGATAGAGCCATGTACCACTTTGCACAGCAAATTTTATCAAAAAATCAATATCAGCAATATGAAATATCCAATTTTGCCAAAAAGGGCTTTGAAAGCCGTCATAATCAAGTCTATTGGAAAACCCTGCCCTATCTGGGCTTTGGATTAGGCGCCCACTCCTTTTGGGAAAACAAACGGTTTCATAACACCTATGATATAAAAAAATATATACAATGCAAGGGAAATCCCTCTCTGCTCACAGAAGAAACAGAGCTTCTTACTTCTGCACAGCTGCAAAGCGAATTTTTGTTTATGGGGCTTCGTATGACAAAGGGCATTTCTGCCGCAGAATTTGAAAAACGCTTTGGTATCCCCCTTCATTGCGTTTACAAAAAACAGCTCTCTTTTTTGATAGAGCAAAATCTGCTGCAAAAACAAAATGATTGTTATTTTCTCACTCCTCGTGGCATGGATGTGAGCAATACTGTATTTTGTCAGTTTTTATAGCACATTTTATTTCCAAAATAATGCTATATTCTTCTTTTTTATTGAACATTCGACAATTTCAGGCTATAATATCATTTGAATTGATAAAAAAGGAGTTCTGTTTATGCCATCTTCTGCCAATGCTTCACAGGCACTGCCTATTTCTGAAGCAAATGTATCAAAAACAAATTCATCCACATTGCAGACTACACTGACTGTCATTCGCTGGATTTGTTTTTTGCTTTATCCTTATTTGTTGACTGTTTTGGTCAACTGCACAGCCTCTTATGACAGCTCTGTCCTTTCCTTTTTATTAGAAAACCGACCGGGAGCATTTTATTTTGGGCTTTTTGTCACATATGCCCTTTTTATAGCTCTTTGTTTGATTTGTCTGCGCCCTTGGCTGGCAGGCAGTGTGCTGGGGCTTTGCTGCACTGCATTGGCATTTGCAGATTATTTCAAATTTTCATTTTTGCAGGAGCATCTTTTCCCTTGGGATTTACTGCTTGCCAAAAGCATGGGAGAATTTAAGCCCTTTTTGGCAGAAGTCCATATCACCCCCATGATGATATTGTTGTTTTTTTCTCCTCTTATTTACAGCATACTGCTTTTGCCCAGAAAACCCAAATGGAAATATGCCTTTTTTATTCCTGTTATCACAGGAGCTGTTCTTTTTGCAGGCATTGCAGCATTTTTGACCAGCAATACCATTCGTATGCATTATACAGATTGGTTTTCCATTTCTGTCAACGATACCTCCTCACAGGAAAGCAACTACCACAAAAATGGTTTTTTGACAGCATTTGCGCTTAATATAGGCTATCTCTCCATAGATACACCTGCTCATTATCATCAAAATACCATAGCCCAGCTGGCAAAGCAATATGCCCCTTCTGCTACATGGGAGGGCTGGAAAAGGCCGGATGTCATTGTGGTGCTTTCCGAATCCTTTTGGGATATTACAACACTGCCGGACACTTCATTTTCTCAGGACCCTTTGATGCATTATAGAGAAATTGCCAAGGACCACCCCAGCGGTACCATGATTTCAAGCACATTTGGAGGCGGCACCGCCCGTCCCGAGTTTGAGGTTCTGACAGGCATGACAACGGCACAAATGCCTGCCGGTGCTTTTCCCTATCAGCAATATATGCAAAAAGATACCTTCTCATTTGCCCGTTATTTTAAAAACATGGGCTATGATACCATAGGACTGCATACCTATGACAATACATTTTATGAACGGGATAAAGCATATCCTCTTATGGGTTTTGATGAATTTAGAGGACAAAACCAGTTAAAAACAGAGCTTTGGTGGAACAGCGGGCCTTATCTGACAGATGAAACGCTTATAGATGAAATACAGTATGAATTGGAGCAGCCCCATGACAATGGCTTATTTCTTTTTGCCATTACCATGGAAAACCATAGCTTGTTTCAAAATAAATTTTCTCCCCAAGAGCTGACCATCTCTGTGGAAAATCCACATTGCTCTGCCTCTGAAATCAATGCCATGGAAAATTTTGTAAAAGGAGTCAGTGATTCTGACAAAGCTTTAAAGCAGCTTTATGATTATGTCATGTCCCGGGAAAAGGAAACGGTTGTGCTTTGGTTTGGCGACCATCTTCCCACATTGGGCAATGATTTTTCGCCTTATACTACCACACAAAAAATTCACTCTCCTTCCTCGGCAGACTGGACACAGCAGGAAATCAAATATATGTTTTCCACTCCCTATGTTGCCTTTGCCAACTATGATACCAAAAAAGAATTTTTGGCAGAGAACAAGGAGGCTTCCTCCTATTTGCTCATGCCATTGGTTTTGGACTATATACAGGCGCCCCAAACGGTGCAAAGCAATCTTTTGTTGGATTTGTATCACACTTGCCCTGTGATACAAAGCAAATATGATTTGTATCAGCCCAATACCAATCCCCAAAAAACAAAAAAATTGACAGATGCTCTTTGGCTCATCACATATGACCAGCTTTTGGGAAAACAATTTTTAAATGACTATACTCAAAATACATATGGCTCTTAGCATTTATTTGAAAGCAGCTTATAAAATATTCTATGATTTTAACAGAATGTTATTTGATAAGCTGCTTTTTTATGATTGTTCTAAAATATATTGTTGTCAAACTATATACTGCTTTTTTATGTCATTTTTTTTAATGGTTTCTATTTTTTCCCTTCCATTAAAAATTTGTGCTTACTATGCCCTTTTTTCATATTGTTTTATTGTTTTTATACTAACAAAGCAGACATCATCCTTTCTTCTGTCACATGATGTATCATGACACATTTGTTTTTTTGTACAGCCATTTTTTGTCAAAAAAATAGTATTTTTGAAATCATATTTGAAATCACTTCCTTGCTTTTATACAAAATGCTTTGTTTTATATCGTTTAAGAACCTATATTTTATTTATATATTACAATCAATTTTTGTTTTTTTATTTTATTTTACTAAAATCATCACAGCAAATGAATTTATTTTTTGTTTTCATCATTGCACAAAAAATAAATCTGTTGTATGATACAAATAGCTGTTATAATAAAATATTAATATCCTATTTCAGACTGTATACAAAGTAATTTTTATACTAAAAAATCTAAAGAAATTTGCTAAACACAATTTTCTGTAAAAATACACTTTTCAAGAACAAAAACAGCAGCTTTTGACAATACAGCTGTTTTTGTTTCTGTCTGCCAAAGGTTTCCATAAAATGCGCCTTTGAGGAAAAGCTGTCTGCTTTGTTCATACTTTCAATACAATATTGATATTTGTTTTTTTCAAAATTTTAAAAATAAAAAGCTTCCTTTTCTCTATAAATACAAATAAATGTGGTGATAATTATGGAAACATCTTTGATTGAAATGAAATTAAAAAAATTACTGCCTCATCTAAGCAAAAAAGAACAAATCATTGCTGAATATATATTAAAAGACCCTCATGCCATTGTTCATCATTCCATTAGCGAGGTTGCAGACTCCATTGGCATGGCAGAATCTACCATATTTCGCTTTTGCAAAAAAATAGGCTATAACGGCTATCAGGATTTAAAAATCGCATTGGCCACCGGTGCCATCAAACAAACAGATACAGTGCATTCGGATATGTCCGATGAGGATTCTTATTTTGAAATTGCCAAAAAAACATTTCAGGCTGCCATAAAATCCATCAATGATACATTCAAATTTATAAAAGAAGAGGATATTGCAAAAGCCATTGCCATATTGGACCAATCAAAAACCGTTGCCTTTTTTGGCTATGGTGCTTCAGGCATTGTGGCACTGGATGCCTATGAAAAATTTATCAGAACCTCTCTTTGCTGCATTCATTCCTTTGACAAGCACACACAGCTTATGCAAATCACTCATTTGGGCATACAAGACTGTGCCGTTATCATTTCCCATACAGGTATGTCAAAGGATACACTGGAAATCTGTCGGGCATTAAAAGAACAAAATGTCAAAATCATTGCCATCACCGGCTACCCACTGTCACGATTGGCCAAAGATGCCGATGTCTGTTTGATTTCCGTTTCAGAGGAGGTTACCTATGAATCCCAGGCATTGGCTGCCCGCATATCTCAGCTAAGCCTAATTGATGCTCTTTTTATCAATTATTGTATGGAAAACAGTGACTCTTCCTATACTTCTTTGCAAAATATACGAAAGGTGAGTGCCAAAACAAAATTTGAAAATCATACATAATGCCCACACATTACAGTTTTCTTTCAAATTTATGATGTCTATTGAATGAAAATTTATTTCGCCATATAATAAATGCACAATCAATATTTATAGGGAGGTCATTTTATGCAGACTGCAAAAAAACAATTTTTGTGTTTTTGTTTTTCCGCCTTATTTACCACCACAACGGTGTTTGCCGCTTCCAACGATATTGCACAGCATTGGGCGGCCTCTGCCATCCATCAATGGATTTCTGCCGGTTATATCAGCGGTTATCCCGATGGCTCCTTTCAGCCGGATGCCCCCGTCACCCGGGCAGAATTTGTATCCCTTGCAAATAAAGTGTTTCATTTGGACACAGCCTCCAATGTTTCTTTTTCAGATGTTTCTTCTACCCATTGGGCCTACAAAGCCATACAAACGGCTGTTTCAAATGGTTATGCCGCAGGAGATGAAAACAATGCCTTTTATCCGGACCGGCAGCTTACCCGTGCAGAAGCCGCTTCTATGATTGCCGGATTAACGCATATAGCTGCCTCAGATACTGCCCTGCATTACAGTGACAATTCACAAATTCCCCTTTGGGCAGAAAATGCTGTTGCCGCCGTTTCTCAGGCAGGTATTATGAAGGGCTTTCCCGACGGTACATTCCGCCCTCAAAGCAGTATCACAAGGGCAGAGGCTGTCACAGCTCTTTCTGAGGCGGTTAAAAATACTGCCTCCTCCGTTTCTTTGGCAGAACAGCAAACCATTACATTAGAGCATAATAGTATGCAAAACCAAACCATTGCAGGAGATGTTGTCATACCTGCTTCCATTTCCTCAGAGGAAATCATATTGGACCACGTTACCATTGACGGCACCCTTTTTGTAGAAGGTGGCAGCACCATCTCCATTCGAGGATGTCATATCAATCAAATTGTACTCAAAGAGCAAAATGCTGTAATTTATGGAGATACAGCCAGCAATATTTCCTCCTTTGTTTTTTCTGCCCCCGGACAGATTGTAGGAAACGGCTTTGAAAATGTGGTTGTTTCAGATACCCTTTCTGCTGCTGTTGTCATTGATGCAGATGTGGAGAGTTTGGAAATCAATGCCCCTGTTTCTGTAAAGCTGTTTGCCAATGCTGACATTGCTTCACTTTATGTTTTAGACCAGGCAGAAGAAGCCGCCATTACATTTACAGAAAATGCCGCTGTGGACCAATGCACTGTTTACAGCAAAATCAAAATTTTAGGCAATGCAGGCAATATAGATACTTTGACAGTATATGTCAACGATGTGGAAACGGATATTAAGCCAAACACACTTTTATTGAGAGAAAATGCCAACCGTATCACTTACACAGCCTCTCAAAGCACAAAGGCCCCTGCCGTTGAAAGGGCCACAGAGCGTATTGCATTAAACACAGACAATCAAGGCTTTCATGGAAATGCAAAGGCATACAAAAGTGCTACCATTTCTGCCAAGGATGCCTCTCTTTCCAATGCAGTGATAGAAGAAGACCTGACCATACAGCAAAGTATTAAAAATACAGGTGCCTCTTTAAAAGCATTGACTGTAAATGGCAATATCAATATTTATGGCGGCAGAGACCCCATTACCATAGAAAATTGTATTGTAGAGGGGGATATCATTTCTCACCGCAGTGACAGAACCCCTGTTACACTAAAATTTGATGAAAACACAGTGGTAAACGGCAGCATTGTCATCCGTGGCAATACCATATTGACAGGGGAAAAAAATACAGTGCTGAAAAACGTGTTGGCAGAACAATATTCCGGCAGAAATTTAGAAATCGATACCCATATAGAAGAGATGGAGCTTACCACCACTGCCGTTTCTGTAAAATTGAATGAAAACAAAAAAATAGATACACTGCGTCTGTCCTCTGCACCAAACACACTTCATATCCATATGGCAGAGGGTTCTGTCATTGACACCATTTATGCAGACGCCAACATATCTATTACAGGTACAGGCACCGTTCATAAAATCATTTCACAGCAAAGCATCACACTTTCCCCCACTGTCACAGTGGAAGAAGTGTCAGACGGTTTTGTAGCTGTTTCAGACATCATATCTGTGCCTGAAACAATGTATAAAGGAAAAAGCTTAGCACTTACAGGCATTGTCAAACCATTTGATGCCTCCAGTCAAAACATTCATTGGAGCATAGAGGATGCAGGCACAACAGAAGCAGCATTAAACGGCAATGTTTTAACAGCCCCACAGGAGGGTACTGTCATGGTCACAGCAGAAATCATCAATGGACTGGGGCATGGAGAGCATTTTTTGCAAAGCTTTGCCATACAAGTAAAGGATGAGCTGGAAAATTTTGTAGCCGTAGAGGATATTGCAATGACCTCTCCCACCACATGGGATATCAACACACCCCTTGTGCTTTCCGGCACAGTCACACCTTCTGATGCCACTTATCAGCTTATCAACTGGAGCATACAATATGATGATGATACCAATGCAAAATTGGTAAACAATGAGCTGACATCCAAGCTGTCAGGCACCATCACACTGATAGCCTCCATTGAAAAGGGACTGGACGGCACCAATGCTTTTACAAAAGAATTTCATGTAAACATTGTGCCTATGGAAGAAAAATTTATAAAAGTGGAGGATATTTTGTTAAATACACCAAATGAATGCTTGGCAGGAGATATATTGCAGCTTTCAGCCAATGTGGTGCCTTCTGATGCCACTGCACAAAGGATACAATGGGCTGTGGTAGATGCCGGCAAAACAGGAGCTTACATTCAAAACCACACAACACTTTATACCAGAAAGCCGGGTACCATATTGCTTTCTGCCACCATTGCCGGAGGCGATAATGGTATTTCCAAATCCTATTACAAAGAATTTTACATTACAGTAAAGGAAAGAAAATGATACTATACACAATCAGCAGGCTCTAAAAAGCAATCAATATCATAATAATCTCATGAGATAAAAGGGAGAAGCAAAAAAATGAACCATGCTACAAGCCCAAAGGCAATAGATATCAGTCAAATAAAAATGCTATATAAAAGCCTGCTGTATCCTATTTTCGGAAAACAGCTTCGTATTGATGACAGTGGAGAGTCCTCACGTTATACAGCAATCATATTAGACAACACACAAGGGGATTTTTATCTTTCCCTATACGGCATAGATTGTGTACATCTCTATTGGTGTAATGAATGCTTTTTATTTGATAAGCATAGAAATGGTCTTGTATCCTCTGACACCCATGGGGAAATCGTTTTTGAACACAGCATTGATATCCTACAACTGCCCTATATGGTAGTGGATTTGATTTTGCATTTAAAAGATTGCAGCTATGTAGACAAAACGGAAACGGTCAGGGGAAAAATCCCCTCCGGATATGACCATATCAAAGACTATATTGTAACAGCCAAAACAAATGAGCCAAAAAAAGCCACCTATCGGCTTGGCAATATTACCATAAAATACGTTTGTCAAAAAGCATAGATTTTTATTTCTCCAAAATAAAAAAGACACTTTATGACACTTTAACATTTTTATGACAGACAGCTCCTTCAAGGGCTGTCTGTTTGTCAAAGT
>CALWSR010000024.1 GCA_944384265.1 uncultured Clostridia bacterium
TGCGCTTACAAGCGCAGCTGGTAATAGCCCCTTCTAGGGGCAGAGCAAACCACCGGCTAAGCCGGTGGTCCTGATTACTGTTCTAAAGCAATGACATTTGTGCCATCATAAAGATTGCCTTCATAAAACACAGTGACATTGGAGCCAATGGTCAAACCATTGCATTTGGATTTGTCTGCATTTGTGGTATCAAATGTATAGTTTCCTTCCTCTGTTGTCACAGAAATTGTATTCATGGTGGCATCTGTGATAGTGGCGGTAATTTGATTGTTTTGTTTTTGTACCAAAACCACTTCATTGGGCTGGTTTGTCATGGTGATGGGGAATATTTCTGTAAAAAATAAGCTGGGGACGTATGTAACGCCATTTTTATTTTCTATCTCTGCTCTTAAATCAAATAGCATATCTTTGTCAACCAAAACGGTGGATTGGCCGCTTTTGCATTCTGCTGTCACATTATCCCCTGTGACGGTGATATTTTTTGTAGCAGGTTCCCATACAACCTCATAGCCTAAAATTTCACAAACCTCTCTCAAAGGATACATATGGGCATGGTCTTTGTTTTCATAAATGGACTTTTGAAGCCATGTGCCTTCCACCTGTGCTGTGTAGTCCTTTTTTTCCACAATTTCAGCAGCAGTGGCAAAAGCAGACATTGCCATAAAAATGGCGGATAAAGTACTCAAAAATACTATTTTTGTGCCAAATTTCATACAATAGGCCTCCTTTTTACATATTTTCATAATATCTGTTTGTATGTAAAAGTAAGACGATAAAAAAAAAGAAATGTTCCCCAAAAATCCCTTTTTTTTGTAAAAAAATATGATTTGAAATGTCAATGGATTATTTTTAAAAGAAATATTAAAAAGTACATAAAAAATTTTTTTGTTAATATATAAATGAGTATATAAGCTATAAAATAAAATAGTATAGACAATAAAAAGCTTTTTTCATTTAAAAATAAAATCTGTTTTATTATAAAAGGCTTTGGAAATAATATACATATAAAAATGCTCTGAAAGCTATTTTTTAAAGTGTTGAAAAGCATGATATGATTTTTGAAATAAAATAGCTGCTTGTATTTTTTGAAAAATAAAAGCTGACAAGAAATAAAAACATATAAAAGTATTTAGAAAATAAAAATCATAAAAATAAAACAGGTGATATGGCATTTGCAGCAAAACATAAAAAATAAAATCCGGCTGCTTATAAAAATGAAAGGCCAACAAAAAAGCCATGCAAAAACAGCATTTTGAAAATGAAAAGAGAAAAGCATTGCATATCCCATTTGTTTGGATATGAAAAACAGAATAGGAAAAAGGTAGAAAAAATGAAAATCAAATGATACTGGTGCTGTAAAAGTGAAATACAAAAAGAGAAAAAACAAAAAAGGGAAGCCATTTGACTTCCCCTTCTATGCAATCATAATGTAATAACAGTACCCATCAATTTTACAAATTCTGCAACAATAGCAGCAT
Source organism: uncultured Clostridia bacterium (assembly GCA_944384265.1). Classification (GTDB taxonomy): domain Bacteria; phylum Bacillota; class Clostridia; order Lachnospirales; family Anaerotignaceae; genus Coprocola. The sequence continues at coordinate 1,479 of CALWSR010000024.1, forward strand.
CTCCCGGCCATGCAGGAGCAGTTACAAGATTGCCGTCTACCACTGCTTTATCTGCGTCAACCGGCACATAAATACCTCCGGCCAGTGTAATATCCGGCCCTACTGCTGGATATGCTGTTGCTTTTCTGCCCTTTAATACATTGGCGGCAGTCAAAATCTGAGGGCCATGGCATATGGCTGCAACAGGCTTGTTTGCTTCAAAAAATTCTTGTACAATTTCAATCACTCTTGGAGTCAGTCTTAAATATTCGGGAGAGCGTCCTCCTGTAATGAAAAGACCATTATAGTCTGCTGTGTTTACTTTGTCAAAATCTGCTGTCAGGGCAAAATTATGTCCTCTTTTTTCTGTATAGGTTTGTTCTCCTTCAAAGTCGTGAATGGCTGTTTTGATAATATCTCCGGCTTTTTTGTCGGGGCATACAACATCTACTTCATAGCCGATTGCCTGCAATGCCTGAAATGGCACCATTGTTTCATAATCCTCTGTAAAATCTCCTGCTAACATTAACACTTTTTTGGACATAACGCCTTCCTCCTTTTTATGAAACATTTTTATAATTTATAAAAAATATTGCTGTTATTAGTATAACGGAATTGGAGAAATATTGCAAATTTTTTTATGAAATGGTATGATAAAACGAAACAAAAAAGCAAAAAATATATTTTTCATTTGTTGGAACTGTGAAAATATTTTTATAGAAAGCATTTTTGTGTCAGAAAGAAAGAGAAAAAGGCTCACTGAAAAATGGCATAAAAATAAAAGAGATTACAAAAGTAATTTTATATTTTCAACGTATTATGTTCCTATGAAAAAGAATATGGTATGGAACAATGGGATGGGTGTTGCTTTCTTTCAAAATATTTAAAAGGGAAAATGCCGCAAAACATCCCATGGTGAAAGGGAAAATGCCACATTCAAAATCCCCTTGCTTTGCAAGGGAGAAGGGCTTTGGTTGGAGAATCTATGTGTTATAGCTTTCTATATGATATGAAAGTAACAGAATCATATTTTTGAAAAGGAGTGTTATTATGGATTTAGAAAAAAAACTGGAACAGGCGGCACAATATTTAAAAGAGAACTGCCCTTATCGTCCTAAGGTGGGGATTATATTAGGCTCCGGATTAGGCAGCTATGGCGATACATTGGTGGGAGCAAGACATTTTTTATATGAGCAAATTCCTCATTTTCCTGTATCCACTGTGGAAGGCCATGCAGGACGGTTTGTGATTACAGACCATGTCATTTGTATGCAGGGAAGATTTCATTTTTATGAGGGGTATGACATGAATGAAGTCACATTCCCCATTTATGTCATGAAGCTTTTGGGTGTGGAAAAGCTGATTGTGACAAATGCTGCCGGGGGCATCAACACAGCATTTGACTGTGGAGATTTGATGCTCATTACAGACCATATCAATTTGTGTGGAAAAAATCCTTTGATTGGAAAGAATTTAGACAGCTTTGGACTGCGTTTTCCTGATATGTCACAGGCATACAGCAAAGAGCTTTTGAAGATGGCAAAAACAGCGGCGGAGAAAAGCAATTTGGATTTAAAAGAAGGGGTTTATATGTATTTTACAGGCCCCAGCTTTGAAACACCGGCAGAAATCAGAGCGGCCCGCATATTGGGGGCAGATGCGGCAGGTATGTCCACTGTGCCGGAGGTGATTGTGGCAAACCATTGTGGTATAGAAGTGTTGGGCATTTCCTGCATCACCAATATGGCGGCAGGTGTTTTGCAGCAGCCCCTTTCCCATGTGGAAGTGATAGAAACCACAGAAAAAGTAAAACAAAAATTTATAGAATTGGTAAAAAACATTGTGGAAGAAATGGTAAAATCTGAATATTCTTTATAACATAAAAAAATGACAAATGGTATGCTGCTGTGAAATGAAAGAGATGCTTTTGTGCTATTGTATGATAAAAAAACAGACGGAAAATGGTGTTTTTGATTTCATATAACATATCAAAAAATATGGCTTTTTGAAAATATAAAGCCATGCAGCAGTGAAAAATAAAAAGCCTTGCATGAAGGCAAAGCCTCCATAGCTGAAAAGAAATAGGAAATGCAGGCTTAGAAGTTATAGATGTGCTTTCTATTTGGAATAAAGCAATGCTTGTTTTATAGTAAATCAAAAAAATAGCAAAAGAGATTTTGTTTAGGCAATAAAATATTGTCAATAAAAAGCTTTCGTAAAACCAAAAAAAGTAAGAATGCTTTTTCTTTCATAAAGAAAGCACTGTTTTTTACTGTATTGTATATGAGCAAAAATCAGCATTTATGAATATTATATCATCCATAAAATGTGTTGTATTCATATGAAGAAGGATATGGTATTGTAAGCCGGAATTTGCAAAATGGAATAAGGAGATTGATGGAAAGAAAACACCCAAAGCAATGAGAGGCATGATGCATACAAATTTTCCGTAGCTGAAGGGAGAAGCTGCACATTTCAAAACCTCTTTGGCAGATTATGGGAAGTAGAAATGCAAAAAAACGGTTTTGCCGGTAAAATCAGTGCCTTATCCCTTTTTGTTTCATATGAAAGCAACCCTATCATCAATAATATAAGGGGAAAAAATATGGCAACCATCAGTATTTGTATGATTGTAAAAAATGAAGAGGCTGTCCTTGCCCGCTGCTTGGAGAGTCTGAAGGGATTGGCAGAAGAAATTGTGATTGTGGATACCGGTTCCACAGATGCTACCAAAAAAATTGCTTCTGCCTATACCAAAAATATATATGATTTTCAATGGATAGACGACTTTTCTGCTGCCCGCAATTTTGCTTTTTCAAAATGCACACAGCAATATATTTATACAGCAGATGCAGATGAAGTGCTGGACGAGGAAAATAGAAAAAAATGGATTGTTTTAAAACAAAATATATTGCCGGAAATAGAAATTGTACAAATGTATTATGTAAACAGCACCAATGAAAAAAGTGTATACAATTTTCAAAAGGAATTGCGTCCCAAGCTTTTTAAAAGACTGAGAGAATTTCGATGGATTGATCCTATACATGAAAGGGTGCTGCTTCAGCCTGTGGTATATGACAGTGACATTGAAATAAAGCATTTGCCTCAAGGAGAACATACCAGCAGAGATTTGGCTGTTTTTGCAAAATTGATACAAAAAGGAGTTCCTCTTTCTGACACACTGTTTGTCATGTATGCCAGAGAATTGTTTAAAGCAGGAAAAAAAGAAGATATTCAAAATGCAAAGCAATATTTTTTAAACATATTACAGCAAAAAGCATTGGGAGAAAAAAGACAAATGGCACAATGCATACTGGCAAAAGCAGCAAGGGAGCAGGGGGATGTTCACAGCTTTTTGAAGCATTGCGTCAATCAAATTGCAGAAGGGGCAACCAGTGAAATTTGCTGTGAACTGGGATATTATTTTTTGCAGCAAAAGGAAGCTGAAGAAGCAATGTCTTGGTTTGAAAATGCCATGGCAGGAGTCAGCCCTTGTATGGACATTGCTTGCTGTGGTGAAAAGGCTATGCTGGGTATAGCAGAATGCTTTGAAAAAATGGGACAGACACAACAAAGTCTTTTGTGGAAGGAAAAGGCAAAGCAATGGATTCCTCCTCAATCCACAGAAAGCTTCTGATGAAAAATGACCATAAAATTCAAAAGAAAGAATCATAATAAAAAAGCGTTTGACGAAATGTTTTTATGAGCTGGATAGACATAAAAGCCAAATCCCATAGGAAATCTATAAAGTCTTTTGATAGCAATAGGGTATGGCAAAAAACAAATTTGAATATGAAATAGTAAAAAAAATGGGGTTACTTTTTGAAAAGACAAATAAAGGGGCAATGCTTTTTCTAAATATAGTAGAAAAAATGCCCTTTGTTTGGTACATAAAAAATTTTTGAAATGGATTTTTATAGATAGCCAATTTTTATATTCAAAGTAAAAAGGAACAGAAAAAATATAATTTTAAAAAAATGTTGTATTTGGATAAGTCATATAGGCTGGAAAATATGTTTTGCGCTGTTATAAAAATAAGGGGCTGTTGGAAAATAGCCCCCTGAAACAATAGTGTAAAAAAACCGGTTGCTTTTTGAGCAAATTCTACTCAGAAAACAGCCGGTTTTATATGATTTACAAGCTTTCTTTGTACAAGCTGCTGCAATTTCATTTTGGGGCAGCTCTTTGTAATTAGGATATTTTTATGCAGTATGAAAGCCATGACACCAACACTGGATTGATATTATAATCTAAACCATTTTAATTGTGCCTCTATTTGTTTTAATTGATTGTCCGTATCAATATGGCTGCGTTTTAAGCTGATGAATTCCTGCAAAAAGCTGTTTTTGTCAGTTTGCCCCATAAGGTATTCATATTCTAAATTTTTTAACTGCATATCATAATTTTGCAGTGAGAATTTTAAATTGATTTGTTTTTCCATCAAAGCAGCATAATTAAGAGTATTGAAATCAGTATTTTGATAAATGCTGTATTCCAGCATTTTGGGACTGTAAATTTCTCCTAGCAGCTCCAATGTCTTTTTTGCCTGCTCTTTTTGAAGCTTATAAAGCTCTTTTTGTTGTTCCAGCTGTGTTTTTTGTAATTCAGCTTCATATTGCTGCTGTAAAATAGCACTGTATTGCCCGGCATTTTGATTGCTTGCCAAATAAAAATAAAGTGATTCTCTTTCCTTTGGGCCAATGGGAAGCGTTGTTTTTTTCAGCTTTTCTATGTCCAAGCGAAGCAGTGCTTCATTTGCTTCTGCTTCTAAAAATTGTGTCCATAAGGTATCGGTATCGTAATCCTGCCCATTGAGCATAAAAGAAGGAGAAGAAAGAGGATATAAATGCTCGGCAGGCAAGGGAGCTGCCATTGGCGCAGTGGTCAACAAAGAAGAAAAAAGAATACTGCTGCAAAAGATACATAATTTTTTGTTTTTCATAAATATCATCCCTTTCTGCTTATCATTGCCTGTTTTTATTTTTAGTATAAAAAAATATCCACATTTTGTCAATGAGCATAAATCAAAAAAACAGTACTTTTTTAATGGCACATAACAAAAAAATTACTTGCTTTTATGGGGTTTTTTATGCTTCTAAAGTCTGTATAAGGGGATAGTGCATTTGTTGAATACATTCACAAATTTATGATAAAATGCCAATGTGGTCAACAATCTCTGTATGACTCTCTGCCATGCCAGATTTGCAATACTCTTTTATATCCTGTATGCTTTGTTTTTACTAAGAAAAGACCAAGTAGGGCATTATGGTATAGGCTCTGGCAGTTCCTCCAGAAGAAGCTCCGCCCCCAATATCCTATTCCGGTGTTGGTGCTTTTTTTATTTCTTCTGTATCAACACAATGCATAGAAAGCTTCAATAAAAAGGCTTCCTGTCGGCTTAAAAATCCCTTTTTGTATCGGTTGAGCATTTGGCTGCGCTTCATTTTGGAGTGATTTTAGAATGTCATATTTTTTTGCGGCATCAGATTTTTGAGTGGTTTGTATAAAACATTATGGTGGCCTTTTTATGGTTTTGGCCTTTGATTTGACTTTTTGAAACAATTTTGCATATGTATCATAATTGCTATGCTTCTTTTTTTGATTCAGGAGATTTTGTTTATTGCATAGAATAATCTATTTTTAATGGCTGGGTTATTTTATAAAGGTCTTTCAAATTTTTGTACAGCCATAGGCCTGAAAAGCATGGCATGACCTTTGCAGTTGTATGTATTATTAGAAAAAATGTATTGTATATTTGCGGTGTAATCATATTGTTTTCTGTATATGTGCAAAATAAAATGCAATATGAACTGTTTATAAAACACTTATTTTTTTATCATGTGTTTAAAATGGATTGACAAAAAGGGAGCTATATTTTGAAGAATTTCATATGACAAGCAATGAAAAAAGCCTTGCATTGTTTTGCAAGGCATCAAAAGTATTTTATTGGGCAAGGGCATTTTTGGAAAATTCTGTTACAATCATATCTTCATAAGGCACACGGGCAGAAAGCTCTCCTCCCTGTTCCATAATATCCTGTATCAGTGTAAAGCCTTCCGGCTCAAACAATGTGTTTTCTTTCCAAGTATCCTGCTGTTTGTAGCGTTCAATGATGGTGGTGAGTGTTTCTAAATCCGAATCGGGAAATTGAGGCAATATCACCTGTGCAATTTCTTCAGAGGTATGTTCATGGACCCATGTTTGCCCTTTTTGTATGGCATTTGTAAATTTTTGTATCACTTCTGGATTTTCTTCCATATAAGTGCTGGTTGCCATATAAACTGTATAAGGCACATATCCGCTGGCTGTGCCAAGAGATGCCACAATATAGCCATTGCCCTGCTGCTCCAGTGCGGTGGCAGTAGGCTCAAATTCTACGGTATAATCTCCTATATCTCCCACAAATGCACCGGATGTAGATGTGTAGGAAATGTTGTTAATCAGCTCCATATCTTCATTTGGCACAATACCGTTTTGCTTTAGCACATATTCCAGCACCAGCTCCGGCATACCTCCAATTCTGCCGCCAATGACTGATTTTCCCTTTAAATCAGACCATTGAAAATTTGGCTCCTCCTGGCGGGAAACCAAAAAGTTGCCTGCTCTTTGGGTAAGCTGAGCAAAAGCAAGCGGATAGTCTTCTTTTCCTTCATTGTAAACATATATGCCTGCTTCGGTACCCAAAAGAGCAATGTCAGCAGAATCGGAAAGAAGGGCTGTCATGGATTTGTCTGCCCCCTGCCCCACAGATACAGAAACATCAAGTCCCTCTTCTTCAAAAAAGCCCAGCTCTTGGGCAACATACTGAGGAGCATAAAAAACAGAATGTACTACCTCATTTAAACGTACCGGTGTTAAATCTGACGTTTGCTTTTGGCTGCAGCCTGCAAAAGCAGATACAGAAAGCACACCTGTTAAAAAAAGAGCCAATATAGAATTTCTTTTTTTCATAAAAAGATACCTCCTGTTTATGGATTGTTTTTGAAATCATTACTATAACATATGATAGTAATATAGTTTGGTACATTGTCCTCAAAAGAAGCCTTGAGATATATTGTAGAGCAAAGCAGCCTTTTCATTGCCTTTTATAAAATAAAAATAGTCATTTTGCAATGATTTTAATGGATGAAATATATTTTTGCATTTGTATTGGGACAAAATTTGATTTTTGTTTTATGACATACGGTTTCAAAAAAAGAAAAACATTGTTTTATCATTTTAAGGAAATGGCATATTTTTTTTTGAAAAAATAGTGTATAATAAGCAATGACGTATTTTCAAAAAAAGAAAGCGAGCGTAATGTATGGAAAAATTTATGATGATTGATGGAAACAGCATAATCAACAGAGCATTTTATGGTGTTCCTCTTTTGACAAATGCAGAGGGAAAATATACAAATGCAGTATATGGTTTTTTGAACATACTTTTTAAACTGCTGGAGGAGGAAAAGCCGGAGTATCTGGCAGTTGCATTTGATTTAAAGGCTCCCACATTCCGCCACAAGGTATTTGAGCAATACAAAGGCACAAGAAAGGGGATGCCTCAGGAGCTTTTGGAGCAAATGCCTCTTTTAAAACAGGTGCTAAAGGCAATGGGAATACCCCAGTATGCCATGGAAGGCTTTGAAGCAGATGATATATTGGGAACGCTTTCCAAAATGGCAGAGGAGGAAGGGCTTAAGCCCATTGTGGTTTCCGGTGACAGAGATTTGCTTCAGCTGGCAAGCCATACCCTGAAGGTGCGCATACCAAAAACAAAGGGAGGCAAAACAGAAATAGAAGATTATTTTGCAGAGGATGTTTTGCAAAAATATGGTGTAACACCAAAGCAGTTTATTGATGTAAAGGCATTGATGGGGGACGCTTCTGACAATGTACCCGGTGTGCCGGGCATTGGAGAAAAAACGGCTGTAAAAATCATACAGCAATACAATGATATTGAAACGGCCATTGCCCACTTTCAGGAGATTAAGCCCAAAAAGGCCTCTGAAAATTTGAATGCATTTCAACAGCAGGCAAAGCTTAGCAAATATCTTGTCACCATTGTAAGGGATGTGCCTTTGCAGTTTCACAAAGAGCAGGCGGCAGTGGGAGATATGTTTACACAAGAAGCATATCTATTGATGAAAAATTTAGATTTTAAAAGCTTTTTGCCCCGTTTTGCTCCCAAAAAAGAAAAACAGCAGCAAAATGTAGACTATCAATGCTTGACCACAGAAGAGCAGTGGCGGCAGGTGTTTGACAATCTGCAAAAGCAAAGTGAAATTGCATATGCTTTTATGCAGGAAAATGGCATGATATTGGGCATGAGCTTATATGATGGAAAGGGAACGGTTTTTTATTTAGAATGTGAACAGTCAGAGATGACCCTTTTTTTAAGCTGCGCAAAGGAATTTTTGGAAAGCTCGGAGTATTTCAAAATTGCCCATGATGCCAAATCAGATATCAAGCTGTTAAGAAGCTATGATATCGCATTGAGCGATGTTTGTTTTGATACAGCCATTGCGGCATATTTGCTCAATTCTACAAGGGATTCCTATGAATATGATGATATTGCAGGAGAGTTTTTGGAAAGAGTGTACCCTTCTGAAGAAGAGCTGCTGGGAAAAGGAAAATCTAAAAAATCATGGTGGGATTTGCCTAAGGAGCAGAGGGTATGCTATGCTGCCAGACAGTCGGAGGTGGCCTATGAAGCAAAGGCAGTGATGCTTGAAAAGCTGGAGCAAAATCAACAGCATCAGCTTTATTTTGAAATAGAGCTGCCTTTGATTCGTGTGCTTGCAGACATGGAAAAATATGGCATAAAAGTGGATAAAAAAGCATTGGAGGAATATGGCCAGACTCTTCAAAAAAGCATTGATGCACTCACATTGGAAATTGATACCATGGCAGGTGTAAAATTTAACATCAATTCTCCCAAACAGCTGGGAGAAATATTGTTCAGCGAAAAATATATGGCCCTGCCGGGAGGGAAAAAAACAAAAACCGGCTATTCCACTGCGGCAGATGTGCTGGAAAAGCTGAAGGGCGAACATCCCATTATAGAAAAAATACTTCACTACCGTCAGCTGACAAAGCTGAAAAGCACCTATGTAGACGGCCTTTTGGCAGTCATGGATACACAAAGCCAAAAAATATATTCCACATTTCACCAGACCATTACCGCCACAGGACGTATCAGTTCTACGGAGCCAAATTTGCAAAACATTCCCATTCGACTGGAGCTGGGCAGAGAACTGAGAAAGGTGTTTATCCCTACAAATGAAAATTACTGCTTTTTAGACGGAGATTATTCTCAAATTGAATTGAGAGTGTTGGCACACATTGCACAGGATGAAACATTGATACAGGCATTTTGCAGCAACCAAGACATACACACACTGACAGCTTCACAGGTGTTTCATGTGCCATTTGATGATGTGACGCCGCTGCAAAGAAGAAATGCAAAGGCAGTTAATTTTGGCATTGTATATGGCATTGGAGCATTCAGCTTAAGTCAGGATTTGCATATTACCAGAAAAGAAGCGGAAAGGTATATTGCAGGCTATTTTACAAAATATCCCAATATTAAAAAATACATGGAAAAAACCATAAAGGATGCAGAAAAAAATGGATATGTGCAGACACTTTTTCACAGAAGACGGGCTATGCCGGAATTGCAGGCAAAAGCATTTGCCCAAAGGTCCTTTGGAGAAAGAGTTGCCATGAATATGCCCATACAAGGCACAGCGGCAGACATCATCAAAATTGCCATGATACAGGTCTATCAAAAGCTGCAAAAAACCACGCTGAGAGCAAGGCTCATATTGCAGGTGCATGATGAGCTGCTTTTGGAGGTGCATAAAGACGATGCGCCCCAGGCTGCACTTTTACTCAAAGAAACCATGGAAAATGCCGTTTCTTTGGATGTGCCTATGGTAGTGGAGGTACATCAAGGAAATTCTTGGTTTGAAACAAAGTAATTTGTAAAATAAAGAAAGGGAAGAAAATGAAAATAATTGGACTGACAGGAGGAACAGGAAGCGGAAAAAGTGTTGTATGCACCTATTTAAAAGAAAATGGAGCTTATGTGATTGACGCTGACCAAATTGCCCATGACATCATCAAAAAGGGAATGCCGGCCTACGAAGAAATTGTAAACTATTTTGGAGAAAGTATATTGGACGAAAACAGAAATATACTGCGAAAAAAGCTGGGCAGTATTGTTTTTGTCAACGAAGAAAAAAGAGGGTTTTTAAACCGCTGTACCCACAAATATATTATACAAGAAATTGACAGACAAATTGAGCAGGAAAGACAAAAGGCAGAAAGCACTGTTATTGTGCTGGATGCCCCTCTTTTGATAGAGGCAAATTTGCAAAATCGCTGTGATGAGGTTTGGGTCGTTTTTGCGCAAGAGGAGGTCAGGGCAAAAAGGGTGATGCAAAGAGACAGCATTACATACCAAGAGGCCAAAAATCGCATTGGTTGTCAAAAAAATTGGGAGGCTTATGAACAATATGCTGATTTGATACTGGATAACAGCAAGGATTTACAACATTTGAAAAAACAATTAGAAACCGTATTTTCAGCAAGAATTTTAAAAGAAAATGGAGAGAAGCTATGAGATTTTCCATAAAGGCTGCAAAAATAACACTTCTTTTTGCCCTCATGGTACTTGTTTGCAGATGGATTGCACTGCCTTATATTTTTCCAAGAAAGCATCAGTATATTGTAGAGCAGTGTGCCACAGCCTATCAGCTGCCGCCTTCTTTGGTATATGGTGTTATATTTACAGAAAGCCGGTTTGAAAAGGACGCCGTATCCTCCAAAAATGCCAAAGGATTGATGCAAATAGGAGAAATGACAGGAAATTGGGCAGGAGAAGCCCTTGGTATTTTAAATTACAGCCAAGAGATGCTTTTTATACCTGAAATTAATATTGAAATAGGCTGCTGGTATTTAAAAACGCTGCACAATCAGTTTGAAAACACACAAACTGTACTGGCGGCATATAATGCAGGCAGTGGGAATGTATCAAAATGGCTTTGTGACAGCCATTACAGCGATGATGGAAAAACATTGAAGGAAATTCCCTTTGGTGAAACAAAAAGATATGTGAAAAAAGTGACAATTACACAAAAAATATATCAATGGCTTTATGATATACCATAAAGGTTTTGGTGCTGTGTATGATTTTATAAAAATAAAATGTATTTTTCAACGGTTTTATGAAAGAAATGAGATACATCATAAAACAGAGGATTGCCTTATGTATTTCAAAAAAGTTCTGTTTTTATGATAAAAGCAGTTGTATATAAAGCAAGGAGGAAATGATGAAAAAACAAAAAATGGCTGTCTGCTTTGCCTTGCTTTTGGCATTGGCAGGCTGCAGCACACAGCAGGCACAAACAGAAGCTGCCCCAAAGCAGCAGCAAAGCCAAACAGCAACACAAAATCAGCCTGAGCAAACACAGCAGATTGCTGTGCAGGAGGGGGGAACACTTTATCTTTGTATGAGAAATGCACTGACATTAAACCCGATTTTAAACGAGGACGCCTCTGTGGACTCCATATTAAAGCTGATTTATATGCCCCTAATCAAATTGGACCAGAATCATAAGCCTGCTCCCTCCATTGCCCAAAGCTGGAGCTTTGATGAAACAGGCACAGTGCTTTCTATGAATTTGAGAAGTGATATTATGTGGCAAAACGGCACCAATCTGACAGCAGATGATGTGATATTTTCATTGCAGGCATTGGACAGAGCCGGTGAAAATGCTGTTTACAAGGATTGTATGGCATATATTTCAAATTATACAAAAACGGGAAATTATAGTCTGGATATTACATTTCGCCAAAATTTCAGCGGAAATTTATATGCACTGCAAATGCCCATTATCAGCAGGGCATATTATGGAAGCGGAAATTTGCAGCAGTCTGAAAATGATATGATACCTATGGGAAACGGCTATTTCCAGTTTGAAAAATATGTTCCTGCAAAGGAAATGGTTTTAAACAGATGCAATAGCAGCTTTGGAACATTGGCACATATTGACAAAATTGTTGTGACACTCAGCACAGATGAAGCTACGGATTTGTATTCCTTTGAGCAGGGGCTGACAGATTTGCTGGCGGTTTCTGCTTCTGATATGGGAAAATCCGACAACGAAAGCAATACAAAATATTATGAATATACCACAAATTATTTTGATTTTGTAGGATTTAATTTTACAAAAAGCCTTTTTCAGGACAGCAATGTGAGAAAGGCCATTGCCAGCGCATTGCCAAAGCAGTCTATATTAGAAAATGTATATTTATCAAGAGGCTCTGCCACAGAAAGCTTTGTCAACCCCAACTATTGGTTTTATGAGCCAAATGTAACAGAATATCCCTTTAGCATAGAACAGGCAAGGGCCTATTTACAGGCTTCCAACTGGAGAGATACAAATGATGACACCATATTGGACAGAACCACAAATGAATTGACAGAAACCTTTCAGATGTCCATATTATACAACACAGAAAATGAAATCAGAAAGCAAATTGCCATTCGCTTGGCAGATGAATTAAGAGGTATTGGTGCAGAGGTGCATTTGGACGGACAGCCCTATGATGTTTATGTGCAGAAGCTGCAGTCAGGTGAATTTGATTTGTTTGTAGGAGGCTGGCAGTTTTCTGTGGTGCCGGACTATTCTTTTATGCTCCATTCCTCTCAGGTTGGTCAGACAAACTACATGAGATATCAAAATGCCGATATGGACGCTTTGCTGGAAGCAGCCTATGGCAGTGTACAGGAAGAGGATATCAAATTGGCTTACAGCAATTTGCAAAAAAAGATTGGAGAAGAGCTGCCCTTTATCAGCGTTGCTTTTCGCAACAGCGTACTGCTTTCCTCCGACAGAGTATATGGAGAGGTAAAGCCCTTGGAAAGCAACATTTATGATAACATCAATGAATGGTTTTTGTATGAAGAGCCAGCATCATAAAAGCATATCAAAAAGGAGGAAGCATATATGTCTGAACTGCGAAAAAACAAATTGACAGGGGAATGGGTTTTATATGCTGAAAACCGCCAAAACAGACCTTATGAGTTTGTCAAAAAAATGGATTATAATACAACAGAAAAAAAGAACTGTCCTTTTTGCAGAGGAAATGAACATCAAACCACTTTGCCTGTATTCCAAGACAGAAAAGAAAACTGGAGTATTCGTGCTTTTCCAAACCGTTTTCCTGCTGTGGCCCAAAAACAGGAGCAAACTGGGGAAAAAGAGGAATTCTATGAAAGCAAGCCGGCAGTGGGACGCCATGAGGTGGTTGTGGACACCCCTTATCATGACCAGACCATAGATGCGTTTTCATTGGAGCATTTGAAAAATGTACTTTTGACACTGCAAAAAAGATTTCTTTCTATGCTGGAGGAAGAAAATATACAGCAGGTACAGATTTTTAAAAATGCAGGCGCAGATGCAGGTATGTCCATAAAGCACTCTCATTGGCAGCTCATTGGACTGCCCACTGTTTCCAAAAGACAGCAGGAATATGAAAAAACAGCAAAGCAATATTATGACCAAACACACAAATGCATTGTTTGTGACATGATTGCATGGGAACAACAGCAAAAAAAAAGAGTTTGTAAACAAACGGAGCATTTTTTGGCTATAACCCCTTATGCTTCTCGTTTTTCCTATGAGGTGTGGGTGCTGCCAAAAAGCCATATGCCTTCCTTTGCACAAGCAGAACAGGAGCTTTTTATGGAGCTGGCGGGGCTTCTCAAAGAGCTGCTGTGTGACATCACTGCTTTGAGAAAAGATATCAGCTATAACATTTGTTTTATGGAAAGCGGAAAGCAGTCTTGTCAGCAGCAGATGGAGGCATTTCATTGGATGATTCAAATACTGCCAAGAATCGGCGGGTTTGCAGGCTTTGAATTTGGTACAGAAACCTATATCAATTCTGTATCCCCTGAAACGGCGGCAAAATGGTATCAAAAAAGAGAAAAACAGTAGAAAGGCTCTTTTGCCAACAAGACAAAGGGGGGCTGTTGCCAAATAGCCCTCTTGAAATAATGGTGTACAAAAACCGGTTGCTTTTTGAGGAAAAAACAGCCGGTTTTCTATGATTTTTAAAAATTTTTTGTGCAAGTGCTGCTGCAATTTCATTTTGCAACGGCTCCTTCATTTATCTATGCCAAATCAAAAAAGCCATTGCAAGAAAAGCCGATATATCGAAGTCACAAATTTATTTTGCGGTCAAACTGTATAAAAACTAGATTTTATATTTTTTTCAAGAGCAAGAAAGGGATTTTTAGCTGGAATCCCCAGTGGGAATTTATTTCCGGCCAGTAAAAGCAGGCATTTCAAGGCTTTTAGCCCATGGAGCTTCTGCTTTATACCTCTGTCTACTGGTCAAAGGCTTGCATGAAATGCGTCTTTGACCACAGGGGGGGTAAATTTTTCCACACCCTGGCCACAAATTTATTTTGCAGCTTTTTTTCTATATAACAATAGCATAGAGGTTTCTTTTTTAAAACAGCCTAAAGCAAATAAGCATAAAAAATACAATGCCATCATGGAACAAATGCAAAACAGAAAAAATGCCTTGGATGGTGAGCCGATTTGTATCACATAACGTATGGTCAGTCCCGAAGCCAGCCCTGCCAAAAGAGGCTTAAAAAAACAGCTGCCAAGGGGAATATGTATTTGTGTGCAGTGAACGATTTTATAAAGAGAAAGCCCCATTGTAATGAGCAGACTGAAAAACCAGCCGCCCAAATAAGCAAAAATGCCATAAACAGGAATCAAAAAATATATAAATCCTATTGTGATAATGGAAGAAAGTATATTGCTTTGAAACAAAAATATATGCTCTCCAAGCCCGTTTAACAGTCCATTCAATGTCATTTGCATATATAGAAAAGGGCATATAAAAGCCAGCAAAAAAAGCAAGCCCCCCAAGTCGCTGTGACCATATACAATATAGCAGACCTCCTTTGGAAATACAGCAAACACAATGCCTGCGCCTATGCTCAATATGGAGGAAAACAAAAGTGTGGCAGAAACAGTAGAGGCGATTTTGCTGTTTTGTTTTACGGCGGAGGCCTGGGAAATTTCCGGCACAAGAGATACAGAAACAGATGTCAAAAAAGCAGATGGCAGCATGATTAAGGGCATTGCCATACCGGTCAGCTCTCCATAGGTGCTTATGGCATCGGCACTGCTTTGGCCAAAGAGCTGCAGCCTTTGAGGAATGAGTATGTTTTCTATGGTAGAAAGCAGCGAACTGACCATACGGCTGGCTGTTAAGGGCAATGCCATGGCACAAATCATATGCAGTGTTTTGAAAGAAGAAAGAGTAGGTTTTTTGATGTATTTCTTTTTTCTTTTGAAATGGATGTAATTGCAAAAAACAAACAAAAAAGAAATGATTTCACCCAAAACAATACCAATGACAGCACAAACACAGGCATAGGAAAGCCCCAGGGGCACCAAAAGGGAGGCTGTGAAATAAATGGCTATGATACGTATGATTTGCTCTATCACCTGTGAAAAGGCAGGCACAAGGGCATTTTGCAGACCAAAAAAATATCCTCTGATACAGGAGCCGCTGGACATAAAAGGAATGGCTATGGCCAAAATGCGAAAGGAAAGAGCGGTGCGGGGCTCTTTGAGTATGTTTAAAGCAAACCAGTCTGCATAAAAAAACAAAAAACCACTCAACAGCATACTGACTGTCAATGTCATAAAAAGAGATTGCTTTAAAATACGGCCCATGTTTCCTGTTTGATTTTTGGCTTTTTCCTGTGCTGTCAGCTTGGATATGGTTGTGGTAAAGCCGGAGGATGTGATGCTCCATGTCAGCATATAAATGGGCATAATCAGCTGATAAAGCCCCATACCCTCTGTGCCTATGAGATTTACCATATAGACACGATAAAAAAAGCCAATACATTTTGTAATAAGGCTGGCAGATGTTAATATGAGTGTGCCTGTAATCAGTGCTTTTTTGCTCATAAAAAAACTCCTCTTTTTTATGGTGATTCTGTTGCTTTTATTATGAAGTAAAAGGCTTTATGGTGAAAATAGATTTAGCCGCATACAGTGCAATGTACTGCTTTTTTTTATAAAAAAGCCGCAATATCATTCAAACTCCATTGTAAGCAGCTGTATATATGGTATTTGTTTAAGATATGCCTAAAAAAGGGAGAATAGAACGAAGGGATTTTTTGTAATCATAAAAAATGATATGACAATGTTGTTTGAAAAATATTTGTGAAAGCATTTTGTCTGTAATTTTAAATGACAGTATGATATTGGTGGAAAATGCTAGGAATGAAATTCGTATAAAAGTGACGGATGCCTCAGTCAAAAGCAGCCCCTAAAAAATGTATGTTTGTTTTTATAAATAGTATAAAAAGCAGGGCATTATCTACTTTTAAAAAATAAAATATAGCAAAATAGGATTCATTGCACAGCTGTTTATCCCGCAATATGAAATGCCTTCCTATGAAAACTGCCGATAAATTTCCCCATAAGTGTATTTTATGGAGGACAGGCATAAGCTGTGAATTTTTGACCATGGATTTAGAAAAACATTTTATTTTGCAGCCTCTTTTTTAGAAATGGTATAGAAATAATTTTATATGCAATCCAAAGAGCTGAATACAGCTATCATATGCTTTGTGTCCCGTATGGTTTAACAGCTTGCATACTTTTGCTGCTGTAAAAATGAAACTGTATTTATGGAACATAAAATGATACTGCTATTTTGACAGCAATATTTTTTTGGAGCTGCTTTGGTATAAAATATGCTTTTTACTATTTTCTATATCAACATGAAAACAATGTGATGATATAAATGTCACAGCTGCCAAGGGGAAATGCTTTAAAAAGCCATTGAAAACAACAGATGACATAAAATTTTAAATACATAGTTATCATGGATTTGAAATTGGCAGGCCATTCAAATGCTTCAAGGAATATTCTCATCACAAAAGCAGTTTATTTTCAAAAAGGCATTCTCTGGAATTGTATGTTTTTATTGGCATATGTATTCTATTACATTTTGTTTTTATGGCCATGGATACCACTGTTTTAATCAATATAGAAAACCATATAATATTGCTTATTGGTTTTGTATGATTTTTAAGCAATTTATAAAAAATGTATGGAGGATATAGAACAGGGCCATATCTTGTTAAAAAATGAAAGCATTTTACAGGCAAATAAAAAAAGGGAGTTTGATGCATTGAATCCCCCTTTTTTATTGCAAAATAAATTTTTAAAGGAGATTTGGATAACACTTTGTTTTCCAAATCCCCTTACATTTTTTTACAGCTTAAAGCAGTCTATAAAAGCAGTATCTGCTATTTTGTCATTTATTTTTCGGCCTCTTCAGCCGTTTCCTTTGCCACTGCCATTTTGTGCAATACAATCAGCACCGCTAACAGGCAAACAATGGAAGTGCCTAATGTGAAAAAGAGATTTTTTGTAAAGCCTGCCACAATATATCCCACCATACAGCAGACCGCTACACATATGGCATAAGGAATCTGTGTAGAAACGTGGTCAATATGATTACAGCCGGCACCTGTGGAAGAAAGTATGGTGGTGTCTGAAATAGGAGAGCAATGGTCGCCAAATACAGAACCGGCCAATGTGGCTGCAAGAGAGATGATAGTCAGCTCTGGAGCAACTCTTTGGCAGACAGTTGCAATAATGGGAATTAAAATACCAAATGTACCCCATGAGGTTCCCATAGAAAAAGAAAGAAAACCGGCTACCACAAATATGATGGCAGGAATAAACATAGTGGGCATATTGGAATGGGCAACCAAATCTCCCACATATTCTCCTGTGCTGAGCAAATCACGGCAAACACCGCTGATGGTCCAAGCCAATGTCAAAATAATGATGGCTCCCACCATGGACTTGACGCCTTGGCCAATACCGTCCATAAATTCTCTGAAGTTTAATATTTTGCGAGGCACAAACAGAAAAAATGCCACAACCAAAGAGGCAAAACTGCTTATGGCAAGGGCAGGGCCGGCAGAGGTGTTTCCAAAGCCGTCGGCAATGGACATACCGCCTTCAAAATAGCCGCCTACATACAGCATAGATAAAATGGAAAATAGAATCAGTGCTGCAATGGGAATAATCAAATCCCATACCTTTCCCTTTGGAGAAATGCGAAGCTGATTTAATTCATCTGCCCCTGTTGTGCTGTTGAGGGTGTCAGAATCCAGCTTGCCATATTTTTTTGCCTGATATTCAAATTTTTCCATGGAACCAAAATCCAGCTGCAAACAAGAAATGATAATAATCATAATAATGGTTAAAATGGCATAAAGATTAAAAGGAATAGACTGTATAAAGGATTCCATGCCGTTTAAGCCTGTATCTCCCATTTGGGAAATGACAGAAGCGGCCCAGGAGGACACCGGTGCAATGATACAGACCGGTGCAGCAGTGGCGTCAATGAGATATGCCAGCTTTGCATGGGAAATACGCTGTTTGTCTGTAACAGGCTTCATGACAGTACCCACAGTCAGACAGTTAAAATAATCATCAATAAATATCAAAGCACCCAATGCACAGGTGGCAAGAGAAGCACCTGTACGGGTGTTGATTTTACTGCTTGCCCATTCGCCGTATGCTCGAGAGCCTCCTGCCTTTGTGATGATGACCACAAGGGCTCCAAGCATTGCCAAAAATAATACAATGGCAGTGTTTTCAGCCAATTTGCCTGCCATAAGCGTCATGGTGGTATCTGCTGTTTTGGCAATGATATCTATGCCGCTTGTTGTATGGATAGCATAAATAAAGGTACCGGAAAGAATACCAATGATTAAAGATGAAATTACTTCTTTTGTCACAAGGGCTAGTCCAATGGCGATGATTGGCGGTATGACAGATAAAAATCCTACATTGATTGATTCCAAAATAATCCCCCTTTTCTTTACAAAAATTTCTTTTTTGGAACAAAATATAACAGCTATCATCATAACATAGATTTTAGAAATATTCAATTCTATATCAATGTACAGAATTGGTTTTGTATATTTTATATTAAAATGACGGCTATAAAAAAAGAATTGCCACAATAATGAAAATATAAAATCAAAATATAAAATTTTATTTATGAAAACTGCAAAAAAAGTATTGGATTTATGTCAAAAAATGATTGACAAATTTTTGCAGCAATTATATAATGAAACAACGTAATCAATTATGTAACCAGAAGAAGCAATGGGAAGATTTCTGCTCAGCAGCAAATTGCTGTGAAAAAGAAAGCCGATGAAGCAACCCTAAATTGCCGAGTTTAGGAGAATCTTTCAGGCAAAAAGACCTGTTGTGGATGGTACTCTGGAAAGTATTCTTTTTCATAGAATCACCGTAGAGGTCATACTTTCAGGTAAAAATACAGAGGCATATAGGCAAGTTTTTTTTGTGTGCCTGTATGCTTTTTTATATTGCTTTTTTAGGAATCATAACATAAATTACAGCAAAGGCACCCATATCATTTCATACTTACAATAAGGAGGTATTTGTATGTCAAATAACAGTGGAGAACAAATGAAAAAAACACTGGGTATGTCTACGGCATTGGCTACGGTAGTAGGTTGTGTAATTGGTTCGGGAGTGTTTTTTAAACCCCAGTCCATATTTACAACAACAGGGGGAGCACCAGGACTTGGTATGATTGCTTGGATTGTGGGCGGCTTGGCAAGTATTGCAGCAGCCCTTACATTTGCAGAGGTGGCCATATTGATACCTAAAACAGGGGGAATGGTGGCTTATTTGGAAGAAATTTTTGGAAAAAAGGTAGGATATTTGACAGGCTGGATGCAGACAGTGCTTTTTTATCCAGCTATGATTGCAGCCCTTGCCGTTGCTTTTGCACAGCAGGTTGAGGTGTTTACACAAAATCCTTCTTTAACACCTGCCATTGCCATTGGCTGTATCATTGTTGTTATTATTTTTAATGCACTTGGTTCAGCAGTGGGCGGTGCAGTACAGATTGTATCTACTGTCTGTAAGCTGGTACCATTGGTGGTGCTTATGATATTTGGATTTATAAAAGGTTCTGGAGATAATCCCATTTTCAGCCCTATGGTAGGAGAGGGTGTGAATGCCATGAATGCATTAAGCTCATTGCTTTTGGCCGTATTGTTTGCTTTTGAAGGGTGGACAAATGTGGGTGCCATTGCCGGAGAAATGAAAAACCCCGGAAAGGACCTTCCCATTGCCATTGTAGGCGGTGTATCTATGATTATGGCGGTTTATTTCATTATCAATTTAGCCTATCTTTGGGTATTGCCTGCCGGCACATTGGCAGCAACAGCAACACCGGCATCGGATGTGGCCACTGTAATTTTTGGTGAAGTAGGCGGCAAAATCATTGCTGTGGGTATTATGATTTCTGTGTTTGGAGCCTGCAATGGATTTGTATTGGCCGGTTCTCGTGTGGCATATTCTTTGGCAGCAGAAAAAACACTGCCCTTTAGCAATGTATTTTCCAAATTAAACGGAGCACAGGTGCCTATGAACTCTATTATATTGGTAGGTGGCTTGGGCTGTATTTATTCTTTGACTGGACAGTTTAATCTTTTGACAGACTTGGCTGTATTTGCTTGCTGGATATTTTATACATTAACATTTATCGGTGTTATGAAGCTGAGAAAAACATGGGCGGATGTGCCAAGAACATACAAAGTGCCTCTTTATCCCATTATACCCATCATTGCCATTGTCAGTGGTGCGTATGTTATATTCAATCAGCTTTTGATTTGCGATGCTGTCACACTTTCAGAGTCTTTAGGCAATTTGGGACAGGGACAGATTGTGGAGGTGCTTTCAACAGATAACAGAATACGTTCTATTGCAAGTATTGTAATTACAATCATTGGATTGCCTGTTTATTCAGCTATGACAAAACAAAAGCAAAGCTGATATACATTTTTTTGCATAAAATGAAAAAAAGTGACTGAAATATATTGACTTTTTTTAGAATATCATACATAATATAAAGCATAGTTTATATATAATAATTATGATGATTTTCATATAAAGTTGCAGCCATTTATCTGCAAGTAAGAATAAAATAAAGAAACACAAAATGATAATTGGTGCAGTGAACATAGCTTCATTGTACCTTTTTTTATATCAAAAATAGGTTTTGTTTGTATGATATGACAAAATAATAAAAAAATTTAATGCTTTTTATGCTCTTTTTTCAAAAAAATGAACAAAAATAGAAATTTTTTTTCTATGCTTATGATATTTAGACCAATGCTGTTTGTATTTTAAAAATGGCTTGGAGGCCAAATAGGGTTAAGAAAGTGTTAAAAAATAAGCTTTGGATAAAAAATGAATATTTATGTATTTATGATTGTATGGCAAAGCAATAAAAAGCAGAAATAGGAAAGGAAAGCATATTATGATAGATGTGTTTATTATGAAAAAGGATAGGATATTGTAAGTATGAAGCAGGGAATTGGCATAAAAATGCCGTGAGGGAGCTGTCAATGTCCTCAAAGCTTCCATGAGAGAAAAAATGCAGTTTTCCCTTCAAAATCCCTTGCTTTGGCTTGCAAATGAGAAATGCAGAGAGCTGATTTTATTTGCAGAATCCATGTGCATAGCTTTCTGTTTCCTATTAAAATAACAAAGTCATTGAGCAGAAAGGAGGAAAGAAATGTTATTTTTTGTTATGCTGTTTTTGTGGTTTATATTAAACGGCAGCGTCAGTATGCAATTATTGGTTGCGGGAATGTTAGTTTGCGGAGGCATTTATGGTTTTACAAAAAAATATATTGATATACAATGGAGCAAAAAAAGCATTCTGACACGTGTTTTTGAGCTGGTGCAGTATATATTGATATTGCTGATTGAAATTGTAAAATCAAATGTTGCTGTGATAAAGCTGGTGTTGACCCCCAACATGGAAAGCTGGCATCCTTGTTTTATGTGTTTTCGCTCCAATTTAAAAAGTGAAATGCTGAGAGTGGTATTGGCAAATTCCATCACATTAATACCCGGAACAGTGACAGTGGAATTGGAGGGAGAGGTGCTTACGGTACATGTGCTGGACCATCGCTGGAAGGATAGTGTTGAAAACAGTGCATTTGCCCAAGCGTTGAAAAAAATGGAGGGGGACGAAAAAATATGAAAGAAAATGGAAGCCTTTTGGATATGGTGCTGTTTGGCTGTATGATTTTTATTGCCATACTCATGTTTTTTTGTTTGTATAAAGCATTGAAGGGACCAAGATATACAGACAGGCTGATTTGTATCAACATGATTGCAACATTGACATTCAGCTTTATATGCATTCTTTCTGTATATTTGAGGGAAGCATTTTTGATGGATATTGCACTGGTTTATTCTATGCTGAGTTTTTTGGCGATTGTAGTGCTTTGCCGCATTGTTACGTTATATCACAAGGGAGATTTTTTTTATCAAAAAAGAAAGGAGCAGCAAAAGCATGATTAGAGAAATCATAGGAAGTATTTTTTTGATAGCCAGTATGTTTGTAATGGGAGTATCTGTGTTAGGACTATATCGTTTAAAATATACTTTAAACCGAATGCATACATTGGCGTTGATTGACACATTGGGCACGGCATTTTTGATGATTGGGCTGATGATAATGGGACTGAATCTGTTTCATATATTAAAGCTGTTTTTGGTGGTGGTATTTTTTTGGCTGACCAGTCCTGTCAGCAATCATTTGATTGCAAAAGCAGAGGTGCTGACTAATTTAAATTTAAAAGAAAGGATGAAAGAAAAGTAATATGCTGATAGAAAATTTACTGCTTTTATTTTTGATTGTTTGTGCCATATTGGTTTCTATTACAAAAAGGCTGCTCCGTGCTGTTATTTTATTTACAGCATACAGTGTGGTGCTTTCTATTATTTGGATATTTTTGCAGGCTCCTGATTTAGCCATTACAGAAGCGGCAGTAGGTACAGGCGTCACTACTATTTTATTCTTCCTCACACTGAAAAAAGTAAATGAAATAAAGGGTACAGATGATAAATGAAAAAAAAGAGAAATCAAAATGGCAGCATTTTGTAGACTGGGTCAATGGAGAGGAAGCCATTGAAAGGCCAAAAAAGATTTCTCTTCAAAAAATAAACAAAAAGAAGCTAATCATATTAATTCGAAAATATATTTGGAGCCGAAGGAAAAAAACAGCCCTCCATTTAATCATGTGTACATTTGCTTGTATGGTGTTTATTGGCATACTGCTGCACACAGTTTCCACACTGCCTTATTTTGGTGGAAGCACAAACCCTGCTTCCAATGAAGTGGTGGAGCGTTACATAGAATCCGGTGTAGAGGAAACAGGCGCCAGCAACATTGTCACAGCTATGATACTGGAATACAGAGCATTTGATACATTTGGAGAAAGCTGCATATTGTTTTTGGCTGTCATTTGTGTTGTGATGCTTTTAAAAAAAGATGCCGCAGAAGAAACCGAAGAAGAAAAAGCATTTGACCAGGAGGAAGAAAATGTCATATTAAAAAAAGTTGCCAATATTTTGACACCCCTTTTATTTCTTTTTGGCTGTTATGTCATATTAAACGGACATATCTCTCCGGGAGGAGGTTTTTCCGGTGGCGCCATTATGGGGGCAGGACTCATATTATATGCTTGTGTCAATGGACAAAAAAGTGTACAGAGATTTTTTACATATAAAACATTTTTGCGCATCAATGTCATTAGTCTTTTGGCATATGGTATTTTAAAGGGATATTCTTTTTTTGCAGGAGCAAACCATTTGCCTGATGTGATACCAAAGGGAACAGGCTGGGATTTGCTAAGCGGCGGATTGATACTGCCCTTGAACATTTGTGTGGGCATGATTGTGATGTGTACGGTTTATGGATTTTATGCATTATTTACAAAAGGAGATATATAATGTCAAATTTGATGACCAATTATTATGAAGCGGCAGCAGTGATATTGTTTGGAATTGGATTTATGAATTTACTGCTTGCCAAAAATTTGATAAAAAAATTTATTGGTTTAAACATTATGGATACAGCCGTTTATTTGTTTTTGGCGGCAAAGGGCTATATTACCGCAAGAGCGGCGCCCATCATTGCACAAGGCACTGCGGCCCGTGTGGAGGACTACATCAATCCTGTACCCAGCGGACTTGTGCTGACAGGCATTGTAGTTTCTGTCAGTGTAACAGCATTTTCTCTGGCATTGGTTCAAAGGCTTTATAAGCATTATGGTTCTTTGGATTTGGATGAAATTATGAAAAAGGCCAAAAAGGAGGAAAAGGTATGACAGCAGTCAATTACATACAGAATATTCCCTTTTTCAGCATTTTTTTAGCCATATTTGGAGGAATTGTCACTCCTGTTTTAGGCAATGGAAAAACAGCACAAAAAGTGAATTTGGTCATTGTCACAGTGATTGGTATATTATCCGCAGTGCTTTTGGTACATCTTTGGCAAAGAGAAGAAAGCTTTACATTTATGATGGGACGTTTTCCGGCGCCTTGGGGCAATGAGCTGCGGGCAGGCCCCTTGGAAGCATTGCTGGCACTTTGCTTTTGCCTTGTGATGGCATTGACACTGACAGGCGGCTCCAGATTTTTGCAAAAGGATGTGCTGCCGGGAAAACAAAATTTATATTTTACAATGATATATTTGCTTTTAGGCTCTATGCTGACATTGATTTATACAAATGACATTTTTACAGCCTATGTATTTTTAGAAATCAATACCATTGCTTTTTGTGCCATCATTATGGCAAAGGGCAGCGGAGAAAGCATTGTGGCAACGCTTCATTATTTAGTGATATGCCTTTTAGGCTCCGGTCTTTTTTTGATTGGTATTTCTTTGTTATACAGCATTACAGGACATCTTTTGATGGAAAACATACAGCAGGCAATATTAGATTTGGTACAGACAGGAGAATATGCATTTGTATTTGCTGTGGTCATTGGTATGATTATCATTGGCATTTCTGTAAAAAGCGCTGTATTTCCATTTCATTTTATGCTTGTCAGCGCCCATTCTGTGGCGACGCCTGCCTCCAGCGGCATTCTTTCCGGACTTGTTTTAAAAAGCTTTATATTTTTAAATATCAAAATGTTTTATTGTGTTTTTACCATTGATTTAATCAGAAGCCTGAAAATTACAAATGTATTGTTTGTATTTGGTCTTATGGGAATGGTAGTGGGCTCTATTAGTGCATTAAAGGAAAGGCGCATAAAGCATATGCTTGCTTATTCCTCAGCAGCACAAATCGGCTATATTTATATGGGATTGGGCTTGGGCAACCATGAAGGCATGGTGGCGGCTTGTTTTCATATTCTTGCCCATGCAATTACAAAAGCCATGCTTTGCATTTGTGCAGGAGGATTGATAGAAGCCTCAGAGGGCAATGTGGGCATAAACAGCCTCAGAGGCGCAGGACACAGAAATCTGGTGGCCGGCATTGGATTTACAGTAGGCGGACTTTCTATGATAGGCATTCCGCTGACAGCCGGTTTTATATCCAAGCTGTATTTTGCCACAGCCACAATCTATTCTCCTCAAAAAATGGTGATTACACTTTTGACATTGGCCATCAGTATGATATTAAATGCCATGTATTTTATCCCTTCTGCCATTGCCATATGGTCTCCTGTGGATAAAAAGGCAAAGATACCAAAGCCTTCAAGAGCAATGCAGTATGCCATAGGGATTTTTATTGTGCTGAATGTGGTGCTGGGCATTTATTATGCCCCCATTATTGATATGATTGAGATAGGAATACAGTTATTAGAATCATAAAAAGAGGTGATGTGTGTGGTTGGCAACAAATGGCTGTTGTTTCCGGTACTATTTCCTATGGCAGCGGCGATGATTTTTTTGTTTTTGAAAAAGGAGAAGCAGCAGCAAATTTATATTTTTGTCAGTATGCTCATAGAAATAAGCAGTGTGATATGGATATGTATTACCAATAAAGCATCCCTGCAATTTTGGCAGATAGACAAAAACATCAATATTATGCTGCAAACAGATGGGATATCTTGTTTTTTTGCCTGCTTAATCAGCGGCATATGGCTTTTTGCCAGTGTATTTTCTTTGGAATATATGAAGCATGAAAAAAATACAAAGCGATTTTTTTGTTTTTTTATGATGACATTGGGGGCTTTGATGGGTCTGTCTTTTTCCGGCAATTTTATGACAATGTATTTATTTTATGAAATGATGACACTTTTGACACTGCCTCTTGTGATACACAGCGGTACAGCACAGGCTATGCAGGCAGGATATAAATATTTGGGATATTCCATATTTGGTGCAGGATTGGGCTTGGCAGGATTTTTCTTTTTAAGCCAATATTGCAAAGAGACTGCTTTTGTGCCAGGGGGTACATTGGCAATGGAAAGTGCGGCAGGCAATGAAACATTGCTGTTGATTGTATTTTTGCTGATGATGATAGGCTTTGGCTGCAAAGCAGGTATGTGGCCTTTGCATGGCTGGCTGCCCACAGCCCACCCTGTGGCGCCTTCTCCGGCAAGTGCAGTGCTTTCCGGTGTGATTACAAAGGCGGGGGTATTGGCAATTATAAGAGTTGGATATTATTTGTTTGGAGCAGAGTTTATAAAAGGAACATGGACACAGCAAGTGATATTGTGCTTTTGTATTTTTACGATTTTTATGGGGTCTATGCTGGCATATAAAGAGAAATTACTCAAAAAACGCTTTGCCTATTCCACAGTCAGTCAGGTTTGTTATGTATTGTTTGGACTGATGCTTTTTTCTCCTGTGGGATTTTGCGGAGCATTGCTGCAAATTGTATTTCATGCCATTTCAAAAAATATATTGTTTTTTACAGCAGGAGCTGTCATTTATAAAACAGGCAAGGAGGCCGTTTCTCAGCTAAAAGGCATTGGAAAAGAAATGCCCATTGTGATGCTTTGCTTTACAATGGCTGCCCTTTCTTTGATAGGCATTCCTCCTGCCGGCGGATTTATAAGCAAATGGTTTTTGGCAGAGGGAGCCTTGGCAGGGGAGCTTTTTCTTTTGGGGCTGATAGGCACTGTTGTGCTGATGGTGAGCGCCCTTTTGACAGCAGGCTATCTTTTGCCCATTGTATCGAAGGGCTTTTTTACAAAACAAAGTGAATTTGAAAAAAAAGAGCCTTGTTTTTTGATGACGGCACCTCTTTGTGTGCTTTCCATATTGGTTATGGTGCTGGGAATGTTTCCCGGTGGATTGCTTGACAGCATTACAAAAATTTCAAACACACTGTTTGCTTTTGTGTAAGGAGGGAAAAAGAATATGCAATTTATACTGCAACAAAAAGCACTGCTTCTTTTGCCCATTCTTTTTCCCATTGTGGCAGGAGGAGCATTGCTGTTTTTAAAAAGTATGGAGGAGAGAAAAAAAAGACAGCGTTATGCAGCCATTTGTGTAACAGCCAATGCAGTATTTGTTTTGGCGGTGTTATATTGGGGAACCAATGAAACATTTGTGCTTTATGAATTTAATGAAAAGCTTTCTTTAAAATTTCATGTGGACGGCTTATCTATGGTTTTTGGCACAATGGTCAGCATACTGTGGGTTATTACAACATTTTATGCCTTTGAATATATGAAGCATGAAGGAAGAGAAAGACAGTTTTTTTCCTTTTTTATGATAACATTTGGTGTTGTGACAGGAATTGCTTTTTCGGAAAATATGCTGACGTTATATTTATTTTATGAATTTTTGACATTAAGCACACTGCCTCTTGTTATGCATGGAGATAATGACAAAACAAGACATTCCGGCAGAATTTATTTGATATATATGATGGCAGGGGCTTCATTGGCATTTATAGGGCTTGTATTTTTGGCAATTTATGGCACCTCCATGGATTTTGTAATGGGAGGTATATTAGACACAGCTTTGGCAAAAGAGGATGAAAGTATGCTTCATGTGGTGTATTTGCTGGCATTTTTTGGCTTTGGTGTCAAAGCAGCCATTTTCCCTTTTTATCATTGGCTGCCCACAGCCTCTGTGGCTCCAACACCTGTCACTGCATTGCTTCATGCAGTGGCTGTGGTCAAAGCAGGTATTTTTGCTATTGTACGATTGACCTATTATAATTTTGGAACGGCATTTTTGCAGGGAACATGGGTGCAAAATGTCATATTGACTGTGACGGCGCTGACCATTGTGTTTGGCTCTGCGGCAGCATTGCGGACACCCCATATCAAAAGAAGATACGGCTATTCTACCATAAGCAATTTGTCATACATATTATTTGGCATTGCTTTGATGACGCCCTCGGGACTGGGAGCAGGTCTTTTGCATATGATTTATCATGGGGTACTGAAAATAACATTGTTTTTTTGTGCAGGAGCCATATTATATCAAAGTCACAGAGAATATGAATATGAGGTGGAAGGCTTTGGAAAAAAAATGCCTGTTGTATTTTTTGCTATGACAGTTGTATCAATGGGTATGGCAGGGATACCACCCTTTGCAGGCTTTCACAGCAAATGGGCATTGGCAACGGCGGCAGTGGAAACGGGAAATTATTTTTCATATATTGGCATTGGAGCATTGGTTATTTCTGCATTGCTGACCACACTGTATTTATTTGCACTGGTGGTAAGAGCCTATTTTCCCAGCAAAAGGGAATACCCTCCGGATTATGACAAAAAAGCCTCTGACCCAAATTGGCTGATGAAGAGTCCTCTGCTGGTGTTGAGTGTAATCTCCATCATAATGGGGGTATATCCAAAGCCTTTTATAGAATTTTTGAACTATGTTGCACAGGGAATGCTCTAAAGGGGGGAAAGTGTATATGCAAACATTGATATTGCCGTTTTTGGTGTTTTTTCCCATGGTCTGCGCCGGAGCAGGATATGCTGTGGGACATAAAAAAGAAAGTATAAGAGATTATTTTTTGTGGATTGTTACAGCAATCATATTATTAGTTACACTTTTTTTGAAAGGAGAATACCAGTTTGTACTAAAAGGCTTTGCCGCACTTTCCATTTCATTTTCGTGGGAAGGGCTTCACCGTATTTTGGCTGTAATGACAGCTTTTGTGTGGCTGATTACCACTGTTGTTTCCAAAATCTATTTAAAGGAGCATCCCAATGTAAACAGATATTACTTTTTTATGATGATGACACTGGGAGCAGTGATGGGAGTATTTTTGTCGGCAGATTTGTACACCACATTTTTGTTTTTTGAGGTGATGTCTTTTACTTCTTTTGTGCTGATTTTACATAGCAATACAAAAGAAAATAGGTATGCGGCCCATACTTACCTGGCATTTGCTGTCATAGGGGGGCTGGTTACGCTGACCGGTATTTTTTTGCTTTATGGCACCACAGGCACATTGGCATTTTCAGAGCTGAAGGAAGCATTGCTTCATTTGGAAAACAAAAATATGGCATATATCACAGGTTTTTTGATATTGTTTGGCTTTGGAGCAAAGGCAGGTATGTTTTTGGTACATACTTGGCTGATAGAAGCCTATGGCCAGGCCCCTGTGACAGCCACAGCGTTGTTAAGCTGTGTGCTTTCCAAAACAGGTATTTATGGCATATTGGTGCTAAGCGGCATACTGTTTTTGCATGATGAAGCATGGGGCATGATGCTGGTGTATTTTGGTATTTTTACATTGCTTTGCGGAGGCATACTGGCCATATTTTCCATAGATTTGAAAAAAACATTGGCTTGCTCTTCTATGTCACAAATAGGCTTTATATTGGTGGGCATTGGTATGCAGGGCGTTTTGGGAGAGCATAATGCTTTGGCAGTGGACGGCAGTATATTGCATATGCTCAATCATACCATTGTAAAGCTGATACTGTTTTTGACAGCAGGCATTGTGTTTTTCAACACAAAAAGCTTTGATTTAAACCATATCAAAGGCTGTGGAAGGGGAAACCCTTTTTTGATGCTGATTTTTTTGACAGGGGCATTAGGGGTTATGGGCATTCCTCTTTTTAACGGTTATATCAGCAAAACATTGATACATGAAAGCATTGTGGAGGAAATTGTATTTTTGGAGCAGTCAGCAAAAAGCATTGTAGAAATGCAGACCATAGAATATTTGTTTTTGGTTGGCGGCGGATTGACAGTGGCTTATATGACAAAATTGTTTGTAGCAATTTTTGTGGAAAAACCGGAACGATATTGCCCAAAACACAGCAGCAGCTTTTTAAAAGCAGTATTATGCCTTTGTGCAGTGCTGCCGCCATTGTTTGGAATGTTTCCCCATTTGACACAGGATATCATTGCAAAGTGGAGCAGAGGATTTGTATATGGACATCCTCCAGCCCACAGCATAGCATATTTTTCTTTTGTCAATTTAAAAGGAGCATTGATATCGGCAGCCATAGGAGCCATTATTTATGTTGTGTTTATCAGAACGGCTTTGGTGAAAAAAACAGACCAAGGCAGTGTTTACATAGACAGATGGCCCAATCAATGGAGCATACAAAAACAAATTTATGAGCCTGTTGTGTTGGAGTTGCTTCCGTTTTTGGGAGCATTCATTGCCAGAGTGCTGGCTTCGGTCACAGATGGATTGATTGTGCTTTGTGAACTGGTGATATTCAACAACAAAATGGGAAAGGTAATACCAAAAGAGGATTCTTATTTTTCTGTTTATGAAAAAGCAGGAAAAAAAATATTCAAAGACAATTTGTCCAAAAGCTTGGTCTTTTTTGGAGCAGGATTTGCCTTTGCCATGCTGTATATATTATGGTAAAAAAGAAATAAGGGCTGTATGATAATGTGCTGCCCAAAGGCTGTGTTGTTTTGAGAAATAGAAAATAAAAATGAAATCAATGGTAAAGGCTTGATTATGGAAAATTGTATTGATGTTAAAAGAATATTATAAATAGAATGTTTGTAAAATCAAAAAGAAATTTTGGAGCTGTCTGATGTTTTTTTTGTAAAACAGCAATATATGAAAAAGAAAGTGGGGATAAAACAAAGTCATATATTTTTTGGAAACGGCATGACCTTGAGGGGCCATTGCCGTTTTATTTTGTTATTTTAGTTATAAAGCAGTTTTTCATAACCGCTTCCTCAAGCCTAAGCTATGGAGTATTGTTGTAAAATAGAAAGGTGCAGGGCCAAATGGATACAACAAAAAATCATGCTTTATGGCAAATGGTTTGTCCCATACAAAATGGGTATGCAAGTATCATGGCCTATTTACACCCAAATATAGAAGTGAAAAAGGATAGTATAAAAAGAGCTTCAAAAAATAATAAAGGCGTTATGCAAACAAAGGAATAAAAAGCATAAAGGGATATAGTATATTTGCAGAGATATCAAACACATCAGGATTTTTGGAAGAGTAAAAGGAAAAAGTGCAGTGATGGTATTTCATCAGTATACTAATTTGAAAACAGTATATGATGTCAGTACAATGAGATGGAATGCAGCGACAATATAAAAATACACAAGAGAACAGAAAAAGCGATATGAAATAGAATGTAAAGGAATTAACAAAAAATAGCAAAATTCTTTTAAGGGCAGCGGAGAATCATGCCATAGGGCTTGCAGGAATGGAAAGCCAGTGTCATTTTGGCACCGGCTTATTGATATGCTGATTCTTTTGGGCATGGTTGTGATTTTTATTTCCCATTTTATTCCTCTGATAAGGACAGGAAATGAGATAGCCAGTAATGAAAATGGAAAAAGAATTTTGAAGAGGATATTTCTGTCTGTATGAAACCAAAAGCTTGCCAAGTTGGTTTTGAAAAGCTGCTTGTACAAAATGACATATACATTATTTTTTTCATGAAAATAAGGCATTTATGGTTTTGTGTTTGATATAAAAAAGTATGGCATAAAAATTTAATACAAAACTGCTCCGGTGTAAATGGAAAGCTGATATTCTATCCAATGATTAGGTGGGTCTATCTCACAAGATACGATAATGCAATCAGATAAAAATGCATTGACTATCACACCATCTATTGCGATTTTTTCCGATTCCCAAAGCAGCTGGCAGTTGGAGGAAAAACAAAACAGCTGTGAATTTGACGCCACATATAATTTATTTTTATTTTTATAAAAATAGCCAAAATACATATCGCATGAAAGTACATTCATTTCTTGTGTATATAAATTGACAAAATATACCTCTTTTCCATTTCCAATGCAAAAATAATGGTGAAAAAAACATTCTGTGTTAAAAGGATTCCATGTTTGAGGGGCAATTTCTATTGCCAGATAGGGGGATTCATATTTGTTTATATAATAGATTTTTCCACGCCCTTCTATGGTCAGGGTGGGAAGCTTTTGATATAAATCAGGAGAAGACGCTATGGAAAACATAAAATACACCTCCTAAAAAACGGATTCTGTTAATTTAGTATGAAAAAGTAAGCTATGAAACATTGATTTTACAGCCAAAAGCAGTTCTCTGCCCATAGATTGTAAAAGGGGAGATATTTGGTTTCTTTCACTGAAAGTGACATCAGTTCTATTGTTATATTTTTTAACAACACCATATCATTTTTCATGTTCCTGTAACACAATCAAAAAACAAAAAAATGTGTTTTGTATGGATAAATTGAAAATGACTTTCTGTTTGCAGATTATGAAAAAAGAAGTATTTTATTTTTGTGCCATTGCTGCTTTGCTGGCCCCAATATATAAAATAAAATTGGAGTTATACTGTGCCAATTTGAAATACTTTTGGTTGATAAAGGCATAAACATTGCATTACTGGCAGAATTTTGATAAAAACCAAATACCCTTGAGCGTTTTATTTTTGGTTATTTGGTATCAAAATGGCAATGAAATGCCGGCAGTTGATTTTCTGATAACTTTATAATAGATTTTGTGTAGAAGACTGTACCAATTTTCATTTACACAAAAAAACAATCGCTGGCAATAGGGATGAAAAGCAAACAATATAAAATATAGATGATATACTCTGTTTTTTGCAGCAGCTTTATTTTCAAAATGGTCATTTTAACTGTTATATAAAAAAGGATATCATTTGCATCATGTGCTTTTTTTCATTACATATGGCACAGCAAGGAAGTATGAGAATGCTTTTTTTATGTTTTTTGAGATTTTTGAAAAAATGACAAAAGCTTTATTTTTATGATAACAAAAAAACAGTGATGTGTCTATAAAGAAGAAAAGAGACAAAAAGAAAGCGGCATATGGATTTTTGTCCATGCACCGCTTTATATCCACAGGATGCAGCTACTACTGTCATTTTGCCGGCATGGCACAAAAGCCAATGCTTTTTTATTATGATTTTGCACAAATCAAACGATTGATTTGTGAAGCCATATAGCCGGCACCAAAGCCGTTATCAATATTGACAACAGCCATGCCTTCTGCACAGGAGTTGAGCATGGTTAAAAGAGCAGATACGCCATGGAATGCTGTGCCGTATCCTACCGATGTGGGAACGGCAATGACAGGCTTGTTGACAAGGCCTGTGATGACACCGCCCAAAGCACCTTCCATGCCTGCCACAGCAACAATGCAGTTGGCAGAGCGGATTTCGTCTAAACGGGCAAAAAGCCTGTGTATACCGGCAATGCCCACATCATAAATTCTTAAGACATGACTGCCGTGAAATTCTGCGGTTTGTGCTGCTTCTTCCGCCACAGACACATCAGATGTGCCGCCTGTGCAGACTGCTACCAATCCTTTTTTTTCAACAGGAGTAAATGTCACATTTATGATTTGAGAAAGGGGGTCATATTCAGCCTGTGGAATGCTTTTTTGTATCACAGAAAATTGCTTTGCAGAGGCCCTTGTGCCTATGACATTCTGTTTTTTTTCTGCAAAGGCCTCAAAAATAGAAAGTAAATGCTGTGTTTTTTTGCCATTGCAAAAAATCACTTCTCCATAATCCCTGCGGGCAGAACGTTGCCAGTCGATTGTGGCAAAATCCATTTTGTTTTTCAAAGGCAGGGCTTGTATTGCATTTTGTGCTTCCTCTATGGAGAGGGAGCCTGTTTTTAACTGTTCCAATATTGTTTTTAATTCCTGCATCATTACAGCTCCTTATAAATCCATTGTGCCGGAACGAAAGCCAAATAAATCAACTGTAATATGTTTGAAGCCGAAATTTTGAAAATAATCACGCAGTTGTGTGATTTTTTCTGCAAAAAGAGGCATTTGTTCCGGTGAAATTTCAATGCGCAGTATATCTCCATGTACACGTAAGCGAATTTGTTGAAAGCCAAGCTGTTCCAAAAAAAGCTCTCCTTGTTCGATTTTGGAAAGCAAGGCCGGCTCTAAGGCCATGCCATAGGCCAAACGGGTGGCCAGACAGGAGTTGGATGGACGGGAAGCAACAGAAAGCCCCAGCTCTTTTGCCAGAATACGCACTTGTTTTTTGGTAATATGCAGCTTTGCAAAAGGGCTGATGATGTGCAGCTCCTCCAATGCCTTTAAACCGGGACGGTAGACATGGAGGTCATCTTCATTTGTACCATCCAATACATAGGAACAATGCTGCTGCTTTGCAAATGCTAAAAGCTTTGTAAACAAATATTTTTTGCATTGATAGCATCTGTCCCTTGGATTGTTTTGCAAAAGAGGATTTTCCAGCTCATTGACAGGCATCACAGAAAAAACAGCGCCGCATTCCTCTGCCACAAGCTGGGCTTGTGAAACATCTCCTTTGGCATGAAGAAATGTATCAAAAAAAACGGCATATACTTTTTGCTGCTTTTGTTGTGCCAGCCCACAGGCAACTTTTAACAAAAGGCTGCTGTCCACTCCTCCTGAAAAGGCAACACAAATGCCTCCATCTATGTATTTTTCAATTTCTTTTTCTAAAGCTTGTAAAATTTGATTAGACATGATTTTCTTTGGCAGAACAAAGTATGGTGTGATAAACGGTTTGAAAATCCATATGATTTTGCTCTGCTAACTCCTTTACACTTTGATATTCTGGATAATAATATATACTTTGGTTATGCTGAACCTTTTTTACAATAGCATTACCGTAGGGTGTGGCAATGGTTTTGGTTTCTCTTGGCAGTGCAGTGCGTTTTAAGGCATAGCGTCTGATGCCAATGGTTGTAGTATGCATAAAAAGAATATGCTCCATTTCATTTATTTTTGCTGTGCTGCAAAGCACTGTTATAACAAATGCCGGTCTGTTCTTTTTTCCGTAAATGGGTGTAAAAAAAGCGTCATTTGCACCGGCTGAAAGCAATTTTTCCAGTACAAAGCCCAAACACTCTCCTGTGGCATCATCCACATTTGTTTCCAAAGCCCAAAGAGCTTCCTCTGTCTCAGAGGCATCCTCCAGCAAAAAAATACGAAGCAAATTGGCATGGGGCAAATCCTTTTTGCCGGCTCCTATGCCTGTTTTTTTGATAGAATATTGTGCAGGAAGAGCTGTACCATCATATAATGCTGCTGCAATGGCAATGCCTGTGGGTGTGACCAGCTCGGAGGGGGTTTGTGTAAAATGCAGTGGAATATGATATTTTTCTGCAATATTTACCACAGCCGGCACAGGGACAGGCAATGAGCCATGCTGACAGTGTACATGGCCTGTCCCTTCATAAATGGGAGAAAAAACAGCATTTTGTATGCCCAGATTATCCAAACAAATGGCTGCGCCCACAATATCCACAATGGAGTCAATGGCTCCCACCTCATGAAAATGTACTTGCTCTAAAGGCACATGATGGGCCTTTGCCTCTGCTTCTGCCACAATATGAAATATTTTTTTTGCCAATGCTTTGGCAGAAGGTGTGATGGTGCTTTGGTCAATAATGGGCAGTATGTCGGCCAATGTTCTGTGAAAAGAATGGGAATGATGATGTTTATGATTGTGATGATGTTCCTGTTCATGAATGTGTCCATGATGGAGATGGTGTTCCTGTTCATGAATATGCTCATGATTGAGATGTTCCTGTTCATGAGTGTGTCCATGGTTGAGATGGTGTTCCTGTTCATGAATGTACTCATGATTGTGATGATGTTCCTGTTCATGAATATGCCCATGATTGTGATGTTCATGAATGTGTCCATGGTCATGATGATGCTCGTACTGCATGGTGGAAATAGTATTTTGTTCCAAAATAACATGAAAATCACAGGCGGAAACACCGCATTTTGTTACAGTACCGATTTTTATGGTATAGCCGTCGATATGAAGACTTTCTAATCCTTCCTTCAGCACACGGGCATCGGCACCCAAATCCAGCAAAGCGGCAACGGTCATGTCACCGCTGATGCCTGAAAAGCATTGAAAATAAAATATAGGATATTGCATGATGACCTCCTAAAAACCACATTTGAACATATGTTTCTAAATGTGCAAAAATGAAAAGATATGGATATACAAATGCTCTTCCTCTGCATGGATATGTAGAAGTGGAATCTATTTCAGAGGAAGAGCCTATGATTTTATGGCTTTTGATGCTTGATAGCGGAAAAAGGCTTTTTTTGAAAAATAACAGCCTATACATCAAAATGGATAACGGCCTCAGTTTTTGGATAGGGCATATGCAGAAAGCGTCATTTTGCAAAAAATATGATTGACTGTATCAAAGGCTTTCTGTTTTATAAAAGCTTAAATTTCTTTATAAAAAGCTTAAATTTCAATAAGCTCATAATCCTGCCGGCCAATACCCAGCTTTTGGGCGTGTTCTACACAGGAACGCCAGTCTGTGTCGGGAGAAACCATATGAAAGTGGTCTCCGCTGCAAGCATGTGCATTGAGATGCTCTTCCAAAATACTGCCGGCAGAAACAGGCTGCTTATTGACTGCATCTGCACAGGCAACGTCCAATGCAACAGGGTCAAAGGATGCAAACATACCCACATCAGGTACAATGGCAACATCGTTTTCTGCATGACAGTCACAGAAAGGGGAAACATCCATGACAAGGCTGATGTGGAAATGTGGTCTGTCTTTTAACACAGCAAGAGAATATTCTGCCATTTTTTTGTTCATAATGTCAAGGGCTTCATCATTTTTGGCATAAATGGCGTCATGTGGACAGATACCGATACATCTTCCGCAGCCTACACATTTATTGTGGTCTATGGAAGCTTTTTTGTTGGTGATGGTGATGGCACTGTGGGCGCAGATTTTTTGGCACATACCACAGCCTACACAGCTTTTTTCTTTTACAAGAGGCTTTCCTGCACTGTGCATTTCCATTTTGCCTGCACGGGAGCCGCAGCCCATGCCGATATTTTTTAATGCGCCGCCAAAGCCTGCCATTTCATGGCCTTTAAAGTGATTTAATGATATGAAAATGTCAGCATCCATCACAGCACGACCGATTTTTGCCTCTTTGACATATTCTCCGTCAACAGGCACCAATGCCTCATCTGTTCCCTTTAATCCGTCACCTATGATGATGTGACAGCCGGTTGAAAAAGGAGAAAAGCCATTGAGATATGCAGAGTCGATATGGTCCAGCGCATTTTTTCTGCCGCCTACATAAAGTGTGTTACAGTCTGTTAAAAAAGGCTTTCCGCCCAGCTCTTTTACCACATCTACAACCGTTTTTGCATAGTTTGGACGGATATAAGCAAGATTGCCCGGCTCTCCAAAATGGATTTTGATGGCAACATATTTTTTTTCAAAATCAATGCTGCCAATGCCTGCTGTTTTCATAAGACGTGCAAGCTTTTGCTGTAAATTCATGCCCGGCTTTGCACGAAGATTTGTAAAATATACTTTTGATTTTTCCATAAGTATGAAACCTCCTTAAAATCCTTCAATTTGATAAAAAATCCTGTATATGATAAAAAACAGGAAGCATCTATCAAAAATATTTTATCAATATTGTTAAAAAATAGCAATAAGCTAAAAAGCCACAGCCAAAAAAGCTGTGACTTTTTTAAATAAACGCTTTCACAACGAATGCTGAAAAGTGGATTTTTCAGCTCGCCTTTGGGGGGATGAAAAGCTTAAGCTATAAAAAACAGTTTATCACATAAAAGGCAAGTGTGCAAGTATGGATTTATGATGAGGGATAATAAATTTGTAGGATTACAATATATATGTTACAACTGAATATTTAAAATGGGGCAATACATCTTCTGTGTTATATTTTTAGCTGCTACACCAAAACAAACAAGAAAGGATGTATTCCCCCATGGCTAGTATAACACAAGATATGAGATTTTGTCTATCACTCATCAAGTATGCCCAGAGGTTTGGCGTTACTGCCCTCAAATACAAAACCAATCGCCAGTACATTTACCGCTGGAAGAAAGGCTATGATGGCTCCGGGACAAATCCAGACGCCCTCACCATCATTCCAATCCATATGCACCGCAAGAGAGCAAACTGATACGGAATATGGGCAGACGCAATGCTAACGCCAGCATCCTTTGGTGCAAACTCCGCCAGAGTGGTTATACCCCTTCCCATTCCCAGGGATACCGTTTCCTCAAAAAATAGGGCATTATGGCTGTTCCCCCTCCCAATCCAAAGTATATTCCAAAGCCCTACGAAAAAATGGACTATCCCGGCTTTCAGGTGGATGTAAAATTTGTCCTTCCGCCTGCTTGAAAAACAGTAACGTAATCGGAAAATAGTTCTTCCAGTACATGGCCATTGATGAATACTCCCGCTGGCGTTTTGTGGAGGTGTTTGAAGAACACAACACCTATTCTTCCCCTCAGTTTGTGGAAAGGCCTTTCCCTGCACCATTGAATGTATCCAGACAGATAATGGCACAGAATTTGCCAACCGCTTTACTACCCACAGGGAAAAGCCTACTCTTTTCCAAAAACATCTGCAAATGCATGGGATTTGCCAAAAAGTTATCCGGCCCTTCACACCTCGGCACAACGGCAAGGTAGAACGCAGCCATAGAAAGGACAACGAGCGGTTCCATACGACCCACCTGTTTTATTTTTTTGAGGACTTTGCCAATCAGCTGAAGGCCCATAAACATAGGCGTTATAACAGCCTTCTCATGGGGCTGCCGGAATGAAAAGCACACCATGAGGTATTTTAGTAATATTTATGGTCAGTGTAACAAAGCTTTGACAAACCTACGGATTTATGCTGAAGTATAGCAACAATAGTTTTAAAATCAAAAACAATGGATGAAAATAAAAAGCAGATATGGGATTTTGTAACCATTGGCAAAAAGGAATCATATAAATAATATCATCAATTTAAGTGATATATATGATTTTATTTGAAAACCCTGGCTTTGAAATCTCTTTATGATAAAAATAAAATCATAATATAAAAAGCCAGAGCAAACGAATGTATTTTATGTGGAAAAGATAGAGCAGGCAACAAAATGTCCATTTAGCTTGGCGAAAAATGAAGCTCAGGTATTTTGGCATGAATATAGGAAAACAGTCTGTTAAAATGGGCAATGCTACTTTTAATATGATATGAAAAATATAAATCATATCAAATAGCACAATATTTTCAAAAACAATATGGATTGAAAATGTTATACAAATAAAAAATGAGCAATACTTCAAAAATAATATTTTGCATGGTGAAGAGAAAATGGTTTTGTGTGCAGCCAAAAAAATAAAATATCAGATATGGTCAATAAAAGCAAAAAAATAGAAACAGCCACGAAAAGCGGCTGTTTGGTATGAAAGCTTTTGTATTTTTTTGCAGTCAAAAGACAGTGCCATAATATGCTGAAATCATTTATATTGGGAGGAGGTGTCTTTTAGAGCAAAATATCTGAAATGATATTTTGGGGAATTTCAAAGCAAGGGCTTCCTGAGGAGCCGGGACCCACCTCATATTTGTCAAAGCATACCACAATATTGCCGGAGGCATTGATAAAAAAGGGCTGATCCTCTGCAATCCCTTGAAAGCTCCAATCGGGTACAGCTTCATAATCTACCCAGTAAAAATTTTCACCTGAGGCATTTTGACGACGCATTTCTTGAATAATATATTCACTGATGGGGGTAACATAATCTGCCCCTTTTTGAAACAAATCAGACAATGCAAGCAATGTATTGCTGTGTTTGTCTATGGTATAATATTTTTGCATAAACAATGTATTTGTTGTGCTGACAGTATAAATTTGTATGGATAAATAATCCTCTGTATTTGTATGAACGGTATAGCTGGAAAGAATGCCCATATGAGGATCATTTTCAGAAAACATGGCTGCATCCTTTTCAAAGCTTTCTGCCACACTTTGGCCATATTGCTGAAAATCCTCTGAAAGCTTTTGTATCAATGCCTGCTCTGAAAGCTGCTCCGATTGTTGTGAAGCAGATTGTGTATCCATGCTGTTTGACTGTACTGGTGTGGCTAAAATATTTTTAATTATATTTTGAGGAATTTCAAAGCAAGGGCTTCCTGAGGACCCGGGGCCTACCTCATATTCTTGAAAGCATATGACAATGTTTCCTGATTCATTGATATAAAAGGGCTGATTTGGGTCAATAAAACGGAAATTCCAGTCAGGCACATCTTCATAATCAATCCAGTAAAAATTTTCACCTGATGCATTTTGACGGCGCATTTCTTGAGCAATATATTCACTGATAGGAGTAATATAGTCTGCACCCTCTTGAAATAATTCAGGCAGTGTTACAAGTGCATTGGTATGTTTATCAATGGTGTAATATTTATGTATTTCAGAAGAGGAGCCGGCAATGTTTGTAACAAAGATATCTAATGACAAATAGTCCTCTGTGTTTGTTTTCACCTGATAGTCAGAAAAAATACCCATATGCGGTTCGTCCTGTGGAAAAGCAGACTGCAAGTCCTCCACATCTTTTTCAAAATTTTCAATAATTTTGGCAGAATACTCTTGAAATTCTTTATTTAAGGCTTGTTCCAGCTCTTTGTTGGAAAGTCCTGTGATTTCCGGTGTGACCACCTCTGCCTCCATATTTCCCTGAGAAAATTCATATTTATGAAATGTCAATACATTTACAACACTGCTCATGCCGGGAAGCTCTGAAACAGTAGCGGCAAAGGCAGGACTCATATTTAATGTGCCTATAAAACCAACCACAGCAATGGCAAAACCGGCGGCAATGGCATGGAAGCTTTTTTTGTGCTTTTGAAACCAGTTTTGATTTGACTGCTCCAAATTAGGTGTCTGCTCCAAAAGTGTGTTGATTTTTTGACGAAATGCTTCAGAGGGCTGTATAGATTCATATTCTTTTTTAAGCACTTCTAATTTTTTATTCATGATATTTCCTCCAATTCTATTTTCAATAATGAGAGTCCTCTATAAAGGCGAGATTTTATGGTGTTGATATTTTCTTCTAATGTATATGCAATTTCTTGCAAAGTCATATCTTCAAAAAAACGCAGCACCAAAACAGTTCTGTATTTTTCATCCATTTTTTCAATGATTTCATGCAAATCCATGTTTTCAAACTGCTCTTCAAATGAAATAGCACCGGATTGTTCCCCTTGGTCAGTAAAGGGAATAACTTGGTTTTCTTTTTTGAGATAAGACAGTGCTGTGTTTATGATAATACGATAAAACCATGTTTTGATATAATTGGGGTTTTTTAAGGTATGTATATTTTTTAGCGCTTTCAGCACACTTTCGCTGACTACATCCTCGGACATAGCCTGATTTTTGGTATAGGTGTATGCAAAGCGATAAGCATTATCTAATTGTTGTGTAATCAGTTGCTCCAACAGCTGTCGGTTGTTCATAAAAAAGCTCCTTTCCTATTTTTTGAATTCATAGATTAGACAAAATCAAAATAGAAAAAGTTTCTTAAAATAATAAAAAATTTTATAAAAAAGAAATGCTGAAATATTTTCACTTTTAAAAAAGTAAAAAGAGGGACTTGAAGACTTTTGCTGTTATAAACTGCGTTGTTTGTTGGTGTTTTGGTGCAGAAAAGCAAAGAGGAGATAAAAATGTTGAAAGAAAAG
Source organism: uncultured Clostridia bacterium (assembly GCA_944384265.1). Lineage (GTDB taxonomy): Bacteria > Bacillota > Clostridia > Lachnospirales > Anaerotignaceae > Coprocola. The sequence continues at coordinate 43,272 of CALWSR010000024.1, forward strand.
GGAACAAGGGGGAAGGTTTAGGAGTTGAGGGAAATGCCTATCTGTTTATTGGTATTTTGATATTGGAGAAAAAATAAAAAATGTAAAGAAAAAAAGGAAAATGAAATAAAAAAATTTAGCAGTGGGAAAGCCATTATACCGTTTATTGGTATTTTGGTGCGAATGCCCGAAAAAACAAAACTATGAGAAACAAAAAAGGAAAACAGACAATAAACTTCCCCTTGCAATGCAAGGGGAAGCAGAAGCTCCATGGGATAAAAGCCTTGAAACTCCTGCTTTTCCTCTCCGGCAATGAATTCCGACTGGGGATTTTACTTGGAAAATTTTTCGTTTCCCAACCCTTCTCGCACTCTTGAAAAAAATATTAAATCTAGTTTTTCCACAGCTTGATTCCCTCTGCAATGCAAAGGGAAGGCTATATTAGAATATAACAATATTATGGAAGCCTTTTTTGCCTTTTTGTATCAAAAGCTGATTGTCGGTAAAATCTGCAATGGTTACTTTATGCTCAATAGACTCTATTTTTTTGTCGGCAGCTTTGATTCCTCCCTGCTGTACCAAGCGGCGGGCTTCTGATTTTGATGGTACAATGCCCGCTGTGGTAAGCAGTGTCAAAATATCCATACCTTCCACAAATTCAGCAGCTGCCATTTCAGTAGTAGGCACAGAGCCGCCGGCAGTACCCTTGCCAAAGAGGGATTTTGCCGCTTCTTGCGCTTTGCGGGCTTCCTCTTCATTGTGAACAATTTTGGTTAGTTCAAATGCAAGTATTTCTTTGGCCTGATTGATTTGACTGCCTTCCAATGCAGAAAGACGGCGTACCTCCTCCATAGGCAAAAATGTCAAAAGAGAAAGGCATTTTGCCACATCTTTGTCGCCGATATTTCTCCAGTATTGATAAAATTCGTAAGGGGAGGTTTTGGCAGGGTCCAGCCAAACAGCACCGTTTTCTGTTTTGCCCATTTTTTTGCCTTCACTGTTTGTAAGCAATGAAAATGTCATACCATAGGCAGGCTTGGACTCTCTGCGGCGGATTAAATCCACGCCGGCAATGATGTTTGACCACTGGTCATTTCCTCCCAGCTGTAAAACACAGCCGTATCTTTTATTTAATTCCAAAAAGTCATATGCCTGCATAATCATATAATTAAATTCCAAAAAAGAAAGGCCCTTTTCCATACGTGTTTTAAAGCATTCTGCCGTAAGCATTCTGTTGACAGAAAAGCTGACGCCGATTTCACGCAAAAATTCAATATAGTTTAAATTTCTGAGCCAATCTGCGTTGTTTACAATGATGGCTTTCTCCTCATCAAAATCGATGAAATGGGAAAGCTGTTTTTTAAAGCAGCTGACATTGTGGTCAATTTCCTCTATGCTCATCATACGGCGCATATCCGATTTTCCTGTGGGGTCGCCAATCATACCAGTACCGCCGCCCATAAGACAGATGGGTCTGTGGCCGCATCTTTGCATATGTGCCATAGCCATGACAGTCAAAAAATGACCTACATGAAGACTGTCTGCTGTGGGGTCAAAGCCGATATAAAATGTGATAGGGTTTCCGGAAGAAAATAACTGACGAATTTCTTCTTCATGGGTCATTTGTTCTATAAATCCTCTTTCTTTTAAAACATCATAAGCATTTGTCTTTTCCATAAATGTTTAACTTCCTTTCTTTTGTTTAGTAAATTTTTTTGCCATATTATACTCATTTGCGCAAAATATTTTGCAGCTGCCGGCAAATACAGTCTTTGTTTGAAAATGGTACAGCCATTGGTATACTTATTTTGTGAAAACAAAAATCAATAAGCAAAAAATGCCATGAAACAGACTGAATGGGCGGAAATAAAAAAGGGCTTTCTGTCCGAAAGGACGAGAAAACCCGTGGTACCACCTTATTTTACATCAATAAAAGATGCCTTTTGACCAATATAACGGTTGGCGGCCGTTCTGCCTTCGTTTATAAAATCTGTATTGTGACAGGGCAGTTTTGAAAGCCCCCTATAACAATATAGATGGAAAATACCATTTTGATTAAAAACTCTTGCAGAAAGCTCATGAGTCGTAATTTACAAATACTGTACTGCAATCTTTTCAGCTGCCAGACTGCTCTCTGAGGCTGTAACCAGCTTTGCCCATATCTCAATCATTGCAATTTTCATATTTTTTTCAAATGGTATCATAGGATTTTTAGAAAGTCAATAAAAAATAATAATTTTTTTAAACAAAAAAACAAATTTTTTTGTAGAATTTTTAAAAAATATGTTATATAATGAATATAAAAAAAGAAATCTGTTAATTAAACATGAAAATATAAAAATGATGTTTGAAAATACAGTGAAAAAAAGTGTGTTTAAAGCAATGAAAGAATTTGGAAAAACAATGGGGACAACTCATCATTGTGTTTTCAAAAGTAGTTTTTATATTTATACATGATAACAGACTTCAAAAATTTGAAAGGGGATTTTTATGAGAAAAATTTTAGTATGGATTACTGCTGTAATGATGGTATTTGGTATGGCAGCCTGCAGCAGCAGCGGTGGTGGAGAGGATAACACAGCAGAGGCAGCTGTAATAGGACTTTTAGATGCACTGAAGGCGGGAGACCAAGAAAAAGTAAATCAATATGTTTCACCTGAGGACCTTCTTTATGCAGAAACCATTGCTACTGATGAAGAAACAGAAATGACAAAGATAGTATTGGGAAATATGACCTATGAAGTGGTATCCTCCTCAGAAAGCGAAACAGAAGCTGTTGTAAAGGTAGATATTACAACGGTAGATATGGCTATTGTAATGCAGGAATATATGCAAAAAGCATTGACAGCAGCTGCAGATACCACAACAGAAGAAGCAATGCAAATGCTGCAAGAAACCATTGATGAAAACAAAGATACAACAGTTTCTTCTTCTGTGGAGGTTAATGTGGTAAAAATGGATGATGGCTGGAAAGTAGAAACAGATGAGGCTTTATATTCAGCCGTTACAGGCGGTTTGTCTGATATGGGCTAATATCTGCATTTTTTCATATTTTTTTAGCTAATCATATTAAAGAGCTTTTTATCCTAAAAGCTCTTTTTTTGTATCAATAAAATCGGGCATAGACTGGGTAGCTTAAAAAGGGCTTTGATAGCGAGGCGAAAGTAAAGCTGCCTTTTGCTATCATAAAATTGAGGTCTGCCAACTGGGAAAATAGAGTAAAAAGAGGCCCGTATATGGATATGGTTTATGGCATACAAAGTGAAATGGAAAATATAGTATTGCATTTACAGCACTAATATAAAAAGCGTTTTACAATATTTTGGACACTGGCAAAAGCTGTATGGATGGCAAAAATAAATATGATAAAGGCAGAGGGATACCCATGTTATATGCATATGCCAATTTAAAATAAAGTATATCAAGTTTTATGGGGGATTTGAAGAAAAAGAGCAGTGTTATGAACCATTTTGTGAACTAATATTGGAATATGAAAGCAAAGTATTTTGATGCAAAGTGTAAATACAGCAGAGAAGAATAGAAAAGGAATGGATACCATACTAATGGAGAGAAACAGCTAATACCAGAAAGCCATAAGTCAGTACAAACAGTTGACAGACTGGTTTATATGTTTACAAATAGATTATGAGCGTAGGAACAGCCATCCACTGCCAGGCGGATGGCTGTTTTTTCACAAAATTTTTTTAAAACGGTCATTATGGGGCAGTGGAAAAAGCGGAAACAATATTTTTGCAAATGGATACAATCAATTCTGTTGCTTTTTCCATGGAAGAAACAGGAATATATTCATAAGGGCCATGAAAATTGTGTCCGCCTGCAAAAAGATTGGGGCAGGGAAGTCCCATAAAGGAAAGTCTGGCTCCGTCTGTACCTCCACGAATGGGCTGTATGATGGGTGTGATGCCGCATTGAAGCATGGCATTTTTAGCAATGTCTATAATATATTGCTTATCTTCAAATTGAGAAAGCATATTTTCATATTCATCATAAATGGTAAGGGAAATTCGATTTTCATATTGCTCATTTTTTTGGACAATTAAATTTTCTATCCAGTTTTTACGATTTTCAAAAGCAGTTTTATCAAAATCCCTTATAATATAAGAAAGCGTTGCCTCACTGACAGAGCTTTTGCAGGAGCAAAGATGAAAAAATCCTTCATAGCCTTCTGTATGAGCAGGGGTTTGCAAGGGCGGAAATGCAGATATGATTTCTGCGGCAATCAGTCCGGCATTGACCATGGCGTTTTTGGCAGTACCTGGGTGAACGCTTTTGCCTTTTATGACAATGTTAGCTCTGGCAGCGTTAAAATTTTCATATTCCAGCTCGCCTATTTTTCCTCCGTCTATGGTGTAAGCAAAATCTGCGCCAAATGCAGAAACATTGAACAAATTCGCACCTTTGCCGATTTCTTCATCAGGAGTGAAAGCAATTTTAATGTTTCCATGAGGAATTTCATTGTGGGTGATGAGATACTCCATGGCAGTCAGTATTTCAGCAATGCCTGCTTTGTCATCAGCTCCTAAAAGTGTTGTGCCGTCGGAGGTGATAAGCGTTTCTCCTTTATAATGGAGCAAAGAAGGAAATTCTTTTGGGGAAAGTGTGATACCCTTCAAAGAAATTTCATTTCCGTCATAGTGTTCTATCATTTGAGGGCAAACATCCTTGCCAAAGGCGTCAGGGCTGGTGTCCATATGAGCAATAAAGCCTACTGTGGGCAAGGATTTTGAGGTGTTGGAAGGCAGCAATGCCATAACATAGCCATTTTGGTCAACAGAAACGTTTTGAAGTCCTATTTGTTTACATTCCTGTGCCAAAAAAAGAGCAAAATCCATTTGCTGGGGTGTACTGGGGCAGCAGGAAGCAGTTTCATCTGATGTGGTATGGTGTTTTACATATTCTAAAAATCTGTCTGCAACCGTTCTCAAAAAATCATCTCCTTAAAAATTTTATAATTTTAATTTATATTTTATCACGATTGCCTGTTTTTAGCCATAACAGATAAAAAAACAAAATAAAAAATGTAGGTTTGGCAAAGCTTTGTCACACTGACCATAAATATTACTAAAATACCTCATGGTGTGCTTTTCATTCCGGCAGCCCCATAGAAAGGCTGTTATAATGCCTGTGGTTATAGGCCTTCAGCTGATTGGCAAAGTCCTTAAAAAAATAAAACAGGTGGGTCGTATAAAACTGCTCGTTGTCATTCCTGTGGCTGCGTTTTATTTTGCCTTGGGGTAAAGGAAGGGAATCAGATTGTGACAGATGCCTTGCTCGTCCAAAACCCTTTGAAACAGGATGGGGCTCTTTTTTCCTGAGGTTGTGAACCGTTTGGTAAGCTCGCTGCCGTTGTCTGTCCGAACACATTCCACAGGCATAGGAAAAGGGGTCAAGAAATGCCGGAGAAAAACAGCAGAGGAGCGGGGGCTGTGCTTCTCAAAGACCTTCACATACTGCCGGAGGAAGGCGGTATACTGACAGAATTTCTGTTCTTTGGCATTGCTTACAAGGCAGTAAGCTTCACAGCAATCTGTATCCGCTGCCGGGGATAGGCCGTCTGTTCATAAGGCTTGGAGTTGGGAGGCTTTGTGGGAGTCATTCCCTGTTTTTTGAGGAAAGGGTATCCTCTGGGAATGGGAAGGGGTATAACCACTCTGGCGGAGTTTGCCTCAAAGGATGCTGGCGTTAGGATTGCGTCTGCCCATATCCCGTATCAGTTTGCTCTCTTGCGGTGTATGCGGATTGGGGTGGAAATGAGGGCATCTGGATTTGTCTCGCAAGGAATTTCGAAAGCTGTTATAGCAGCATTTCTAAGGGTAAATGTACTGGCGATTGGTTTTGTATTTGAGGGCAGCCTTGGTAATACCAAATTTTTTAGTGTATTGAATGAAGGATAGAACATATCTCATAGCTTGTGTTATATTAGCCATGGAGAAATATATCTTTTCTTGTTTGTTTTTTGTGTGGCAACTAAAAATATAACACAGAAAAGGTATTTCCGTTTTTTTATGATTTTGTTGTAACATATGTATTGTAAGCTTACAAATAAATAAAATAAAAATAAAAAAAGTGTTGACAAAAAAATAAAAATAATGTATATTAGTCAAGCTGTTGGAAAACAGCTTTGAAAATAAAAAATAAAGTATAAAAAAATTGTTGACAAATGAAAAAAAATAGAGTATGATATAGAAGTTCACTATGAATAAGCAAGTGAATATACAAAGATAAGGAGAGGTGTCCGAGTGGTTTAAGGAGCTGGTCTTGAAAACCAGTGACTCCGCAAGGGGCCGTGGGTTCGAATCCCACCCTCTCCGCCAATTCGACAGAAAGCATTTGGAGAAGTACCCAAGTGGTTGAAGGGGCTCGCCTGGAAAGCGGGTAGGTCGTTAATAGCGGCGCGTGGGTTCAAATCCCACCTTCTCCGCCAAAAAAAGCACTAAAAAAGTAAAAAATCGTGACTATAAAAAGTTACAAAAAAAAGTAAAAAAGTGCTTGACAAACAAAAAATGAGATGATATAATACATCTCGATGACTTCGAAAAAGAAGTCGAAAAAAGTATGGATCTTTGAAAACTGAACAGTTGATGAAAACACACAACCCAAGTCTATTCAAAA
>CALWSR010000025.1 GCA_944384265.1 uncultured Clostridia bacterium
AGCCATGCCTTATCTATTCCCTTCCTTTTTTCAATACTTCGGACAGAGCTTATTTTTCATATCCCTTGCTGTTTTTATTTCCTTTTTTTATCACAAACCAGCCATATTTCCATTCCTGCCTTTTTCTATCAAAACGGCATACTGCCTCGAAGCTTTTTCACTGTGATACAAAAGAATACACACATTGTTTATGCTTTTTCATTTTACTGTTTTTTACATTTTCTAAAATCTCTTTTCTAAACAAATGCATTGCTTTATGATTACCATATAAACACTTTTTTATGCTTTCTTTTATAAAACAGCCATCTGCTTTCACAGGACAAAAAGCCTTTCCCATTTCAGGAAAGGCTTTTATAAAAATCATTCTGATATACTTGTGTTTACATTGCTCACTCTTGTTTGAATTTCATGCTGTATTCTTGCAATGACATCCTGCAAATCAAGCTGTCCTTCTTCTCCCTTTTCTCTGGAGCGCAAAGAAACCTTGTTTGCCGCTTGGTCTTTTTCTCCCACCACAATGATGTATGGCACTCTTTCATTTCTGGCCTCTCTGATTTTGTAGCCGATTTTTTCTGCTCTGTAATCTGTTTCCACACGGATACCGGCCTCATCCAGCTGTTTTGCCACATTTTCTGCATAGTCTGCAAATTTTTCGGAAATAGGCAGTACTTTCACTTGCACAGGAGACAGCCAAGTAGGGAATTGTCCTGCAAAATGTTCAATCAATATACCAATAAAACGCTCAATGCTTCCAAAGCATACTCTGTGAATCATAACAGGACGTTTTTTGCTGCCATCCGCCGCTGTATATTCCAGCTCAAAGCGTTCCGGCATTTGCATATCCAGCTGTATGGTGCCGCACTGCCATGTTCTGCCAATGGAATCCTCCAAATGAAAATCGATTTTAGGGCCATAGAATGCGCCGTCGCCTTCATTGACAGTGTAAGGGATTTTGTTTTCCTCCAAAGCATCCCGCAAGCCATTTGTAGCCAGCTCCCAAGCTTCGTCAGAGCCCATGCTGTCTTCAGGACGTGTGGAAAGCTCAATGTGATATTTAAATCCAAATAGCTTGTAAACGCTGTCAATCAAACTGATCACACCGCTGATTTCATCCTTAATCTGTTCTTCTGTCATAAAAATATGGGCATCGTCTTGATTAAAGCAGCGTACACGCATCAAGCCATGGAGTGCGCCGGATTTTTCATGTCTGTGTACCAGACCGATTTCTCCCACTCTCATAGGCAAATCTCTGTAAGAATGCATATCCTGTTTGTATACCAGCATACCGCCGGGGCAGTTCATAGGCTTGACACAAAATTCATGTTCATCAATGATGGTTGTATACATATTGTCTTTGTAGTGGTCCCAGTGGCCGCTTGTTTCCCAAAGCTCTTTGCTCAGTATAATGGGTGTGCTGATTTCTACATAGCCTGCCTTTTTGTGGATTTCTCTCCAATATTCCAAAAGTGTGTTTTTCAGCACCATACCCTTTGGCAAAAAGAAAGGAAATCCGGGACCCTCCTCCAAAAGTGCAAACAATTTCAATTCTTTTCCCAGTTTTCTGTGGTCACGTTTTTTGGCTTCCTCCATCATGGTCAAATAAGCCTCCAAATCAGAAGCCTTTGTATAAGCTGTGCCATAAATTCTGGAAAGCATTTTATTTTTTTCATTGCCTCTCCAGTACGCCCCTGCCACAGAAGTCAGCTTGATGGCTTTGATAGGCTTTGTACTCATCAAATGAGGGCCGGCACAAAGGTCTGTAAATTCTCCCTGTTTATAAAATGAAATGACTGCATCCTCTGGCAAATCCCGAATCAATTCCACTTTGTATGGTTCGCCCTTTTCCTGCATCATGGCAATGGCCTCTTCCCTTGGCAGTTCAAAGCGTTCCAGCTTCAAATCCTCTTTTGCAATTTTTTTCATCTCTTTTTCGATTGCTTCCAGTTCTTCGGGAGAAAATGGTTTTTCTCTGTCAAAATCATAATAAAAGCCTTCTGAAATGGAAGGGCCAATGGCCAGCTTTGTATCAGGATACAATCTTTTGATTGCCTGTGCCATCACATGGGATGCAGTGTGGCGGAAAGCCTCTTTTCCTGCTTCCTCTTCAAATGTGCAGATGCTTACCTGAGCATCCTTGTCCACAACAAAACGCAAATCCTTTGTTTCACCGTCTACAATGCCTGCACAGGCATTTCTGGCAAGGCCCTCGCTGATGCTCAAAGCAATATCATATACAGACACTGCTTTGTCAAATTCCTTTACAACACCGTCTTTTAATGTAATTTTCATATTTTTTCTCTCCTTAACATTTTAGCATCTGTTACTTTCATATGAAAAGACTATAAAACATGGCTTTTGCAGCCAAAAGCATTCCTTTGCATTTTTCTCTTTTTATAGTCTGCAAAAGGGGAAGGTATGGAAAATACCTTAATTTATTTAGGTGACATCCATGCTCTTATCCTATTTTTAAGCAACACCATATCCCTTTTCATATTCATGTAACACATATACATTTTACAATTCTTTTTTTATTTTCATACTGTCAGGGACGAAAAAAAGCCCTCGTCCCTTCTCTTTTAAAAAAGGGACGAGAGCATAAGCTTCCCGCGGTTCCACCCTATTTGTTGATTAACCACTCATTTGTGACGATAACGTAGTCAACGGGCTGTATTAAAGCCACTCCGAGGTGGTTTTCACACTCACCCTTTGCAGAAGCGCTCCCAGCCAAAAGAAAAATTCCTTGACGCTTCTTCTCTGTGTGCCTCAGGTGGGCTACTGTCCTCATCAATGCTTTTTACACATTATATCATATCTATTTTTTCTGTCAATACTTAATTCCATTTTATATCATTCTTTTTTCATCAAAACCAGCCCTTTTTTTTAAAAAATATGATGCTGACAGAAACCACAGCAACAGAAAGCATAATAATCATGCCATAGCTGTGCTTCCAGCCATATTCCGGCATATCAAAATTCATGCCATACCAGCCTACAATCAGTGTCAATGGCAGGCATATGGTGGTTATGACAGTGAATATTCTCATAATATGGTTTAAATTGATATCCACCTGTGCTTGATAGGACTCTCTTACCTGTGTCACAGCTTCTCTCAAATTCAGCACATTTTCATAAAAACGCTCTGTTTTTTTTCCCAATCTGTTCCAGCATATCACGGTTTTTTCATCAAAAATATTGTTTTCGTTTTCCTCCAATGCTTCCAGCACATCCAATATTTGTTCATAATATTTTTTTAATATCATCAGCCTTTTGCGCAGTGATATGATTTCCTTTACACAATCTCTTTTTTGTGACGTAATCAATGCCTGCTCCAGCTCTGCAATTTCCTTTTCCAAACCGTCAAAAACAGAAATATCACTGCCTATCAGCTTTGTAAAAAAATCAAAAAAAAGTCTGTTTACAGTTGCTTTTTCTCCCAGCAAAGCAATACTGTTTTCCATCATTTTTTTCCATTTGGCAGGCTCGTCTGAAAAAATCAAATAAAAATCCTTTTTTAAATAAAATAAAACCCTTCTCTGCCCTCCGTATAAATTTTGGTAATCAATGGTATTAATAGAAATAAAATCAAAGCCGTCCAAGCATTCATAATAGGCGTATTTTGAAATTTCCTGAAAAGGACTGTACACTATTTGAAATTTTTTTGCCACTTCCTCCCATTGCTGTTCATGAAACATACCAATTACAGCAGCTCTTTCTTTTGGGATACAGTCAGTCTGCACTATTGTTCCGCATTGCTGCACATAAAACAATTTTTCTCCTCCTTTGCCTACTTTCATATGAAATAGAAAGTGATGAAATATATTTTTTTAGGCAAATGATTTGCTTACCTTCCATAATGCCTTTCTTTTAAAGCTTCATACCTGCAATGCCGTATCATTTTTTCCTATTGATGTAACACATCCTTGTATAGTATTTCTCAAAACAATATAAAGCAATACCCTTTGCCGCAAAAAAAGTATTTTTCATTGTATGCTTTTTCAGTGGAATTTGTTTTCAAAGCATCGCCATTTTTTTCTTTTCAAAATGTTGTTTTTTATATGATGCAGCAATCTTTTTTTATATTTCTTTCTCCAAAAACAAAAATTGTCTGTATATAGACCCTTTTGGATTTTGCTATATCAAAATTGATATTTTTTATAGATTCCTCTATTTTATTTTTACTCCAAAAATAGCTTATATCATTTTCATTAATAGACTCTTTTTTTATACGATTTCCTGCTTCATCATAGTATATTGTGTCAACAAGTGCATTTCTTATGACAATACGGATGGTTTTCAGCTTTTCATTTTTATAAAATTCTTTTTCCAATCCATCTATTGTATTATGACGTCATTTTCTTCCATCCATTCCCCCGAATCATAGAATTTTATTTCCTTTCCATGCCCATATCCATTTCTGACATCAAATACCCAAGAGAGCCTTCTCTGAAAAAAGCCCCCCATAAAACGGAATTTTTAATTCACTGTCAGCATAAAATATATCCTCTGCTGTGTTGATATTCGTATCTGTATATAAATCATCCTAATTGACATATTCCAATATACTGATATATTCCATTTGCTGCCATATCCAAAGCCTTTTTTATGCTTTACAAATTCCTCACCAACAAAACACTTATGGATTTTATACTCTCATTGTATCACATCATTTTGGAAAGGACAGTAAAAAAATATAGGCTTTGTCACATCTATTTCCAAAATATTCTCCACCATTTTCTTTGCTGCTTTGATACCTAGCAAAAAACACATTTTAAAACATAAAATCGGCATATGTATTTCATAGAAATATGGTTTACAAAAGCACAGCTGAATCAAAAAATAGCAGCAAAAAACATTCCATGACAAAATCCATAAAATGCAAAAGAAAAAGAATCGCTTACACCAACTACTCATCACTATATAGAAACATTCTATGGGCAAAATTTTATTCTAATCAAAACCAAAAATAAAAAAATCCGCCAATTCCTTCGGAAATGGCGGAAAAACAGTGTTTCTGACGGGATTCGAACCCATGGCCTTCTGCTCCGGAGGCAGACGCTCTATCCATCTGAGCTACAGAAACCTATAAAATTGTAAAAAATGATAAACAAATCTCATCGCTTTCATATGAGAATGATTCTTTATAACATCGTATTATATTGTACACAGAAATATGTTGCCTGTCAAATATATTTTTTATTTCATTCTTTTTACAGCTGTCAAAAGCCGTTATACATTTCAAAAAAGCCATTTTTACAACGGTACACCCTCTTTTTGTATAAAAATAGATTTTGTGCCTTCATTGATAGCATATTTCTTTCATTTTCATTGAAATTCAGCAAAAAAGCGAAGCGCATCACTTCGCTTTTTCATTTATTGTTCATCCTCTTGCTTTTGTTTTTGTGGCGGCGGCATTGTATTTTGCTGCTGACTTTGTTTTTGTTTCAAAAAATCCTCTAAAAGAGATTGCATTTCTGTTTCCTCAAAAAAATCTTTTCCAAAACAATACATATTTCCCCCTCCTTTTCATCATTATATACTATGCTTGAGAGAGAAAAACCGTTACACATTGGAATAAATTATATTTTTATAGTGTTCTCAATACATTTTTTGTTTATCATAGCCTATTTTTATATTTTTCACCATGAAAAACACATTTCTTATTATAAAATTTTACAAATGCTATTGATTTTTAAAATGACAAAATGATTTTTTATACCATTTCCTCCAATGCCGTCAATCCCGCTTTCAAAAGCATTTTAGAAAAAGCAATGCCTTCTATCAGCTGCACATTTTGTTTTGCGGCATATTCTTTTAGGGCATTGCTGTAACTGCTTTTGAGAGAAATCAGCCACACACCATAAATATAGCCATCCCTTTGGTGAGAAAGCTGTTTTTGATATGCTTGTATTTGCTCCAATGCCCATTGGTCGATTTGAGATACATTCTGTTCCACATTTACAAACAGTATCAATCCCAGCTGTTCAAATTCTGCCACCATCTCTGTATATTGCTGTTGTGCCTTTGTAATGATTTTTACACAGCCTGCCCCTTGTTTTTGCAAATAACGTTTTATCAGATTTTCTATATGCTTCTCCTGCAAAAAATCCTGTATGATTTTTAAAAATGCTTCTGCCCATGCTTCCTGCATTTTAGGCAAAGCAAAATGTGTATTGTTTTGTTTTGCAATGGCTTCTTCTACATTTTTCTGCATAAAAGAGATATCTGCGTTGGTTTCGGCTAGCTTCATATAGCTGCACAGTGCATCATCGGCATAGCCCTCTCGTGATACAGAAACAATGCCATATGTATCCCTTTTTCCTTTCAAAAGAAATGACACCGGAAACAAAAAGCCAATATCTGCCTCATTTTGAAAAAAATTGAAATGGCATTGCTTTTCATATTGTTGTAATGTCAGCCATTGCCCTGTGATTTTTACAATGGTAAACCGCTTGTCAAAAAGGGGTACCACCACCATATCCCCCATTTGAAACTCTAACAAAAACCGCCGCAGTACATCGCTTTGTTTTATTTTTTCTCCCCAAAGGGAAAACATTTTTTCTTCCAAAAAATTCCTTTGATTTTTTCCTATCAAAGCAGCATCCTTCATGGCCGAAACAAAATCCTTTTCTCTGGCCAGCTCCGAAAATCCAATGGACAAACAGCCCTGTGCCAAAAGCTTGTAAGAAAGCTCTGCACAATGAGAAATTCTATGCATCCACACTGCCATATGTATCCGCCTCATAATATTTTTTCAACGCTTCAAATGCAGGCAATGCCTTTTCAATGGTCTGCCTTGACACACAATAGGCAATGCGTACATATCCGGGGCAGCCAAATCCTGTTGCAGGCGTAAGCAAAAGTCTATATTCCTTTGCTTTTTGACAAAATGCATTGTCGTCTGCTTCCAATGCTTTTACAAAAAGATAAAATGCCCCCTGAGGCTTAATGCATTCATAGCCATAGGATTGTAATGCAGTATAAAGCAGTTCTCTGTTGGCATCATAAAATGCCACATCTGTCAGTTCATCACAGCATTCTGCCACCACCCTTTGCTGCAAAGCCGGTGCATTGACAAATCCCAGCACTCTTGTGGCAACCTCTGCTCCCTGTCGTATTTGTTCAAAATCCTCCAGTTCACTTGGCAGCACCAAATATCCAATTCTGTCCCCCGGCAGCGAAAGAGATTTTGAAAAAGAATATGCTACAATGGTATTTTTATAATAATGCGGCACATATGGCACCTCTGCCCCATCATATACCAGCTCTCTATAAGGCTCATCAGCAACCAAATATATGCTTGTACCATATTCCTTTTGTTTTTCTTCCAATATACAGCCTATTTCTGCAATGATGCTTTCATCATACACCACACCGGTGGGATTGTTTGGAGAATTGATTAAAACAATTTTTGTTTTTTCTGTAATAGACTCCTCCAGTGCTGTCAAATCAGGCAAAAAAGTTTCCAAATTTGGTGCAACAGCATTCAGCACTGCTCCTGCATTCATGGCATATGCGCTGTATTCACTAAAAAAAGGAGCAAATGTAAGCACTTCTTCTTCCGGGTTTAAAAGCACTTTAAATATGACATTTAATCCTCCTGCGGCCCCCACTGTCATGACAATATTATCCTCTGCAAAATCTGTGTCAAAACGACGGTTTAAATGATTTGCAATTTTTTTTCTCACCTCTGCATAGCCTACTGTATCTGTATAGCCATGCAGCAGCAGACTCTCCTCCCTTTGCAATATTTCAATGGCTGTTTTGTTTATGCTTTCCGGTGCTTTCACATTTGGATTGCCAATGCCAAAATCATACACATTTTCCGGGCCATACTGCTGCTTCATTCTTTTTGCTTCTGTAAACAGTGCGCTGATGCCTGCACTTTTTTCAATCAGTTTCTTCATATTGTGTGAAATCATATTTTGCTCTCCTTTTTTATAAAAAGCTTCTGTTACCTTCATATGAAATAGAAAGCCATAAAGCATTGATTTTACAGCCAAAACCAGTCCTTTGCATTTCTCCTCTTCAGACCAAAGCAATGGTGCTTTTTCAAAGAGAAGCCGAAAGTCTCCTTCCGGCAGAAGAAGCTTTTGGACATTGACAAAGGCCTCCCATTTTTTTGTTGCCTTTTTCAAAAACATTTCTCTTCCAGCTCCATTTTGAAGTCTTCTATTTGCAATGCCATATCCTTTTCATATGAATGTAGCACATCCCATAAAAAAATATTTTTTAAGCCATACTCCTTTATACTATCTATGCCAAGGCCTTGCTATATTACTGTTTTTGCCGCCATAAAAGCCTGTTTAAAAGTGTTTTTGACTAAATGGACGTATTCTTTTTTTATTATTATAAGTTTTTTTATGTTTTTTCTCAACTATAAATTCTTTTTTTATAAAAAAAAGCCTTATCTGCTTCAAAAAACAAATAAGACCCTTTTATGGCATTACCGTATTTTGTCCGTTACTTTCAATCTGGCCATGGCACGGGACAATGCCGCTTTGCTGCTGTGATATTCTATAATACTTTGTTTTTGGCGGAGGCGTTCTTCTGCTCTTTGCTTTGCTTCTTCGGCACGACGGATGTCAATTTCATCAGCCCATTCGCAAAAGTCTGTCAAGACAGTCACCTGATTGGGCAGTATTTCCACAAAGCCTTCCCCCACAGCTGCCTCCTTTTTCACACCGTCTATTTGTAATGTCAATTCCCCTGCCTCCAAGGGGGTTACCATACATTCGTGATGGGGCAGTATGCCATAGGAGCCGTCCACTCCTATAAATGTAATCATTTCGCAGTCTCCTTCATAAAACTGTCTGTCACTGGCCACCACCTTCAAATAAAATGTTTCAGCCATACTGCAACACCTCTTTATTTCTGGCTTTCTGCTTTTATTTTTTCTGCCTTTTGTTTCACTTCTTCTATATTGCCCACCATAAAAAAGGCTTCCTCAGGATATTCATCCATTTCTCCGCTGATGATGGCTTGAAAGCCCTTTATGGTTTCTGACACAGGCACATATCTGCCCTTTTGTCCTGTAAAGTTTTCTGCCACGCTAAAGGGCTGTGACAAAAATTTCTGTATCTTTCTGGCACGGTACACTGTGGTTTTATCTTCTTCATCCAGCTCCTCCATGCCGAGTATTGCAATGATATCCTGCAATTCTTTGTATCTTTGCAGTATTTCCTGCACCCTTCTTGCTGTATCATAATGCTCTTGCCCTACAATTTCCGCTTCCAATATACGGGATGTGGATTCCAGAGGGTCCACAGCAGGATAAATGCCCTGCTCCACAATTTTTCTGGATAACACGGTGGTAGCATCCAAATGGGCAAATGTTGTGGCAGGTGCCGGGTCTGTCAAATCGTCTGCCGGCACATACACAGCCTGCACAGATGTAATAGAGCCGTTTTTTGTAGATGTAATTCTTTCCTGTAATTCTCCCACTTCATTGGCCAATGTAGGCTGATAGCCCACAGCAGAAGGCATACGCCCCAAAAGTGCAGAAACCTCAGAGCCTGCCTGCACATATCTGAAAATATTGTCTATAAACAAAAGAACATCCTGCTTTTGCACATCTCTAAAATATTCTGCCATGGTCAATCCTGTCAGGCTGACTCTCATACGAGAGCCGGGCGGCTCATTCATCTGCCCAAAAACAAGTGCTGTTTTTTCCAGCACACCGGACTCCTTCATCTCATGCCACAGGTCATTTCCCTCTCGGCTTCTTTCCCCCACGCCTGTGAATATGGAATAGCCTCCATGCTCTGTGGCAATGTTATGAATCAGCTCCTGTATCAGCACCGTTTTTCCCACGCCTGCACCGCCAAAGAGTCCTGTTTTTCCTCCCTTTGCATAGGGAGCCAGCAGGTCAATGACTTTGATGCCGGTTTCAAGCACCTCCACCGTAGAGCTTTGCTCTGAAAAAGCAGGAGGCTGTCTGTGTATGGTCCATTTTTCACAGTCCTCCTTTATGACTGTGCCATCTACTGTTTCTCCCAGCACATTAAACATTTTTCCAAGCACCACTTCTCCTACCGGTACTTTGATGCCCTCGCCTGTGGCAGTGACCTCCATGCCTCTTGAAAGCCCTTCACTGGCAGAAAGCATGATACAGCGGACAATGCGGTTTCCCATATGCTCCGCCACTTCCATCACTTGTTTTTTACCATAATTTTCTACTATCAGTGCTTCCTTCATGGAAGGCAGAGAACCTGTTTGAAAAGCCACATCCACCACAGGTCCTATGACCTGTACGATTTTTCCTTTTTCCATATTGTTTTACACTCCTCTTTTTCATTGCTTACAGGGCATTGGCTCCGCCGGCAATTTCTGTAATCTCCTGTGTGATCGCAGCCTGCCGTTGTCTGTTATAGCGCAGGGACAAATCCTGAAGCATTTCTTTTGCATTGTCTGTGGCAGACTCCATTGCTGTCATGCGGGCATAGGTTTGTGTGGCAAAGGCCTCCACCAATGCCCCATAAATCAATCCCTTAACATAGTTTGGCACAATTTTGTCCAAAACCTCTTTGGGAGAAGGACTGTACCACAATATTCTGACATAATCCTCTGTATCCGGCTTTTTTCCCAATTCTTCAAATGTTTTTCTCTTCAATGGCAAAAGCTGAAGCACCTGAGGCTCTATTTTTGCATTGGAAAGCATTTTGGTATAAATGATATAAACCTCATCCAATGCTTTTTGCCGAAAAGCCTCTATCACTGTTTCTGCAATGCTTCTGGCACCATATTGAGAAGGCTTTTGGGCCAAATATAAAAACTCCATGTCAATTTTTACATTTGCTTTACTAAATGCCCTTGCACCTACCTGCCCTACCAAAAATAATACATTTTCTCCCGGCTTTGCCATTTCCTCCTCTGCCAGCTTAATCACATTATGGTTGTATGCTCCTGCCAAGCCCTTATCACCTGTTACCACAATGTAGCCCTTTTTCCTTTTTTCTTCCGCAACATTTGCTCTTTTATCAAAATATTTGTGGGGGATTTCTGTGGAATGGGCCATGATATCTGTAATGGTGGACTGGAGCAGTTCAAAATAAGGCTCTGTATTTTCCAGTGTTTTTTTTGCTTTTTTCAATTTTGTAGAAGAAATCAAATACATAGCATTTGTAATTTTCATGGTATCTTCTATACTTTTGATTCTGTTTCTGATTTCACGCATACTTGACATGAAAACTCACCTGCCTTGAAATTTTTGCAGCATTTCATCCATTTGCTCCAGCATTTCATCTGAAAGTGCTTTTTCTCTATCTATTTTTTCCATCAATGAAGCATAATTTGCCTCTGCAAACAAAAACAATTCCTGCTGAAGCTGTTTTACAGCCTTTTCTTCCACAGACAGAAAGCATCTTTTGTTGGCGGCATAAAGTGTTACAATTTTTCTATGCAAATTAAGGGGGTGATATAAAGGCTGTTTCAACAGCTCAACAAGTCTGCCTCCATGGTCCAGCATAGCCTTTGTAGAAGCATCCAAATCAGAGCTAAACTGTGTAAAAGCCTGCATTTCCCGAAACTGTGCCAAATCAATTCTCAAGCTGCCTGATACCTTTTTCATGGCTTTTGTTTGGGCAGCCCCGCCCACACGGGATACAGAAAGCCCCACATTGACCGCAGGACGCACCCCCGAAAAAAACAACTGACTTTCCAAAAATATCTGTCCATCTGTAATGGAAATGACATTAGTAGGGATATATGCGGCCACATCTCCTGCCAGTGTTTCAATAATAGGCAGTGCCGTAATGGAGCCGCCGCCATGGGCCTCGTCCAATCGCCCTGCCCTTTCCAACAGTCTGGAATGCAGATAAAATACATCTCCAGGATAAGCCTCTCGTCCGGGGGGTCTGTGAAGCAATAAAGACATTGCCCGATATGCCACAGCGTGCTTTGACAGGTCGTCATATACAATCAGTACATCCTTTCCCTGATGCATGAAATATTCTGCCATGGCAGTGCCTGCATAGGGGGCAATGTATTGCAGCGATGCCGTGTCGCTTGCCGGTGCAGATACAATGATGCTGTAATCCATGGCACCTCTTTTTTCCAAATTGGAAGCAATCTGTGCCACGGTGGATGTTTTTTGTCCTATGGCCACATATATACAAATCACGCCGTTTCCCTTTTGGTTTAGTATGGTATCTATGGCAATGGCTGTTTTTCCTGTTTGTCTGTCACCAATAATCAGCTCCCTTTGTCCCCGCCCAATGGGAAACATGGCATCAATGGCAAGTATGCCCGTTTCCATGGCAGTGTTGACAGGCTGGCGTGTAATCACCCCGGGGGCCTCTCTTTCCAGAGGATAGTAGTCCTTTGCCTCTATGGCTCCCTTTGCGTCAATGGGATTGCCCAAGGCATTCACCACTCTGCCCAAATATGCTTCTCCCACAGGAATACCGGCAGGCTTTGCCATTCTTTTTACCAAAGTACCTTCTATCAATCCTTCTTCAGAGCCTAATATGACACAGCCTGCTGTTTTTTGTTCCAGGCTTTGTACAATACCCTTTACACCTGTTTCAAATTCCACCATTTCGCCATACATGGCATTTTCAATGCCGTATACTGTGGCAATGCCATCCCCTGCCCGTATGATGTGTCCGGTTTCAGAAACCTCTGTTTTCACTTCATAATTTTGTATCTCTTGTTTGAGCAGAGATAAAATTTCTTCTGAACTTATGGTATTGCTCATGCTCTTTCACCTCCGCACAATGTTTTTTTCATTTCCTTCAAAGCTGTTTTCAAGCTTCTGTCATACTCCCTTGTACCTGCCTTTAACACAAATCCTCCCAGCAGAGAAGCATCCTTTTTGATATCCAGTATCACACCTTGCTTTTTTTCACTTTTGCAAAGAAAGGCCTTCAGCTGTTCTATGACAGCCTTTTCTGGCTCCGTCACACAGTACAGTGTGGCTGTCAGTATATTTTGCTCAGAAAGCTTTTTTTCCTTCCATATCTGTACAATATCAAAAAAACACTCTGTTTTGTGATGGTCACAAAGTACCTTCAAAAAGCTATGCATATCCCTTGGAAAAATTTTTTCAATGATATGATGTTTTTCTTCCATGGTGACAATGGGATTTGCAAGAGCCTGCTGCAATGGCTGGCTGGATTGCAGTATGGCATTTGATTCCAGTACAGCCTCCCCATTCATATCCAGTTCAAAAAGCAGTTGTGCAAACAATGCTTGATTCATTGTTTTTCACCTGCCTGTGTCAAAAATTGCTGCAGCTTTTTTTCGTCCCATGAAGCACTGTGGTTTTCCTCCAAAAGCTTGGCTGTCATGGCCATGGCCAAATCCACAATATTTTCTTTTGCCTGCTCCATGGCCTTTTGGCTTTGTATGGCAGCATTTTTTTCGGCAGAACATTTGATTTGTGCCGCCTCTTTTTTGGCATCTGCTATCAATTTTTCATATTCTGCCTCTGCTCTGTTTTTTGCCTGCTGCACAATCTCCTTTCCCTCCTGCTCCATGTTGGATATGGACTTTTGATATTGCTCGTAAAGCTTATTTGCCTGCTCTTTTTGCTTTTGTGCTTCCTCCAAGGCGTCTTCAATGTTTTTTTGACGCTTTTGTATCACATCCATAACAGGCCGAAACAGAAATTTTTTCATCAAAAAATAAAGTATAATAATGTTTATAATGGTATAAATCAGTTCTGCATTTAATGTCAACATATTTTTTGCCTCCTGTTCCTTTTTTTATATTATTTTAGGAACAATATAACAAGGGCAATCAATAAGCCGTAAATGGCTGTTGCTTCTGCCAATGCGCAGCCCAAAAGGAATGTTTTGTTGATTTTGTCCGCTGCTTCCGGCTGTCTTGCAATGGCTTCTGTGGCGCCGCTTGTTGCAATGCCAATACCAATGCCTGCTCCCAAACCTGTTAAAACTGCAATACCTGCTCCAATGACTACTAAAGACATAACATTTCGCTCCTTTTCTATTCAATTGCTTCTTTGATAAACAATGCCGTTAAAAATACAAAAATATACGCCTGCAAGCATCCGTCAAATAAATCAAAATACAGACTGAACAAAACAGGCACGCCAATGGGTACAACTGCTTTTATCAGCTCCATCAATATAAAAGCGCCTAAAACATTGCCAAACAAACGCATACACAATGAAAGCGGCCTGATAAAAATTTCCATAATATTCAGCGGCACCAAAAGAGGCAAAGGCTCTGCAAAGGATTTCAAAAAGCCCTTTATGCCCTTTTGGCGTATTCCTGCAAATTCAATCAATATAATGCTCATAATGGCCAATGCGGCAGTGGTATTCAAATCCTTTGTGGGAGGTGTAACGCCAAATATGCCTATGATATTTGAAATGCCCAAATATAACAGCACTGTGGCCAAATATGGAACATACCGCTTTCCTTCTTTTCCCAAAATCCCTTCCAATATGGCATAAATGCCAGTGACTGCTGTTTCCACATAAATTTGTCTTTTTGTGGCAGGCACCACCTGCAAATTCCTTGTCAGCAAAAATCCGGCAATGGTCAAAAAGGCCATAATACCCCATGTGACCACAACAGACTGAGGTATGGAAAAGTCGCCTATCATAAAGCCTTTGACTTGCAAATGCTCCATTAGCTTTTCAGAAAGACTCATGGAAATGCTTCCCCCTTTCTTTTTGTATTTTTTCAAAAACAAAACCTATCATAACTGTACGATACAATTATGATAGGGCTAAAAAAATTATAGTTCCAATTCAAACGTACGTCAATCCTATTTTTACAAATTAACATAAAATATATGACAACTTTTTTTATGATAATGCTTCCTTTTTTCAGCAAAAAATACGGTGTTCTTGCTTTTTTCAAAAGCCTTATTGTTTTGAAAAGCCTTATTTTTACTTTATTTTCTTTCCAAATACACATTTGTTTTACAATTATTTTATAGAAAAATGAATCTGTTTTTTTCATTTTATTGGTAAAACCTCATAAAAAAACACATTTTATGCTATTATACTTTTGATATAAAAAGAATATCTATATGATTCCGTTATAAAAGGCTCATAATGGCCAAATCAAAAAACATCAGACAATCCGGCAGCCTTTCCCATGCAGACATAGCCCTTTATTCCTTGCATAATAGGCAAAACCCATAACAACTGCATAAAACCTCTGCCTGCTATCCGTTTCATGGATTATTTTAGTGTAAATTGTTCCCCTAATTTATCCTTTCTAATATATCCCCCAATCCAGCTCTCATTTTTTCCCACATAATATTCACCAAAACCTTCTATTTCTGTATTTCTATTTTAATTGCTCCCGCAGCATTGTTGCACTTTTCCCTTTTCAATCCTCCATAAAGCTTGATATACCCAACTTTTATGTCATTTCTAGCGGCATATGGATATGATGGGAACACACTTATGCTTCTATTATACCGACTTCTTTCCATTCACATCATTTTCTTAATATTTTTCCTGCCTCTTCCCTTTTATTTTTGTAAAATATCATTCTACCTTATTTGGATGCAAACATGATATTTGCAATTCCAGCTGCTATTTGATAACCTATGTATACCATGAAAACCCATTTTCAATGACCTCCTTTCAATTTGTCCGTCCAGTTGGCAGACCCCACTTTTATTATAATCAAAAGGAGTTTTTCTCTTTGCTGCATTGCCAGAAGACTTTTTTTTGAAGCTGGTGCAAAATAGGCCTCTGAAATAATAGTGTACAAAAACCGCTTGGCTTTTGCCCAAGTTTCACTCAAAAAAACAGCCAGTTTTGTATAATTTACAAACTTTCTTTATACAAAAAAGCTGACACCCTAATGATGTCAGCTTTATTTTTGTGCAGCATTGTTTTATGTAGCCTGAGTCGTTGTTTCTTTTGCAGGTCTTTTTCCATTCAAATCTGTGCTTTGTTCTGTTGTATCTGTCTGTTGTGTATCTGTTGTATTTTCTTGGGTATTTTCTGTTGTTTCCTGCTGTGCCACAGCTTCTGCCGCAGCCTTTGCCGCCTCAGCCTCTGTTGTTGTGTTTTCAATTTGCATATAGCTGTCCTCCAAAGGACTATATTTATACACATTGTTCATATCTGTTGATACAAAAAACTTACCTACGGCCACATTTGTGCCTGCCGGTCCCAGCTCATACAAATTGATGCCATAGCACTCTGAGCTGTTGATTAAAGAACGCCCCGGGTCATAAATAGCCGTATACTCTCCCACAGGCTTGGACAGTCCCAGCTCCTCTATGGGAAGTGCGCCCAAATGACTGAGGGCCCCTTCTCTGGAGGCTTCTGCCGTTTGGGTCTGTTCCGGCTCTGGCTCCGGCAGTGCCTCATCGGTTTTTGTTACAATCACTTTATAATCCGTATTGGTATAATCAATATCCATTTTAAATATTTTACCTGCTTCCTGAGAAGCCGTTGCAATGGAAACATAACCGCCGGGATGATTCAGATTGTATTCAAACATAGGCACAAAGCCTTTTTCTTCTGTCAAATAATTTACATAACTCTTTACCTCTTCAGAGGCATCCGTCAGCTCTGTATAATGATATACAATTTCTTTGCTTTCTCCCTCTTCCACCTCTGTAATTTCAGGCAATGCCCTTGTTTCGCTCTCTCCCAAAAAGCCGGCAATGGATTCTACCACATCATCATCCAGCACATATGCTTCCACATAGGGGTCACTTTCTTCCTCTGCTCCTCCTCTAAAAAACAAAAAGCCTCCTACGCCGCCGCCGACAAACACCAATGCCAATATGCCTGCCAGCAGCTTTTTGTTTCCTGCTTTTGGTGTTTTTTCTTTTGCAGAGGACTTGGATTTTTTGGACGATTGCTTTTTGGACGATTGCTTTTTGGCCGCAGCCTTTTCCATTTGCGCCTGTTTTTTGGCTGCCGCCTTTTGTTTTGCAGCTTCCTGCTTCACTTGTTTTTTCATATCGGCAATTTCTTTTTTTGCCGCCTTTTTTTGTTCTGCCACTTCCTGCCTTGCCGCCCTTTTTTGTTCTGCCAGCTCAAAGCGTTCTTCCTTTTTTGCTTTTTCTGCTTCTTTTTTGGCAGCAGCTTTTTCAAATTTTTGTTTTTGCTTTTGCAATCTTTTATCAATTTTTCGTTTTGCCAGTTCCGCCTTTTTTTCAACACTATTTTTCATTATGTTTTCCCCTCAATCCTCTTAGAGTCACAACGATTTGTAAAGATTATAGCATTTTTTGACAGCAAAGTCAAAACAGTTGTCATAAAAATTTTTTATTTTCATTTTGTTACAATGAACCAAAAAACAGTCTGTATATTTTATTATCCCGAGGCATTGCCGTTTCCTGTTTTTTTCATTTCAAAATATGCTTTTCTTTCTTTTTTATGCTTTTGTTTGCGGAAAAAAACAGTCCGTATTGTCTGCCGACTGTTTTTTTATGATTTTATTCATTCAAATGTGCCATAAATTTATCAAAATATGCCAATCCCTTTTCATTTCTTTTGAATACACCTGCATCTGCCAGCACCTGTTCAAACACCATGCCCACCTCTTTTTGCACAATCCAAGAAACATTTTCCTCTGTCACATTGTCATATTTTTTCAAAAATGCTTCTGCCCATTGTGCGTGTTTTGCTGTTTTTTCACATTCCTTCAAATCCTTGCCTTTTACAATGGCCTCCTGCACAGCCTCCAGCTCCTCCTTCAGTCTGGCAGGCAGCACAGCCAGTCCCATCACCTCTATGAGTCCAATGTTTTCCTTTTTAATATGATGCAGATTTTCATGGGGATGATATAGGCCCAAGGGATGCTCCTCTGTTGTAATGTTGTTGCGCAGCACCAAATCCAATTCAAAAGCATCTCCCCTTTTTCTTGCAATGGGGGTGATGGTGGAATGCTGCTCTTCCTTTGTCCTTGCAAATATAAATGCCTCTTCATCTGTATAATTTTTCCATTTTTGCAGTATTTTCTCCCCCAATGCAATCAGCCTTTCACTGCTTTTATGGCGTATACGCACCACAGACATAGGCCATTTTACTCTGCCAACCTCCACATCCTCAAAATCCTTTATGACATAATTTTTTTCAATGGGCGCATTTGCCATGGCAAATTCATAATTCCCCCCCTGAAAATGGTCATGGGAGAGTATGGAGCCGCCCACAATGGGCAAATCCGCATTGGAGCCAATAAAATAATGGGGAAAGCATTTTATAAAATCAAACAGCTTTTCAAATGTTTTTTTGTCAATCACCATGGGAATATGCTCTGCATTCAGTGCAATGCAATGCTCGTTGTAATAGACATAAGGGGAGTATTGAAAATACCATTTTCCTCCTGCCATTGTGATGGGAATCATTCTGTGATTTTCTCTTGCAGGATGATTGATATGCCCTGCAAAGCCTTCATTTTCTTTGCACAGCTGACATTTTGGATATCCCCTTTGCACTGCATTTTTTGCCGCCGCAATGGCCTTTGGGTCCTTTTCCGGCTTGCTCAGATTGATTGTAATGTCCAAAGGGCCGTATTCCGTTTGTGTCACCCATTTTTGGTCCTTTTCAATGCGATAGCGGCGTATGTAATCTGTATTTTGGCTAAAATCATAATACCATTGTGTTGCCTTTTTTGGGGATACCTCATAGAGCGACCAAAACCTTTCTATCACCCAGCTAGGGCGAGGCACAACCAATCCCATGATTTTGGTATCAAACAAATCTCTGTACACAATGCTGTCTTCTATCAAGCCCTTTTCTGTGGCATAATCCAGCATATTTTTTAATATTGCTTCCAATCCATCCCCATTTTCCCATTGCGCCTGCTCATATTTTTCCAGCTCCAGCAATGCCAAAATACGGTTTCTGGTATAAATCACATCCTCCTGCTTTATCAGCTCCTTTTCCAGTGCATATTTTATCAAGCCTTCTATTGCTCCTTCTATCATCATCCGACGCCCCCTTTTTTTTCATACTTTCTTTTTATTGATGATACAGCAAAACACGGCCCATTCCAACTAAAAAAAGTCTGCACAATCTATAAAATTCTTTCTATTTTCAAAAAATTAACAGGCATAAAGCATTTTTATCTGCACATACTATCATCGAGGTGATACACAATGGCAAAGTCAATACAAAATGTCAACGATTTGCTCAATTCTAATATTCATGCAAAGGAATATTATTTAAAGCTTTCCGAAGGTGCCAGAGGCAATGTCAATCTTCATTCGTCAGACATTCGCACACTGGAGGATTTAAAAAACTTTTCGGAAAACATCAAATGATGTAACACCTTTTATCAATTTTTATAGTAGAATCACCCCTAAAAAAAAGACGGCCCCAAGGGCCGCCTTTTTTCATCATAAGAAATAGTATTTTTTTTGCTTAACAGCCGTATGCGCAGCCCACTGCATAAGCATTGCTTCCGCAGTTTACCACAGCAGTGTTGCCACAGCCGCAGCTGCTTGCAGTGCTGGCACAGCCACAGCTGTTTGCAGTGTTTGCGTTGCTTACACAGCCTGTTCCTCTTGTGTTCCAATAGTCATACCACATATCCATGTAGCGGCTGTCTCGACAGCTTCCGCATCCACAGTTGCAGCCACAGCCACAATTACAGCAATTACATCCACACATTTTTTTGTCCCCCTCTCGTTGGTTATAGTACATACTATGCTTATACCAAAAAATGGTGCATAAAGAGGGACAATTTTTTTTTAAAGCACCAGCTTAATCATATGAGCCAATGAGGAGGATTCGTTGTTTATCAAATCTTCTTCAAATTTATTCAAACTTTTATGGCTATGGAGCGTATCTCTTGCCAGCAGCACCACATATTTTATCACTTCCTCCTCTGTACTTTCTTCTGTAATACATATGGACAGTGCAAAATAAAATATGCTGTATAACAATGCAAATATGCAGTAATTTTCCCAAATATTTTTTTTGTATCCAAATGGTATTTGCAAATGCCATGCAGAGCATACAATCAAATTTTCCAGCACATGGGGATTTTTTTGGCAGTATGCCTCAAAGCCTTTCACCGCCTTTTCATATTTTTCTGGGTCATATGTCACCTTTGTTTCTATATGCTGTGCTCCCACAATAAAACTGCTTTCCACTTTAGCATCTATTTTTTCAAGCTGATTTCTTATTTCCACATCTTGAGTAAATCTGTGATATTTTTGCAATGTATTGACAACTTTAATATGGGGATTGCTTTTGTTTTTTTCAAAAAAGGTGTGGTATTGGCTGTCTTCTTTGCTGATTTCATTCAAAAACCATTGCACATACTGGGGCATATCCTCTGCTCTTTTTTCCATTTCCATATGGTGCAGCTTTTCCAGGGCAATGCCCAGCAGTGCCATTCTCTGCCCCATTGTAAAAGAGCGGTTTTGCAGTATGCCTATCACCAGTGATTTCACATCATAAAAATACCGCAGTCCCTTTCTGTGATTCACATAAAATGGCTTAACCATACCACTCACCAGTTGGGAATTTACTTCCCCCTCAGAAACCTCCAGCAAAAATCCTTCCTTTTCCTCCAAAAGCAGCTTCACCACTGCCTCACAGCCCAGCGACAGTGAAAGCTCCTGTCTTTCCTCACAATACAAAAATCCCTCTCTGGGAAAAACCTTGCAGGTTTTGGACAGTACTTCATAGCCACATTCCTTTTGTATCATGCAAAGTCCATCCTCACCCCAAAAAGGACAGTTCCTATTTTCATTTAATTTCATCATGTACCTATTTGTTTTTTGAAGGCTTTCCCCCTCCATAGGCTCAAATGCATTTGCAAATATACTTTTCAGTTCTTCCGAAACAATGCTTCTTTTTATTTTTTTAAATTCATCTTTACGCAATGGAATTGCCCAGTCTTTACAGCAGGTGTTTTTGCATTCTCCTCCTATACAATGAAATTTGTCATAAAAAGAAGGCTTGATTACCTGTACCTTTTTCATATCCTTGCTATCCCCTCTGCATATTTTTTTCTATCTGTCTTTTTATCAAAAAAGCAGGCACATTGTGCCTGCTTTTTTATTTTTTTTAGAAATTGTATTTGTGAATAAGTTGGTTTTGGATGATAATATTATTGTAATAACTGAAGAACACCTTGAGGAACCTGATTTGCCTGTGCCAGCATAGCCTGTGCAGACTGTACCAAAATGTTGTTCTTTGTATAGCTCATCATTTCGTTTGCCATGTCTGTGTCTCTGATACGGCTTTCGGATTCTGTCAGATTTGTTGTGGTTGTTTCCAGGTTGTTCAATGTGTGGTCCAGTCTGTTTTGTGTTGCACCCAAACCGGCACGAACATCGGATACCTTGTCAATAGCTGTTTTAATCAGCTCAATAGCATCACTTGCAGATTGCTCACTTGCTACACTCAGCCCACCAATACCCAGTGCATCTGCGTGCATATCAGTGATGTTTACAAGCAGCTTGTTGAAATCATCTGATGTATCACCCACCTGAAGATTCAATCCCTTGCTGCCGCCTGCTATATCAATCTCAACTGCATTACCTGGATCAGCTAAATCAATAGATTTTTGATAATCAGTTTTGTTTTGCGCAGCTTTCAATGAAATTTCAATTTCTACGCCTTCCCATGCTTCAGCATCTTCTACCTTTGTATCGTTGTCTAATACAGCTTTTGCTTTAACAGTGCCGCCTTTGGAAGGGTCAACTGTTATAGCAGTATCTGTCCAAGTACCTGTTGTATCATCCCAGTATTGCCATTTTACATTAGTACCACTTGGTTTTGTTCCGCCGTAATCAACTGTAACAGCACCAGTGTCTGCAACTGTTACTTTGATTTGGTCACCGGCTTCAAGATTACCACCGCTGACAGAAACGGATGTTACGGCAGGGCCTAAATCTGTTAATGTAGTAGCGCCTAATTCATATCCGCCCAAATTCCCGTTCAAAAGGTCAATGCCATTGAAGTTTGTGGAATCTGCAATTCTGTCGATTTCGTCCTGCAACTGAATGATTTCATCCTGCAATTTGCCTCTGTCTGCATTGCTGTATGTGCCGTTGGAAGCCTGTGTTGCCAGTTCAACCATTCTGTTTAACATAGAGTGAACTTCTGTCAAAGCACCTTCAGCAGTCTGTACCAATGAGATACCGTCTTTAGAGTTTTGCTGTGCTGTTTCCAAGCCTGTGATTTGCGCTCTCATTTTTTCAGAGATTGCCAAGCCGGCAGCGTCGTCAGCAGCTCTGTTGATTTTGTAACCGGAAGAAAGTTTTTCCAGGTTTTTTGCCAATGCGCTGTTGTTGCCGCTTAATTGGTTGTAAGAGTTTAAAGCTGAAATGTTGTGTTGAATAATCATAAAAATTACCTCCTTGAAATTTGACGGAGAGCATCCTTTCTCTCCCTTTTGTTATGTAATGTTATTTATTTCAATCTGCATCAGCTCTTTTGGAAATCCCCCCTCAAAAAATGCCGAGCTTTCTCCAAAAAAACCCTCTGCAAACTAAAATCATTTTGCTTTTTTCTTTGCACCGCTCATTTTTCTTGTCCTCAGGATACATTCGGGTATGGGATTGTTTTTTTCAAAATTTTCTCCCCTCTCGATTTTCATATCCTTTGGTGCATCAATGGCAAGCCGCAAAGAACCGTCAATGGAAACCACCTCTACCACAATGTTTCCGTTTATGACAACGTATTCGCCGGGACTCCTTCCAAGGGACAACATACCAAAAACCTCCTTGTTTTTATGAAATACGCATGAGTGAAAATACAAATTTTACTTTCTGTAAATATAGTAATACCAACAGAAAAATTTGTCAATAGTTTTTTTGACTATTTGTAAATTTTTTTCTACATTCAGTCTGTTACACTTTTTTTCATTACCATGTAAAGTTATGTTAAGGGGTGGTTTTATGGATTGTAAAGAATTGGGCAAACGAATCAAAAACGCAAGATTAAATCAAAAATTGACACAGGAGCAGTTTGCAGAGCTTTTGGACATTTCCGTTTCTTATGTCAGCCTCATTGAACGGGGCAGCCGCAACGCCACTGTGGAAACCCTCCTTGCCATTGCAGACGCACTCCACGTCTCTGTGGCGTCTCTTTTGCAGGATGACCAGCACCGTGATGAGGAGCAGACGACCCTTTGGCATCAGCTGACCCAAAACAGAACGGCAGAAGAAAAGGATATGATTTTGCAGACAGTGAAAACAATCGTAACCTTTCTGGATAATCAAAAAAAGAAACCGGTTTAAAAAAAAGGAAGAAGATAACACCCTCGGAATGTCATGTCGGAACAGCTTAGACATTCCTTTTTTTCGCAAATGGCTTTTAGTCAGAAAAAAAAGCCCTTTTTTTCTTTTCAGTGCCATATTTCTTCTTTCACTGTTTTTATGTTACAAAACTCTATTCTGTCTAAAGGCTTAGCTTTTTTTATAGAGAGAGGATGTAGCATTTATGGATAAAAAACAACTGTTGGAACAACATTTTTATTCTTTTTTGGAAAACTATACTGCGGATTTGCTTTTGGAATATGTAAAAACAGATGAACGCTTTTCTTCCTTGCAGTCCCAAAAAAAGGCCCTTGTGGAGGCTTTGAAAAATCAGTCCAGCCTTTTTTTTGCCTATGAAGAAATACAAAATCAATATGTACAGCTTGTGGCGGAATGCTTTTACACCAATGGCTTGCAGAATATTCTTTTTATCACTGATTTTTTAAAGGAATATAAAAAGAAATAAATGTTTCTTTTTTTGTTTTTTTGTCAAAGCATATATTATTTTTAAAAAAAATATGATTTGTATTTCATTCTGCTATCGACAATCCTTTCCTTTTTTGGTATACTGGTAAAAAAGGAAATTATTTCCTATGGCAAAGGAGGGGAAATTTATGAGTATTCAACTTTTGACAATGACACCGGCTTATACTGTTTCCAAACAGACACAGCCGCAAAGCACACAAAAAACTGTACAGCAGTACAGCCTGCAAAATACAGCCCAAAAGCCTGCTGTGCAAAAAAGCAGCCTGCAAACACAGGCCTTGGCCAATGAAAAAGAGGCTTCTGAGCAAAAAATACAGCGCAATATCTATGGAAACCAGGTTCAGCAGGATATTTTCGGAAATAAAATAGAAAAGGATTCCTTCGGAAATATCATAGAGCGGGACGCTTTTGGAAATATCATAGAGCGGGATGCTTTCGGAAACGAAATACCGTCCACCGCTTTACAGCAGCAGGAGCAAAAAGCAGAAGAAGCGGAACAAAATCAAAAAGAGGAAGCTGCCAATGACAAAAAAGAAAAAGATGATTTTGGCAATGAAAAATGCGAAACTTGCGCAAAAAGAAAGTATCAGGACGGCTCCAATGACCCCAGTGTTTCTTTCAAAACACCCACTGTCATCACTCCGGAAAGAGCTGCCGCCGCTGTCAGAAACCACGAAATGGAACACGTTTTCAATGAACGTGCCAGAGCAAAAAAAGAAGGCTTGGAAGTGGTTTCCCAAACGGTTTCTTATAGTACAGGCATTTGCCCGGAATGCCATAGAATCTATATTTCCGGCGGCCAGACACGTACTGTCACAAGACCTCGTCAGGAGGATTTGCAAATCGGTCTGGAAAAAGAAAATACAAAGGGAAAATATTTTGATGAGGTTGCCTAAACCCATTGAAAAGAGCTTTGCCCTTTCCAAACATATTTCTATCGTATAAACCACTCTGAAAAGGGTGGTTTTATGCTGTGTACAAATTAACTTTTTCAGCACCTCCATAACACAAACCCCTTAAAAATCCACTCCTCCGCCCCAATATATTTTCCATACAAAAATCAGCATAGCACAGCCGATTTCTCCTTTTCCCTCTCTCAAACATTTCCACAAAATCCCCCTTTTCCACCTCATTCCCTCCATAAACAACCTGAAATTCTATTCAAATTGGCTTTTTCATTATTTCCATAACACAACCCCCTTAAAAATCCACTCCCTCGTCCCAATGCAACTCCCATACAAAAATCAGCATAACACAGTCAATTTCCCCCCTTCCCTGCTTTTTCCCCCTCTCAAACATTTCCACAAAATCCCCCTTTTCCATCTCATTCCCTCCATAAACAATCTGAAATTCTATTCAAATTAACTTTTTCATCACTTCCATAACACAAACCCCTTAAAAGTTCACTCCTCCGCCCCAATGCAGCTTCCATACAAAAATCAGCATAGTCCAGTCAATTTCCCCCTTTTCCCTCTCTCAAACATTTCCACAAAATCCCCCTTTTCCACCTCATTCCCTCCATAAACAACCTGAAATTCTATTCAAATTGGCTTTTTCATCACTTTCACAACACAAACCCCTTAAAAATCCACTCCTCCGCCCCAATGCAGCTTCCATACAAAAATCAGCATAGCACAGCCGATTTATATCGCCTCCCTTGCCTTTGCTCCCCTCAAACATTTCCACAAAATCCCTCTTTTCCATCTCATTCCCTCCATAAACAATCTGAAATTCTATTCAAATTGGCTTTTTCATCACTTCCATAACACAAACCCCTTAAAAGTTCACTCCCTCGCCCCAATGCAGCTTCCATACAAAATCAGCATAGCACAGCCGATTTCTCCCCTTCCCTCTCTCAAACATTTCCACAAAATCCCCCCTCTCTTTTTCACTGCACAAAAAAACGCCCCCTTTTTACGAGGGGACGGTCTTTTATTCCATTTCCTTTAAAAACACATTTGCCATGTCGCATTTTAATGAAAAGCCCATTTCTTCCAGCACATTTTGAAATGCATGAAGTGTTGTCAGCATATCAGGCACATTGGCATTTTCTCCCATATGACCGATACGAACCACCTTTCCTGCCAAAACATCAAAACAACCGGAAATCATCACGCCATATTCTTCTCTCATTTTTTTCAAAAGTGCCTTGTCTGAAATGCCTTCGGGAACCACAATGGCTGTCACTGTGTTAGAATATCCACTGTGAATATATTGCTCCAGTCCTGCCGATTCCACTGCCTTTCTAGTGGCTTTGGCTATTTTTTCATGTCTTGCAAAAATATCCTTTTCCTCCAAAACATTTTCCAATGCCTGTCCAAAGCCATAAACGTCACTGATAGGCATAGTATAGGGAAACCATTTTTTTTCATAATAATCTGCATAGGACAATATATTGCCGTAAAAAGAGGCTATTTTTGTTTTTCTCTGTTTCATAGCCTTTATGGCAGCGTCACTTACCCCCAAAAATGTCAGACCAATGGGTGCAGAAAGTGCTTTTTGAGAGCCTCCGCAAAGAATATCAATCCGGCCCTTATCCACATCCAATG
The DNA here is from genome assembly GCA_944384265.1 of uncultured Clostridia bacterium. Taxonomy (GTDB): domain Bacteria; phylum Bacillota; class Clostridia; order Lachnospirales; family Anaerotignaceae; genus Coprocola. The sequence continues at coordinate 26,202 of CALWSR010000025.1, forward strand.
GCACGCCAAAGGAAGCAGAAACCGAGTCCACCACTGTTAAAATGTGATGCTTTTTTAATAAAGCACAAATTCGCTCCACGTCATTGAGCATACCGCTGGGTGTGTCACAATGCACAACGGTAGCATATTTAAAATTACTGTCTTTTTTCAAATATGCCTCCAAATCCTCCACAGAAATGGGCATTTTATCATCCACTGTATATAATACGGCCTCCCCTCCATATAATGTGACAAAATCTGCAAAGCCCTTTCCAAAAATACCATTGTCCAGCACAAGCACTCTGTCACCCTTTTCTGTTAGGGAAGCACAGGCCGCCTCCAATCCCAGTATACCTTCTCCGCTTAAAATATAAAATGGATTTTTGGTATGAAAAAAATGAGAAAGCTTGTCACACAGTTCTTTATAATATTCACAAAAAGAAATATCCTCATCTGGATTTGTTGTCACAATACTCCTTGCCAAACGAACATTTTCTCTCACCTGTGTCGGGCCTGCTGTCATCAATACAAATTTTTTCATGACTGAAATCCTCCTATTTCTTTCATCACTGTTTTAGATAATGCCGTTGCCATAGGCACTGCTACAACACCTGCCACAACCACCTGCACCACATTACCGGGTATGGAGGTCATAGGTGCTGCCCAGTTGCCGTACAAAATGGCCTCGGCTATGTAATAGCCGACAATTTTGATGATAAGTGCTGCAACCACAGCAATGCTGTACCAAAGCACACCTGTTTTTTCCGAAATTTTTCCAACCACATATCCCATCATGCCTACAATCACAAATGTAAATGGTGCCCATGCCGTCCAGCCGGAAATCAAATCAAAAAGTCCCATGCCAAATGCCCCTGCAATGGCACCTGTTTTTTTTCCAAATATGATTGCTGCCAAAAATAAAGGTACATTTCCTAAATGGATGAGTCCTCCATTGGCCATAATAGGCAGACGAATGTTTATAAATGCTGTGGCTATAAATGTAATGGCAATGCACATACCATTGATGGCCAATGCCTTTGTGGTGGTTTTTTTCATTGTGGTACTGCTCATGTGATTCACTCCTCTTTTTTTGTTGTATTTTATTTCTTTATGATTTATACTATATCAAAACTGATTGGATATAAAATACCAGTTTTGATTTTTTTATGGTACCAGTTTTATTTTTTAAAATTGTACCCATACAATATGATTTTTGCAATATCAGCTCATCAAAATTTATTTGCTTTGTTATTGTAATAAAGGGAGCCAAAATAGGATTGATAAAAATTTTTATGCAATGCCTACATAAATATGCAATCTCTTCCCTCAAACAAGACTTGTAAATACTGTGGCTTTGCAACGATAGAAATACAATCAGTAAAGGAGTGTTTGAAATGCTGCAAATTGATGCATCTGCTTCAGAGCCTATTTATATGCAAATTTATAAACAATTAAAATCAGATATCATACAAGGGCTTTTGCCTGCTTACAGCAAGCTGCCCTCCAAAAGAAAGCTATCCGCACAGCTTTCTATCAGCGTCAACACAGTGGAGCTGGCATATAGTCAGTTGATTTCAGAAGGCTTTATATATGCTAAGCCCAAAAAAGGCTATTTTGTTTGTCAAATTGGTCAGCTGTCTGTGCTATCTCATGCAGCACCACCTCTTTTTCAAACGGCTCCCAAAAAACAGCCGCCTGTTTTGATTGATTTTGCATTGGATGGTGTGGATGGCTGTGCATTTCCCTATGCACATTGGAGAAAATTATTCCGAAATGTTTTTGACTGCTCCAATGATATTTTACGCCCTTCTCCCATAGAGGGAGAGCCGGCTTTAAAAGAGGCCATTTCTGCCCATATTTATATGACAAGAGGCGTTGTCAGCACACCTGAGCAAATTGTGGTGGGAGCAGGTACAGAGCAGCTTTTACAGCTTTTGCACCAACTGCTTTCAAAGGACTGCACCATTGCCATGGAAAATCCGGTTTATAACCAAGCTTATGCCGTTTTCAAACAATTAAACAGAGCTGTACTTTTTATTGATATTGATGAACAGGGCATACAGCTGGAGCCTTTGCAAAATATCCATTCTGCCGCTGTCTATGTCACGCCCTCCCATCAGTTTCCTTTGGGCGTGACCATGCCCATCCGCCGCCGCATTGGCATACTCAACTGGGCAAACAAATCCCCTCATAGATACATCATAGAGGATGACTATGACAGCCAGTTTAAATATGATACAAAGCCTATTCCTGCTTTAAAAAGCAGTGATGCCACAGGAAAGGTGATTTATCTGGGCAGCTTTTCCCGCAGCATTGCCCCTTGTTTTCGCATTAGCTATATGGTTTTGCCGCCAAAACTCATTGCTGTTTATCAAAAACAATATCAGCCTTTTAATTGTCCTGTATCCAAAACAGAACAGCTGATACTGGCAGATTTTATCAAAAACGGAAATTATGAAACCCATTTAAACCGCATGAGAAAGCTTTATCGTGACAAAAGAGAATTTTTAAAGCAGCAGCTTCTAGAGGCATTTTCTAAAGATATTACAATTTATGGAGAAAATGCGGGACAGCACATACTTTTAAAAATGCACAAGAATGTTTCCGAAACAGAGCTTTGTAAAAAAGCATATGAAAAAGGAGTACAGGTCTATCCCCTGTCCCCCTATTTTTCCGGCACAATGCCTAAAAAATATGATGCTATGGTATTGCTTGGCTATGCCCCTCTTTCACTGGAACAGATGCAAAAGGGCGTTTCTCTGCTCAAATTGGCATGGTCATAGCCACTGCCGCTTTTTTTAAAAACTGCACATAAGAACAAAAAAATGGAACAAAATGTCATAAAATTTCTGATTTTATCAACACCATGCAACACGAAAATGTAACACGACACTACTGCGAAAACAAGGCAAATATCATATATAAAAAAGCAGTCTATACGAAAAGACTGCTTTTTTCATTGTCCATATAATCCTGCTCTGTCATTGACCACAAATATTTTCAGCATGGTGTCATTGAGTCCCAGCTCGCCTTTTTCATTTCCTTTCAAATACCCTTTATTCACCAACTTCTGCACCGTTTCCCTCGCCCACTTCGGCATATTTTCATCAATATAATTGTATATCATTTCTGTCTCTTCCTCTTTTTGTTGTCCTGCCAGTTTTCCTTTAAAATCCAGCCACTGCACTTGGTTTCTTACAAATGGCTCCGGACATAATTTGCCCCTCACCGCCAAGAGCGGGCGGACAGCCGCAGGCTGGCTTTTCAGTAGGAAAAGTGATTGACCCTGTGATATCATAATGCCGCAGTACATTCTCCAACGGCACACTATATTTTTCCATTAGCCATTTTACCACTTCTAATGCCTTTTTCTGTGTTGCCTCATTGATATAATATTGCCCGCTGCTGTCCTTTTCAGAACACATCTCCACGCCGATACTGTTATCATTTCTGCATTTATCATGCTTGTAGTTTTTTGCTCCACAATGCCATGCGGTATCGTTATCCTTTACGCTTTGCACAACATCACTTTCATCTACAAAGTAATGGGCAGAGGCGTTTCGATGGGGCTGTTGAAAATATTTGCCGTTGCTTTCTGCTCTGTCTCCATTATTCGCCGTATAATGCACCACAATATACTGTATTGCCTGTTTCCTGCCCTTTGTATAATCGCTTGCGTTCACCGGCATTTCTTTTATATTTATACCTTTTCCCCCTTAAAAACAAAAAGTACCTATCAAATGAAAGATAGATACTTTACAAAGTCTTTTTCTGTGCTATAATAAAACTAAGTAGGGAACTGACCGTTAAAAACGGCTTACCCCAATTTTTTTAGATTAAGACTGTCTTAACCTTGGCGAGGTATGTGGAGGACAGTCTTTTTTTATTACTTTCTTTTGTCTATGTAAGAAAGTAATGCCAATATGAACAAACCAAATGTTAGCAACAAATAAATTGCTTCAAAAGTTGTCATATGCATCACCTCCCTCCTTAGTAAAGGGAGGTAAACCGTCCTGCATCAGTTCCCATAGCACCTATCGTACCATATCTTTCTTTTTTTTACAACATCAATCCTTTTTTGGCTTGCTGTATTTCAGTGCCTGCACACTATCGGAAATACCGCTGGTAATAAGGTCATTGACATATCCCACAATGGCCACCACCACGCACCCTATTGAAAAAGGATTGCTTACAAATTCTTTTAGCTGTCCCACAAGAATCCCCCAGCTTGTAAACATTTCCGGCTCTGCCCCCACTGCCGCCAGTATAATCGCCACCAGTCCGAACCAAAAATAAGGGTTTTTTAATCTCACCTTCCAGTTAATTTTCATACTTCTGCCCCCTTATATATCTATTGATTCTGTTACTTTAATATGAAATAGAAAGCTATGAAACACTGCTTCTGTCCTCAAATCCACCTCTCTGCTTTTCTCCCCTTCCACAGCCTGTCAAAAGAGCCTTTGCAGAAAACTGCTGCAATGCCCCAAGCTTTTTGTTTGCTTTTTTTTTAAAAGCAGCGTCCATCTCTTTGGTATATTTTTAAAATTCACATTTTCAATGCCATATCATTTTTCATATTAACGTAACACATCCAAAATTCCCATTCTGTTACTTTAATATGATGCAGATAACAGCTCCATTTTGTAGTATAATAAATATAAGGAAACTATTTCCCTTCTAAGAAAGGAGCTGTTATTATGTGTCGCAATAAAAATTACTTTTCAAAATACAACTATCCTTTGTCCTCGTTGTTTTTCCAATGCTATTCATAAATACGGAAAAGACATCTTTGGACAACAAAAATATCGTTGTTGTGATTGTCATCGTCAGTTTACATTGGCTCAAAAACAAGAGAAACCCTTTATAACAATCCTCGTTGTTCCGTTTGCCACGATAAAACCTTTCTTTGGCACAGATATGCGACATATTTGCATTTCAAATGTAATTCCAAAAAAGCGGGTCACTCCATCAAAGTACCCAGATTTCTGCCTCAGTTTCAAAAAAAGAAGCTTTCGGCTTTTGCTGCTGCTTCTTTCAAAAGCTTTCGTTTCCATCCAAAAACGATTTTAATGGCACCTTCTCTTTATTTTCAAAGCAGCCGCTCTCTGCGGCAGATTCAATGGTTTTTGTATTCCCACTGTTGTATTGCTGTTTTTCATGTCACCATTTATCGCTGGATACGCCGCTTTACTCCTTTTTTCAAAGCAGTATCCAATCCTCTTTTACAAACAGCAAATTTACAATCTAATGAGTGGCACGCTGACGAAACCTTTATGAAAATCCGTGGCGTTACCCATTACCTTTGGATTTTGCTGGATTCTGAAAAAAGGGTTGTGATTGCTTTCTACTTGTCTGCTCTCAGGGATAGCTCTGCCCCACTTCAGCTATTTCAAGAGGCTCATTGCTTAACAGATGCACAGCCTGCTGCCATTATTACAGATGGTCTTTGGGCTTATGCTATGCCTATCAAAATGGCATATCCTCATACAGAACACCATGCCGATACCTCTTTTGCTGAACTACGAAATCACAATCTCTTAGAAGCCTTCAACAAAGCCTTTAAAGCTTGATATAAAACGAAAAAAGGATTTCATTCCTTTGCTTCTGCTTTAGATTGCATTACAAATTTATTGTTTTACTACAATTTCATACACAACCATTCTTGTTTATCCAATTTTACACTTGCTTTTGTCGCTGGTGTTTCCTATACAGAGGAACAATGAAAACACTGGTTTTTCTTCTAAAAAGCTTCTGAAGTCAGCTTCTTTTTTGTATGCTTATTTTTTTGTTGTATTTTTAATCCATATTTTTGTATTTTTCTCATATTAACGTAACACATCTTCATTTACCAATATATTTCTGTTTACAAAATCCAGCCAATTCAAATCCTTTTGTGCATATTGCAAAGGAACTCCTCCCACAATTCTTTTGCCTTTTTCCTTAAATAGGTATCCTATATCCATCAAATACTCTGTTTTCATTTTGCTCCTTTTCCATATAAAATCATATCTGACACTGTTTATTTTTTTCATATCACAGATGACTGCAATATCCGCTTTTCATAAAAAATATGCCCAAACAGCGGCATTGCAAACAGCTTTTTATGCTTTACTGCAAATGGCAGTATCGCTTTTAATATTTATAAAATGAAAAAAATTCCACCTGCATTTCATCATTTGTTAAATAGGGTATGATATGATAAGCATACCAATTTATATCCAATAGCTTAAATTGATTACACAGCATTTTTTTGTTCAAATCATCAATAGATATGAGAACCTGAAAATCTGATGTAATAATCACATCTATTCTGTATGTATGTTCATTTTCTATATAAAACATAGCAAATGCAATAAGCTCACATTTTATTTGTTTTTCATTTACCATATCATAATATGCAGCTTTGCTTATATTTTTAGCCATAAAATGAAAATCATATTCATCACTGATATCTGCATATATGATTTTGCCTTCCTCCGAAAATAAGCTCCATCCCCCTTTTATCATATTTTCTATGACATGAACTGCATTTAATTCTTTGCCATTTCTTTTTGCCAATTCTATTTTAAAAAGATATTCCGTAGACATAAATATATAACCTCCCCATTTAAAATGCAATTTTGTTGCTTTACATAGAAACAGAAAGCTATGAAAGACAGATTTTATATGCAAAAACAGCCCTTTCCTTTTTCATAGCCTCTATAAATTCCCCTTTCCCACAGGATGCTTGGGGCATTGAAAACCTCTTCCTTTTCTTTGGTTCATTACTTTTCCATAAAGTAACCACAATTTCTTTGTTCTATATTGAAAATGCATATTTATCATACTATATCATTTTTTATTCACATAACACATACTGATAGCAATGCTTTTTGATAGAGCATATACAAGCAATCCATAGGGCTGTTGTATTATTTTCCTATTTTTTTCATGCACTATGCCTGAATGCTAAATGCAGCACTGCAATGAAAAAGGGTGCTTTGATAAGCATTTTCTACTATATTAGAGATTCCTCTTTTCACAGCATTTGTTTTTGCTTTCGCCGTTTTTCACGCTGTTTTATGAAAGCATTGCTTTTTTTGAAACACTTCTGGATATATCATAACAACCATACCTTAAATTCTATTTCCCAAATTGATTTTTGTAAATACCCTCTGCAACATACTCCTCATTGCAAAACAGATAAGCCCGTTTTTATCATTTTTTATGCCTGTCTGTACAAATCAAGGACTGCTTCGGCATACAAAAAATTACAGCAATTTTTCTATTGGATGGCAGATATTGTTACCATAAGCATTTCAAACCAACATTTTTGCATATCGTTTTGTAAATGTTTCAATGTCTAATTTTAAGATTTCATGCACAGAGCTTAAAAAAATGATATGAACCATCATTTCTGCTATTGTTCCAAAAAATGCTGTGCAAGAGCCACTTCACAATTTGCTCCATATCCAAAAGTGATGTCACATTGAGGATAGACCCCTTTTTGTAATATGGCACCATAAATAGTGTGTATGATTCCCATGGCATGCTCCTGAGGCACTCCCTTATATACATAGCTGTAATCCATAAAACAAGCACCATGGTATTTTTTGCTGTTTTTTTGTGTAAATGCAATGGACAGGCCTACACAGTGCTGTTTATTGTGAGGCCTTATTTGATACCACAGCATATTCTGCCTCCTCTGTGAACAGCAATTTCAACTCCCAATGAATAGGAGTATGGAAATTGCAATGTTTTTACAGCAATCTGTTTTTTAATATAATCATATTGGTAATCCCTTGTCAAATGGGCTTCATTATATTCTATATGTATTTCTCTGTTTTTGTATGGAAATGCTTTTATCATTTTCCGCCTGCCCTTCTGCATTTTGCCATATCCTTGTATCATAGCCGTACGCCAAATGGAAAGGCTTTGTGGTATTTTTATACTGCTTATGAGAAATGATTGATATTGTATGGATATTTTTTAATCTATTTTAAAGTTTTTTACTATTTTTGTCCTTTCTTTATTATCAATTTCTATTGTGTAAAATGGTTTTATAGATTTTGGATTTTTCACATTTTTACAGTATTTGTCTTTAGATTTTTATATGTCCTTATCAAATATAACAGCCTGTCCATTTCAAATATCTATGATTTAGACCTTCACATAGCACAGATTTTTCAATAAAATTACCAGCTTTGCAGTGGTATCATTCTGCCCTAATATCCAGGTTTATGGTGTATATTTTTGTTCTATATGCAAATCCCATTTTTTTACGGCTGTTATAACCAATAAAACCCTTGTCTTTTCAGGCCTCTGCCCGTATGACAATACTGCACTGTCATAGCGTATTCTTTTACAACATTTTATTTTGTTGCTTTCATATCATATGAAAAGTCATAAAACACTGCTTCTAACAAAGCCTTTTCTATATTTTAATACAAAAAAGGGGAAATTTACTATAATTTCTCTTTTTACTGTCAGACGTTTACAGCATGGAAAGTGTTCCCAATTTTTTTCATTACTTTTTTGAAAAAATGTAATATCAATAAAATTTCGTATTCACAATGCCATATCCTATTTTATATGAAAGGGACACCTTTTTGGCATATGTCATTGTTCCATACTCTATCAATCAAAACAGGAATGGTCAATCTATTTTTATGGGCAGTATCGCCTTACTGTACTCCAATGAGCTGTATTTCCTTCTGTGTTTTAAATCATCTCCATGACCATTCTCTCCGCCACTTACAAAACAGCTTTCCCATTGACAGACATTTTTATATATTCATGGGTCATAACCCTGCACAGCCAGCAGACAATACTGCATCCCACGTTTTGAAATTACTATTTTTTGATAAAACCAATGGTTCCCTCGTCCCAATAGAAACAAAAATAGATAGTATATTCATCATTTTATTACAAGCTCTCCGGTTTCATTTTCCGTCACTTTCCATGTAAAATCAGTCATGCTTGCTGTATGGTCATATGGAAATTTTCATTATCGGATAAGCATCTATGTAAAACAGATTTTGTTGTACTCAAATGCCAAATCACATCATCCCATTACCCAAGCAAATCCATTGTAATGGGCATTTTTTGCTATTATGTCTTTGTCAAGCACTGTTTCGTATCTGTTTGATATATGCCCTATTTTTTTCAGTCATATCCTTTGCTGTAACCACAATACTTTTATCTGTATCATCATTTATTTTCAAAAGAGGTTACTTCAAATCATGATGTTCAGCATAAGCATTGATATAGGCCCCAATACCTGTATTGATAACCTGCCCTGTGATTTTGTTCCTCTGCTGCAGCAACAATATATATAACATAATACAACATTTTTTATAATAAAATCCTCTTAAAAAATAGCAATGATAATAATGTGACACAAATATTATTTTTGTGGTTTTGCTTTGCACTATCCCTTTTCTATTTTCATGAAATTTGATAGACTATATCATATCAATTTTGTTTTATGTATATTACATTTATAATGTATTCCTTTTTATAATAAAATGTCAACATATATTTATGAAATCTCTGGAAATCTTTTTTAAGTGAAACGTATTTCAGCTGTAATAGCATTTTCAGAAAAAATAAATGATTGCAAAACACATTTGTAAAATATAAAAAGGGAGGATGTGTTATGAAAGGTCATACTATTGCTGATGATATTGTAGACATTATGAAATAAAACAGCTTATTTACAGCAATTTGTAAAAAAGGATACTACCCTAATTATACCATGATATTTAGGCCAAAACAAAAAAATTTATGTAAATCAAAAAATATTATAATGGGATGAGTATAATATAAAACAATTATAAAATACCAAACCAAATTAGATGAATAAAATGGTAATAAAATATAATGAAAACCAGCATTTTAAAGAATATCATATAAATGACACAATGATTATTACTGCTATCTGTGCATTTATACAAAAAGCAATCGGGCAAAATATTTATGCAATCCTTCAATGGGCTGATTATAGAAACAGATATGAAATATATAACAAACAGAAAAGCTATGAAAAAGTATCATCATAGATACAAAATATATTTCACTTTCATGACTCTATTATAAAAAATACATCAAAAAAATTGAGCAGTCCCCATATTTTTCTCTCTCAAAATATCCAGCCGGCAGCAAAAGGGCTGTTTCAAAAAACATTGCATGGGCAGCTTTTTGTTGATATACTGCAATAGAAAGCTGATATCCATGTATCATTAACAGAAATTTAAAAACAGAAAGCATCGCTTCAAAAGCATTTCATTCTCAAAACATATTGATAAAAGAATTGTAATGCTTTGTATATTTTTCCATACAGCTTCATACAAACAAAACACTGCATTGCAAAATAACATGACAAGGCATGGAACAAAAAGCATATATATCCATATTTTATTTTGCAAAAAAAGAATCAATTATAATTTTGGGGAGGCAAAGCAGCATGAACACACCTACACTGGTAACAAAGCGTTTGATATTAAGAAAATTTACAAAAGAGGATATAGAGGCACTTTTTCTTATTTTGAAAGAGGAGGAGGTCAATACATTTCTGCCTTGGTATCCCATGAAAAATATTGAGCAGACAAAGGAATTTTATGAACAAAGATATGCTTCAAAATATGCACAGCCCCAGGCTTATGCATATGCTATTTGTATGAAAAATGACAATTTTCCCATAGGCTACATGAATGTGGATATGCAAGAGCATCATGATTTTGGCTACGGACTGAGAAAAGCCTTTTGGCATCAAGGTATTGTTACAGAAGCCGGAAGAGCCGTGATAGCACAAATACAAAAAGACGGGCTGCCCTATATCACAGCCACCCATGACAGAAATAATCCCAGAAGCGGCGGGGTAATGAGAAATCTAGGAATGAAATATCAATATTCCTATGAAGAACAATGGCAGCCAAAAAATATATTGGTCACATTCAGAATGTATCAGCTCAATATTGATGGAAACACAAAAAGAGTTTATCAAAAATATTGGAATACATCTGCTGTACACTTTGTAGAAAAGGATATATAAAAAAACACAGGGCAACGTCAATACTATATACAGCTTCCTTTCCATGCTGTGTGTTTTTTTAAAACTGCATATTCGTTCTTTTTGTGTTTAAAAAGCTTCCTAAAGCAAGGACGGGTATGCAGCTGGTTTTGTTTGTCATTGCTGTTTTTTCAATTTCTTTTATGACTTACAGCATTTGTATACCACATTCCATAAACATATTTTTTCATAGGCCAATTCTGTTGCAGCACGTCCTTTTTACTCCATTTCTTTATCCCAGTGCTGTTGGGAAAAATATACCTTCCCCTCCCTTCTTTATCTATTTCTGATTTTTTTAACAGCTCATTTTACGATACTTTTCTTCCTTTGATTGGCAAATACAGACAACGCTCTTCTGTCAGTATATCATACTGCCCCCAATGTATGCTATATGAGATATAAGCTGCCAATCATACCCTACATTTTTTTAAAAATCTTTCATACCAATTACGTAGTGGATAGAGTCCTTGTCCAGGTATGTCCAATCCCCCTTCTCTGTATGCAAAATAAAATCCCAATTCTATCAAGCCAATCATTGGCTCATATATTTTTAAATATTTTTCATATGTTTTATCCATATCAATCAGCTTTGCCAGCTGTAAATGACATTCTATCATGCGTCTGGGACAACTGCTATATTTCAGCACGTCATCTACAATGGTGTTGCAGCAGTATTTTAAATCCACTTTTTCATGATATCCCAAAAATTCCGCCACATTGGTAAATAGGGGATGAAAAGGAGGTATATTCTGTTCATGAAAAAAAAGTGCCAGATTTCTTAAATAATCTCCCCCCAAGTCATTTCTCTCTCTATGATAAAACATTATGCCAAATAACTCCCAATCAATTCCATTGATTCTTTCCACTGCCTGTTCAAAATACATTTTTTTCACCTCTTTAAAAATCCATTTTTTTGTCACAATATTTTAAATGCACATCTGTGGTGTTGTTTCATTTGATTGCTACTGTACATTTTTCTGTACTCATTTCCAATCACTCCCTTTTTTTGAAAACACTTCTTCCTTCACAGCATACGATTCTGTTACTTCAATAGGAAATAGAAATCCACACAGCATTGGTTTTACAGCCAAAACCAGTTCTTTGCATTTCTTCTCTGATTTTTAAAGTGCCTCCCTGAATTTAGAAGCATTTGCAATATCCCTAATTTCCTTTGCCGCCTTCTTTCAAAAACAACAATACCAATTTCTTTGTGCTGTTTTGAAACAGTATGCCATATCATTTTTCATATTCATGTAACACATCCCCTGCACAGATTTTGTAAACAAAACCGATGCTCTGCATTTTTCATGTGTAATCCCCAGAAATGGTATTTTTCCATTTTGTGGCAGGAAGGCCCGGGCCTATTGACAATGCTCCTAATTTTTTTGTGTTGCCTTTTTTTAAATAACGTACCGCCCATTCCCTTTTTTATAGCAACACAGCATATCCTTCACAATATGCCTTTTGGCGTTGTGTTCTGATTTCATTTGCCGCCGACAGCACTATAACTGTTTTTGGAAAACATTTTCTGTTATATATGATTTTATCACAATGCCATTGAGAAGCCTACTTCTTTTCATAAAATACTTCTCTCTGTTACAAAACAATATGCAATGCTGCTTTCAAACAGATTTTTAAAAAAATCCATAGCATTGTATATTCCCAGTGCCATTTTTTTTGGCAAAATGCCGGCACAAAATATTAGGGCCTCATACTGCCCATAAATCTGTTTTGGTGTTGTAATCATGCTGTATTTTTTATGGCATTATCATATTAAAAACCATCCTCTGCCCAACAGGTGATTTTAAAACAACGGCGTCATTTTATATGCTTGTATTATGGCTGCGTCTGCCAAATGTCTTTATATTGCCCTGCTATTAAAGTATTGTACTGCTTCACTGTTTTTCCCATTGTTTTTTCGCCGTTTTTATTTCATACTTTACTGCTGTATGGATAAATAGTTTTATGGACAAAAAAAGTGCCAAAACATATTTTTGGCACTTTTTTATGATTTATTTTCAAATGCAATAAGCCTTTGCTTTTCAAAACAATGTTTTTGCTTTTTTACTTCATTTCCATAAAAAAAAGGGGAAAAACAGACCGTTACAATGGCTGTGACAAATCAAAATTCTCTTTGTTTTATTGTTTTATATCCCTATCATTTCTGCACCCTTGCAGACTCATTTTTTACAGCACAGCATATCTATACCGTTTCATCTCTTTTGTTTTTTATGAAATTGTTTTTCTTTTTCGTTTATAGCGTAATTCCATTTCTGTCACAGTATCTTCAAATACAATATACAGCTTATCCTCATAATGAAGCACCTCTTTTTTTCCCCTTGGAATGTCCCTTCCCTTCAAGCTGACAATACAGTCTGTATCATGATAAAAAAGCACTGTGCCGTTTTTCCCTGCACCAATATGGATTTTATGGGCCTCCGGCAATTTTTCTGTTACATCCAGTATGTGAAACAGCTCTGCCAATGTGATGCTTTTTTTATGGTCAATATAGGAGGCATTCCAGTTTAACACAGGAATTTCATTTCCGCTCAATGTATTTAAAAAATACCCTTCAAATCTTGCATTGGAAAAAATGCTGCCTCCGGGAAACAAAGGAGCCTGTACCGGCTGAGGCTGAGGCGGTGTTTGTTTTGGCTGTCTTTTGACCACTCCAAAATAAATGCAGGCCAAAAATATAAAAAGCACCAGTATGCCTATGATTGCATTTTTATAATAAATCCAAAAGGGCATGGCATGAATGGTAAGTGTTTTTGTCAAAACGCCTCCTCTGCCGTCAGAAACATACAATTCCATTTCCTCTGTTATATTTTGCTCTGCTTCTATCAAAAGCATATTTTTGTCAATTTCTGCTTGAAAATTATGGGGCATTTTTCCAATTTGATATACCAGCGTATCTCCGTCATCATCCTGAAAATATTCATTCAAATCTATTTTTTTTACGCCCTTTCCCATCAATACATTGATTTTTTCTTTTTTAGAGGCATAGGGATTTGTATTTTTTAATTCTATTTCATATGCAGGCGTTTTGGCCTGATACAGCCCCTTTTTTACAACTGCCTCAAAACGATATGCTCTTGGATTTTTGTTTTCAAATGACGTGACCATTGCAGTTTGGGCATTGCCCATTGCAATTTTTTGGTTTTCTCCTGTTTCCATATCTGTGACAGACAATTCTGCTGTCATATTTTCATACAGCTCTTTTGCCGCCATTTCTTTTTGTGTTCCTTTTTCATACAATTTTACACTGACAGGCAAATAAAGCAGTGTGTCCTCAGAAAAAGGCTCTATTTTGGGCAGCACAGTTATATGGTGTATGGTTTGTATTGTCACACTGTCATTTTGAGCCATTTGAAGCTGTATTTTGACCCTCTCCTCATAGGGCTGCTCCAGCCTTATCACAGCATAATGCTGAGAGTATGCAATTTGGCTGTTTTGGCTGTCTGTTGTGATGTTTTGTACGCCATTTTTGCTATGTATCACAATGGCAGAATGGTCTGCAAATCCATTTATCATTTCTATCTGCTTTTCATAAGCTCCGCTGCCTGTAACATCCTCTATTTTATTGACATGGTTTTCTGTTATTTTTTCATAAATCTCTTGAAACAAATCCGGCAGCTGGCTTTGTTCATTGAGCATATAGCACTGGCCATTTGTATTGTATGCTATTTTTTGCAAATAATTTATATCCATGCCCTGAGATTTGCTCAGCGCAATTGTAAAAATACGAGTGTTGCTTTGCTTTGCATTTTGATATGCGGTGTTTTCATCCTCATAGGAGTTTTGCAGTGTTCTTCCTGTTTTTGCTGTGTTCAAATCTGTTTCTCCGTCTGAAAAAAGTACAATGGCATTTTGCTCCTGTTCCCCTTGGGGCAAAAGGCCTGTCGCCTCCTTCAATGCCAGACCAATGTCTGTATTTCCCCTTCTGACCATGCTTTGCACCGTTTGCTGTATTTCCCTTACAGCAGCTGTGTCATTGGCAGATACCAAAGGCATACTTTTCAATATGGTGTCATCATAAAGCACAAGTCCTATATTGGTATCTGAAAATGCCGTATCTGTAAACAATTTTATCAATTCTCCGGACAAATTGCTTTTGTCGTTAAAATTCATAGAATTGCTGCAATCTACCACAAATACCACATTGATGTTTTTTTGCTCCAATGTATTGCCATAAACAGCCGTAAAGCACAATGCCATGGTGATACAATAAAATAATACAAAAGCCATTCTTTTTTGGATATTTTTGTTTTTTATCATGCTCTTTTTCCCCTTTTTGAACTCAAAATTGTGTTGCTTTTTCTATCAAGCATTGATATGGCCGTATGTGAAAATGGCTTTTATACCCCATTGCCCTTTTGATGAAAATTGCTTTGCAGTGCCGACCACAATGCTTTTGCCCCATAAAAAGCAATAAAGCATTGATTTTACAGCCAAAACCTATTGTGCATTTTTCATATCTTATCTAAAACAAAAAGGCCTTTGAACTGTTTCCTTTTTTTAGCATAGGAGCTTGGAGGCTCTGTTTTTTTCCTCTTTTTCAAATAAAGTGATGTGAATTCTTCTAGCCATTTTCATACCAGATTAGAAATGCAGATTGGATATACGGCAGTTTTTTTCATCCACTGAAAAAAGTGCTGCATTGAAATATATTTAGGGGATTTCCCTATCATACCATAAATGGTAGTTATGCCTCCTCTTCTCCGGTCTGCTGCTGCAGCTGCTCCACAATTTTAATTTTTTCCTGCATAGAGGCCACCTTTTCCATGTCATTGATGCCTTGATACAATGCCTGTGCCTGCAAATAGAACTCCTTGGCTTTGTCATACTGCTGTAATTTCAATGCCTCATCCCCTCTGGCCTCAATGACGCCAATATCCATTTTTTCAGCTGCAATGTCTGTTTCTTTTTGTCTGGTTTGCGCCGTTGTTATTTTTTCTGTAATCTCTGCCATTTTATCCTTGTCTTTTATTTGACTGTAAATATCCTTTGCTTTTTGATATTCCTCTATGGCTTGTTCAAATTTATTTTCCAGCAGCATATTGTCACCATTTTGCATATAAACATCCGCTTCAGAAAGCCTCATTTGGTTATACTGTTCTTTTTTGCTGCTGTCTGCATCAATGATTTTTGTCTGCACTGCCGAGGCCTTGTCTATGGCGCCGGCCTCTTTATACATCTGCATGGCCTGCTGATAATATTCTTTGGCAGTGTCTATGTCACCCTCTGCCAGCAAAGCATCTGCCTCCAGTTCAATGACACTGCCGTCTGTTTGCAGCTGGTCGTTTTTTTGCTGCTCTTGCTCCTCTTGCTGTGTTTGCTCCTGCTGCATTTGCTCCTCCATGTCTGCCTGCATTTGTTTTATTTTTAAATTGATGTCGTCTGTGGCAGCCTTGTCCCCATTTTCTGCCGCAATCTGTTTGGCTTGGCTGTAGCTTTCTGCTGCTCCCACATAATCCCCCAGGGCAGACTGTGCCTCTGCCAAATCCAGCAAGGATTGTACATAGCTTGCATCCTGACACAGCTGTTGCTTTGTTTCCAATGACTCTTGGTCCAGCAGGTCATAAAAATCCATTTCCTTTTTGGCTTCTTTGATTGCTTTTTGATAATTTTTTTCAGCCGTTTCATAATCTCCGCTGATATAGGCTTCCTCTCCGTCTATGAGATATTCTGTTGCTTTTTGTTTGACTTCCAATCTATTTTTTATGGCTGTATTTTCATCGCCTTTTTTTCCTGATTTATTTTTCAATTCCTTTCCTTCTGTTATGGCATTTTCATATTCCTTCAATGCTCTGTCAAAATCCTCTTCCTGTGCATAATCATCCCCTCGGTTTTCTATCTCTGTTATGGTTGTGATAATTTCCTGTCTCTTTTTTTCTGCCCTCCACTGCATAAATGCGGCAATAAGACCGATGATGATGAAGGGAATCAATATCATCAATGCAATTTTCAATATTTTTTTTGTATTATTTTTTTCCTGAAACACCTTTCCCACAAATATTGCAGCAATGGTGTGGTTGTTGACTGTATGGGTTTGTTTGCTCAAATATAAATCCTGCAAATCATCTATATAAGCCTGTGCATCCTTGGCCTCCTCCAAAGCATCCAGCATTTCCACTGTTGTAATTTTTTCCCACAGTCCCCATGTTGTCATCAAAAGTACATCTTCATTTTCCAATTTTCTTTTTTTGGATGCTTTTATGCGCAAATGCCCCTGCTTTCCCAAATATTGCAAAAGATTTCGGCTTTCCTCCAGCCCCTTTACGCCGTCGTCTGCAATTTCTTGGTTTTCTATCATTTCTTGATACAGGCTGGTGTCATGACTTTTTTCCAATATGGTGTTGCCTCGAAATATATGTAAACGGCAGTTTCCGCAAACTGCATAGCGCATTTTGCTGTAATTGCTCACCACCACCAATATGCTTGCTTTTAAAGCATAATTTCCGCTTTGCAGCTTCAGCTGTCTGTGGGCCTGTTTGATATAGCCTTTGACTGCAGCTTTGGACAGAGAAGGCCTTCTTGTAAATTCGCCAATGACAGTATCCACAGCCAGCTTTGCACTGTTGAGGGCAGTATCCTTGTCATAGCCTTCTGCAACCACCCAACACACCATGTTGTCCATTTCTACAAAACCAAAATAATCCTTGTTTTCCGGCTTTGTGCCTGCTTCCGATATGTATTTTGTGCTAAATTGACTATTCAAACGCCGCATGATATTGTGCCTCCATATGTTCAATTTCTATCATAACCCCTGTTGCATTTTTTGATATCTGCTTTTGGTTTCATGCTGAAAGACAATCCTATTGCTTTGCAGAGAATGTACGCTTTTTTTGTATTTAAAATCATATTTTTTCATTTTGCAATATGCTATATTGTGTTTTTATATTTTGAGGAGCATATAGCATTTTTTTAAAAGCATTTTGATTTTTTATTTATTTTTTCATAGCACCATTTTGTTTTGGTGCAATCCATATCCTCGCCTTTGTTGTCACCTCTCAAATTGTATAGGCTTTTATTTTTATGTTTTTAGGATGTATTTTGTTGCAGCAATGCTCCTTTCATTTTTCCACAATACCCTTTGCTTTTCATACAATCACATAAGCATATTTTATTTATTATCCTTTTCTGTCATCCAGCTCAGACCATTCAAAATTTTCACCACACAGAGGTATAAATATAAATTTGCTTTTTCCCAGCTCTATTGTGTCATAGGCAGAAAGCTCCTGAGGGGTATAGACGGCCTCATCATTGACATATACAAGCCCTTGAGAATCTCCGGGCAATATCAATGTTTTTCTTTTTTTGGGGTCATAGACAAACACAGCGTGATTTTTTTTGGCAATGTGATTATCTCCCAATATTTGTATGTCCATGGTTTCTCCCCGGCCCAAAAAATTTTTTTCTGTCATAATTTTATAGTCCCTTCCCTTTGAGGGGCCTTCAATGCATACCAGCCAGCCCGTCACAGGGTCCATCACCTCCAAATCTCCCAAATAGGGTGTTTTGCTGTCATA
>CALWSR010000026.1 GCA_944384265.1 uncultured Clostridia bacterium
ACTTTCGTAATATAGTATATACTTTCATTTTTTCACTCCTTTTTATGGACATTTTGTACAAATTGTGATATAATTTATCAATAAACTACATAGAAAAGAGGTCTTTCATAATGAATAACAATATAAACGTAAACCATTTTCCTGAAAATGAACTTCAAGCATTAGCCTATTTATACTTGAAAAATCAAGATTTATCTGGTAAATCTCCTACTGAAATTTATGACATTTTTATAAATGCCTATATAGAATTATGCCATGCTAAAAAAGCCAAAAAATATCAATACAACCAATGATTATGTATTAGAAAATGGGCTATATTAACCATCTGATTACTCATTTCTACTAATTCTGTTATTGAATCTGTGCATTGTGACTTATAGGATAATAAATTAAACTGTTCTTCCATAAGTCGCATTATTTTTGTGTCCCTACTTAATACTTCGGTTTTATCTTCTTTCATTTTCCTACCCCCTAGCTAACATTCGTCTTTATATCACCATTCGGTGATTTATTTTGCAAAAAAATTTCAGCTAACTCACCAATTTGTACTGTAAGTGCTAAAGCTAATTTATTTAATTCCTCTACAGTAGGTTCTTTCTGACCATTGGTAATTTTATTTAATTTTTGCCGTGACCACCCAATTTCTTTGGCAAGAGCCGCTTCCGAATCATATTGTCCGTATATTAAAGCTCTTAAAGGTTTATTTTTCCTTTTCATAAAGATACCTCCTTTCTTTTAGTCACCATTTGATATATTTAAAATATAACATTATTTTTTTGTGATGTCAATCATACGGTGACATTTTTGCTAAAAAAGTTTTTTTGTATTGTACTTGGTGACAAAATGTGCTATGCTATGTATATACAAATTTAAAAAGTGTGGTGATTATATGAAATTTGGTGATAGGCTAAAATCTATTAGAATGGAAAAAAATTTATCACAAGAGGAATTTGCCAAACTATTAAATACATCAAAACAAGTAATTAGCAGATATGAAAGGCATGAAAGAACTCCTAAAATTACAGTAGCAAATGAATATGCTAAAATATTGAATGTATCTTTAAATTTTTTGTTAGGGGAAGACAATGCAACGCAAAATGATACAACATATTTTGACATCACAAAAGACCCAAGCTATACTACTGCTGATTTCGCCCAATTTGTTCCAATTCCCTTAGTAGGCACAGTCCGTTGTGGAGAACCAATTTTTGCCAAATCAAATATTGAAACCTATATTCCAACATCACCAGATAGTCTTTTGCCCGGAGAGGATTACTTTTGGTTAAAAGCCACTGGGGACAGTATGATAAATGCTGGTATATTTGAAGGGGATTTATTGCTTATCAGAAAACAATCTGATGTAGACAGCGGTTGTATTGCTGTTGTTGCTGTCAATGGAGATACTGCCACATTAAAAAGGATTATCAAAAAGGAAAATGCAATGATACTGCAACCAGAAAATACAAAATATGAAACAAAAATATATGTGGGTAAAGAAATGAATGCAATTCACATTATTGGCAGGCTAATGGAAAGCAAACGCAAATTTTAAAGGAGGTTTTATTATGAACGAAGAAACAAAAGAAGTATTAAATGCGGTAAAAGAAATGTTTAGTGTATTAAATGGTAAAATTGATTCTTTAGACAACCAAATGAAAGAAGTAAAACAAGAAGTCACTGATTTAAAACAACGTGTTGTCAGTGTTGAAAACCATGTCATCAAAATTGAAACTTCTCTTGAGAATGAAACCAATCACAACATCAAACTTCTTGTAGACGGTCATATTCAAAATGCTGATAAACTGGAAAAACTAGACAAAATAGAAGATGATGTAGAATACATAAAACTAAAAACAGACGTTTTGGAGGCTGTTACAAAGGTACATTCATTTGACATCAATCATCTCAAAAAAGCAAAATAAAAAAATCTTCTTATCATAGAGGATTTCAATAAAAAAATATTGATTTCTATGATATCAAAGCCGCCCTACGCTTTTCCTATTTTTATATGGAAAGGACTGATATCATATGGCAATCATCAGAAAAAGAGGTACTTCTTATCAAATCAGAGTGTCCTGCGGGGCAGACGTCAATGGCAAAAAAATCATAGAATCCATGACCTGGAAGCCGGAGCCTAACATGACGCCAAAACAAATTGAAAAGGAACTACAAAGACAGTCTGTTTTGTTTGAAGAAAAAATAAAAAAAGGTACTGTAAAAAAAGATAATAAAATCAAACTGCATGAATTTTGCACAACTTATTTAGAAATGCAAAAAAAGAAGCTTTCCCCTGTCACCTACTATCAATATGAAAAAATTATAGATAATTATATTATCCCTTCTTTGGGACACCTGAAGCTAAAAGACATTACACCTATGCACATTCAAAAGTTTATATACAATCTTTCTGAAGAAGGCATTCGAAGGAACGGAAAATATCAACCCCTTTCTCCCAAGTCTATCCGTACATATTATTCGGCACTGCAATCCATACTTCGTTTTGCCTACCGTATGAGAATCATTGAGTATAATCCAGCAACTGCACAAAATTTAGATTTGCCCAAAACTACATCACCACACACAGAAGTATTTGATGAAAAGCAAATCCAAAAAGTGCTTACTCTTTTGGAAAAAGAGCCTATTATGTGGAAAACACTTATACATCTGGCATTGTGTACCGGCTGCCGCCGTGGAGAATTAGCCGCTTTACAGTGGGAAGATATATTGTGGAAAGAAAATAAAATCAAAATCACAAAAAGTATCTACCAAACAAAAGGGGAAATCGGTATCAAACTGCCCAAAACAAAAAGCAGTATCCGCACTGTTTCCGTGCCTGCCTATTTGATAGATTTACTAAAACAGTATAAATCTTTATCAATCTTCCCAAATATTATGCTCTCCCGAAAAAAGCAATCCGGAAAATATGCTTTTTACCAATAAAAAAGGCACCTATATTTCTCCGGAAGTCATTTATCAATGGTTTCAATCATTTTTAAATAGAAACGGATTACCTAAAATCAAATTTCATACCCTGCGGCATACCTCCGCTACCATATTACTGGCAAACGGTACAAATATTAAAACCGTATCCTCCCGACTAGGACATACCAATTTAACCACAACAAACCGCTATGTCCATGCATTAAATGATGCTGATGTATCTGCCGCCGAATTGTTGGGCAATAAATTTGAAAACGCAAAAGAAGGACAAGAGTGGGACAAAGCACTTTAATGTAAAAGAAAATAAAATAAATAAAAGTGCTGAAAATGTTGATTTTTCAACATCTTTAGCACTTTCTATTCAAAAAGAAACATTATATTATTTATAGTTTATTATAATATAGCACATTGCTCAGTGCAATACTTCTATGTCTATCTTTGTCGAAAAAATGCAGTGTTTTCCACCAGCCAGTCTGCAAAATGGGCATCTACTATTTTTACGCCGCTGTCATTCAAATGGGCATCATCTCTAAAATTTGCATTGGTAAGCATACCTGTTTGTTCATTGATGATATTATAATCAATATAGGGCGCATTCACTTCCCTTGCCAGCTCTGCCATTTTTTCATGAATTTTGTCATAATTTTGAATATAATCCATGGACACCACTGCAACAGGAGCTGTTACAAGCACCAGCTCGCTTCCTTTTTCTTCACAAAGCTGTGCAATTTTTTTCACATAGCCGGCCTGTGTTTTATCCATTTCCCAGTCTTTGCCATCCAGTGTTTTAAACTGATTTGTTTCATCATATTCCGTATCCAGCATACCCATGTCACAATATACATATCCCTTGGAACGATAATATTCCACACCCTGCTGGGTTTGTACCTTTTTCTTTTGCACACCATATTTTTGTTCTATTTTTTTTTCCATTTCATTGGCTTCATAGGCAAAATAATCCTGCTGAAAACGCATGGGCAAAAGAAAATATTTTACCTTTTCTCCCAAAGGGAATACCTCTTTGATATACTCCTGCTTGCGAGCTTCATTTTGAAGCACTTCAAAAAAGGAATTTGCCTGTTTCATCTCAAAGGTATCATCCAATACATCCCAATAAATTTCCAATACCACCACATCAGGGGTCTGTGTGTCATATACCTCCTTCAGCTCATAATAGCTGGTATCGGGGTGCTGCAACGGCGTTCCCATTTGATGGCTTAATATGGAAAAACGGCTGTCAAAGTTTTCCGGGTCAAATGTGCAATAGGAGTGAGAGGAGCCGATAAATACCATGTTCAGACTGTTTTGGGGCAAAGCATAAAAATCTTCAAAACGCTTTTGTGTAAAGGCGTTAATCACATTATGGCCAGCCGCCTCTTGATAGCGAAAGCCAACCTGCTCAAACAGCAGTGCCACACAAACACCATAAAGCAATAAGCGTATTGTAAATTTTAATGAAGAAAACGCCCTTTTTTTCATTTGTATTTCTCCTTTCCGAAAAAAATCATTCTGTTACTTTCATATGAAATAGAAGGCTATGAAACACTGCTTCGGCTCTCTGCTTTTCTCCCCTTCCACAGCCTGTCAAAAGAGCCTTTGCAGGCAACTGCTGCAATGTCCCAATCTTTTTGTTTGCCTTTTTTAAAAGCAACGCCCATTTCTTTGCTGCATTTTTAAAACTCACATTTTCAATGCTATATCATTTTTCATATTAACGTAACATATGCAAAAAAAATCATTCTGTTGCTTTACTATGAAATAAAAGATTATGAAGCATTGATTTTACCGGCTCTTTGCCTTTCTCCCCTTTCATAGGCTGGAAAAGAGAAGATATGGAAAGGACTCTGATTGATTTGGTGCATTAACATCAATACTATTGTTATTTTTAACATTTCTATTGACAGCACCGTATCATTTTTCATATGCCTATTCTGTGGCTTTCATATAAAGCATTGATTTTCCAATGGGCTGCATTTTTGCTGTGCCACGGGCTAAGCAATGAGAATGTTACCCCATTTCCAACACTTCCGGCTTCTTTTTTTAAGAAGGTAATATCAATTTCTTATTCCTGGGCATATCATTTTTTATATTTCTATAACGCAGCCCAAAATACAAAACAATGGTATTTTCACTGCAGTTTCATAAAACCGGCAAAGGTGCAGATACATTGAAAACCCACTTGACTTTCTTATAATAAAGAATATACTATTTTCACACTTATACTATACGTTTTATACTGGGGCTGCTGCACAATCGTCCTATTAAAATAATGCTGTACAAAACCGGTTGCTTTTTGAACAAATTCCATTGAGAAAACAGCCCTTTTTTTGTTATTTATAAACGTTCCTTGTGCTTTCATAATTTCATTTTGCCATATTCACCAAAAACAATGCGCTTAGGTCATTGAAAGCATAATAAATATTGTTTTTTTATCAGCCAGCCCTTTCTTTTTATATAAAAATACAGATACAAAACACATACATTTTCAGCAGCTTTCTTTTACAGCCAAAACCCATCTGTAAAAATTCCATTTTCCACAACGGGGCTTCATTGGAAATAGGAATCCATAAATATTTTTATCTTTTTGGCTGCTGCCTACAAAAAGCCTTTTTTATGGTTGTCATAAAATACAGTGCTGCTTTCAGATGCCATCCACTTTTTCATTGCACCAAATTGAGGCGTTTGTTGTATGCAAGGACTCTCAAAACAACACTTTTGATTAAAATTGGAAATAAATAAATTCTCCTCCGGAATAAAACACACCTGTGGAAAGTATCCAAACACTGACAAATACATAAAATACAAGCCGCAAAGCATAATTTCTTTTTTCCACCCAGCCAATGACAGATTCCTTTCCTGTCACAATCTCGGAAAAAACCAAAAACGCAACAGAAATGCCAATCACCAAAATCTCAAACAAATTCACACCCATGCCAGTAAGCACTTCATAAACATATTGTTTTTGTGTCCACATAAAAAAATCCTCTGTCATATGTGTCAGTACATAAACTGCATCTGTTATGGTATTTGCACGAAATATGACAAGGCTGAGAGAAAACAATAAAAATGTGCAAAGAATATTCCAGCCGCTCCAAAGTATATTTTTTTCCAAATGAAGTATGGTTCTGATTTTTTTTCTCACATTTTCCGTCCATCGTCCCACAACCAAATAAACGCCATGGAGTCCTCCCCAAATGGCATAGGTCCAGTTTGCCCCATGCCACAGTCCGCTTACCAAAAATGTGACAAAAAGATTCCAGCATTGTCTTGTCTGTCCTTTTCTGTTGCCTCCCAAGGGAATATAAACATAATCCATAAACCATGTGGAAAGAGATACGTGCCATCTTCTCCAAAATTCCTTTATGCTTTTGGAAAGATAGGGCTTTTTAAAATTCATCATCAAATCAAATCCCAGCACCTTGGCACTGCCCAGAGCAATATCAGAATAGCCGCTGAAATCACAATAAATCTGAAATGTAAAAAGTATCATGGCCAAAAACAGATATAACCCGCTGTAGCTTTGGGGAGAAGCATAAATGGTATCTACTGCCACTGCTGTTCTGTCGGCAATGACAATTTTTTTAAAAAATCCCCACAGCATCCATTTTAATCCCAAAAGCACCCTTTCTTTATCAAAGGAATGCTTTTTGTAAAACTGGGGCAAAAGCTGGCTGCTTCTTTCAATGGGTCCTGCCACCAGCTGGGGAAAAAATGTAATAAAAAGAGAAAAAATACCATAATGTCTTACGGGCTTTACATCTTTTCTATAAACATCTATTGTATAGCTTGCCGCCTGAAAGGTATAAAAGGATATGCCCATAGGCAGCATAATGTCAAACTCTCTGGCAGGATAGCCCTGCAGTATTTTTTCTGCCTTTTGCAGCGCCGCTTCTGCTCCCAAATCCTGATACCACCACTGTAATATGCTTCCTGCGGCAGACATGATAGATTCATTCAAAAACACAGCATATTTAAACAAAAAAAGCAATCCAAAATTGATGGCAATGGTAATCATCAAATAGCACTTTCTTTTTTTGGCATCCTTTTCCCTGCCAATGGCAATGGAAAATATATAATTGACAAATGTAGAAAATACAATCAATAATATAAAAACAGGCCGCCAGCACATATAAAAATAATAGCTGGAAATCAAAAGCAATATCCATCTGTATTTGTGAGGCAGTATATAATAGCCTATTGTTACAATGATAAAAAATAATATAAAATGAAAAGAATTGAATAGCATACTCCACCTCTTTTCTGTTATACTTCCTCTGTTTGCAGCTGCTGTAATATACGGTTGGATTCTTGCTTCAAAAACGGTATTTTGGTCTCAAAAAGCACTTTTTCTAAAAATTCCTTGGCTTCTTTTTTTTCGCCCTCTGCCAATTTTTGTTTTGCCCATGTCAGCTGCGCAAACTGCTTGTCTATATCCCTTGCCTGTTGGTCTGAAAGAACTCTTTGCAAATAGTCAAACCCACCCTTGCTGTCTCCCTTTGCAAAATGCCACAATGCAAATGTTTCACAGAAGCTGTTTTTGGAATAACCGCTTTCCAGTCCCTTTTCCAAAAGCTGTTTATGCATTTCCATAATCACACAGGCTTTTTTTGTTTCACCTGCCCAAAATGCATTGCAGGCAATGTTGTGATAAAGCACCATATGACTTCTTTTATCAATTTTATTGGCATCAATGGCCTCTAAATAAGAAATGGCTTCTTCAAATTTTCCCTCTGCCGTATAGCCTGCTGTCATATTGATGGAAAGAATCGCTTTAAAATAATCGTTGTCTGTATCTTTTAAAAGACCTTTGATGCCTTGGATATATTCTTGTGTATTTCCTTCATACAATTTTTGCATCAAATTTCCCATTTTATTATTCAAAAGCCTTCCCTTTCTATATTGATATGGTATAAAAACAATGACAAAAACAGCATAGGCAGCAGTAAGTGCCAATAACAAGGAGCCTTGAGACAAATGCAGCACATTTCCTGCCCCAAGCAGCAACAATCCCAACAATGTTCCAAATAAAATGATTCTGAAAAAAGCTTTTTTAAAATCCATTTTTTCCTCCATATTTTTATGTAATTTTACAATACCCTATTTTTTCAAAAAATTCCATATCATTTTACCACAGACACCTGCTTTTATACAAACGAAAAATTTACTAAAAAAATGTATCAAACAGACGCTTTCTTTTTCTGTTGTTTCATTGTAAAATAAAAACAGCTTCCATAACATAACTTTTGAAGGAAAGGAACATTGATGCCATGCTTTCTTTTATTGTGCATGATACAAAAGAATTTATGAATCTGTTATTAAAACAAAATGCCTTTGACAGCTTTGAGCTGGTACAAATGGATATTACCACATTTGCATTGTTTCAAATTGAGGGGCTGCGCAACAAAGAATATTTTTCCTTGGCAGAGCAGGAGCTGCTTTTGGGAAAATACTGTCTTTGGAGGGAAATCCGCCCCTTTGCATTTGAAATCATAAAGGGACAGAAGCTGCCAAAAAGCATTAAAATGGTGCTTTCTATGCCCCAAAACAAAAAAGAATTGGTGTGCAATGCTTCTGCCAATTATTTTTTAAACATTACATTTTCACAAAATGTACTTGTCTGCACCACAGGCTGCGCTCTGCAAACATTTTCACCGGACAAAACAGCAGAATATGCTTGGGATGACTGGGTTTTATCCTTTTTTCAAAAGCTGCACATTGCCGTCATAAAACAGTAATGGTTATGTTAGCACTCATTTTCAGTGAGTGCTAATTTTTTCTTGACTTTTTTGTTTCTGGTGTTACAATATTTTTGAGAGAGATTTTAGTAAACTTCTATTTTTGATATAGAAAATGAAATCATTATTTTTTTAGAACACAAGGAGGCATTTTTCATGATACAAGAAAAAGGAAATCTTTCTATCAATAGTGAAAATTTTTTACCCATTATCAAAAAATGGCTTTATACAGACAAAGATATTTTTGTTCGGGAGCTTGTTTCAAATGCTTGTGATGCCGTTACAAAGCTAAAAAAGCTTTCTTCCATGGGACAAGCAGACATTGCAGAGGAGGAAACATTTCAAATTCATGTGACACTGGATAAAGAGGCGGCCACACTGACCATCTCAGACAACGGCATTGGCATGACAGCCGATGAGGTAAAAAAATACATCAATCAAATTGCATTTTCCGGCGCCACAGATTTTTTGCAGAAATTTCAGGAAAAATCAGAAGAAGAAAATGAAATCATAGGCCATTTTGGATTGGGCTTTTATTCTGCATTTATGGTGGCAGATAAAGTAGAAATTGACACCCTTTCCTATCAAAAGGATGCCCAAAGTGCAAAATGGATTTGTACAGGAGGCATTGACTATGAAATGGAAGAAGGTACCAGAACAGAAAGAGGTACCTCTGTTACATTGTTTTTGGGAGAGGACGGCAAAGAATTTTTGGAGGAGGCAACACTTTATGCCGCTTTGAAAAAATACTGCTCCTTTATGCCTGTTCCCATTTATGTCCATATGACAGAGGAGGAAGAGGAAAAAGAGGAAGAAGAGAGCAATGTGATTCATGTTTCTGCCGAGGAGGCAGAAGGCATTACATCAGCAGAGGATGCCAAAAGGCTTTCTGAGCAAAAACAAAATGAAGAGCCAAAGCCTTTGAACGAAACCAATCCCCTTTGGCTCAGACAGCCCAAGGATTGTACAGAGGAAGATTATAAAGCATTTTATCATGAAGTATTTATGGATATGAATGACCCTCTTTTTTGGATTCATTTAAACATGGATTATCCCTTCCGTTTAAAGGGCATATTATATTTCCCTAAATTGGTGCAGCATATGGACGTAACAGAAGGAGAGATTAAGCTTTATTCCAATCAAGTATATATTGCAGACAACATCAAGGAGGTTGTGCCTGAATTTCTTTTACTCTTAAAAGGCGTTATGGACTGCCCCGACCTGCCCTTGAATGTATCCAGAAGTGCTTTGCAAAACGACGGCTATGCCCAAAAAATGTCCAATTACATTACCAAAAAGGTAGCAGACAAATTAAACCAGCTTTTTAAAAATGAAAGAGCCTCTTATGAAGGCTTTTGGGACAACATCAGCCTGTTTATTAAATTCGGCTGCATGAGAGAAGAAAAGCTTTATGATAAAATCAAAGATTCCCTTTTGTTAAAAACAACAGACGGGGTTTATGAAACCGTCAGCGAATATTTAGAAAAAAACAAACAAAAGCATGAAAACAAAATATTTTTTGTATCCGACGAAAACCAGCAGGCACAGTACATTCGTCTTTTCAAAGAGCAGGGATTGGAGGCGGCCATACTTTCCTCCCCCATTGACAAACCCTTTGTCAGCTTTTTGGAATATAAAAATGCCGGTGTAAAGGTGCAAAGAATTGATGCCGATATCAGTGACATATTGCAGCAAAAGGAAGAGGACAAAAACGAAGAGGACAAAAAAGCAGAACAAATTGTAAATACAGAGCTGGAGAATCTTTTCCGTGGTGTTCTTGGCAAAGAAGAGCTGAAGGTAAAGGCAGAGCCTTTAAAAACAAAGCAGGTTTCCGGCATGATTGTATTGACAGAGGAATCCCGCAGAATGCTTGAAATGAAGGAAGCCTATGGTGAAAATGACCAAATGAAAATGCTTTTTGCCCATGCAAAGCCTGATGAAACATTGGTATTAAACAGCAATCATAAGCTCATACAGCTTATTTGTGACTGGAAAGCAAAGGAAGAGAAAAAAGAGGATTTAGACCTGCTTTGCCATCAGGTATATGACTTGGCACTGATGAGCCACAAAACCCTTTCTCCGGAAGAAATGACAGCATTTATTGACAGAAGCAATCTTTTGCTTGAAAAATTGGCAGAAATGGAAAAATAAAACACTTCTTTTCATACTATGCCGGAGCTGTTACAATATGAAATTGCAGCAGCTTGCACAAAAAATTTGGAAAAGAATAGAAAATCGGCTGTTTTCTAAATAAAATGGAACCGGTTTTTGTATTTCAAGAGGGCTGTTAAGAAACAGCCCTCTTTTTATGGTTTGATGTGAAGGCACAAAAAACATTTTGTCAGGCTTTTAGAAATACCATTTTTTATACAGCCCTAAAATATTTCCATATCACTGCTTTTTGAAGCAGTGACAAACAATCAGGGATTTTTCAGTGCTTTCCCATACCCAATGGGAAAAATGATATTCTACTCTAATCCGGTCTGGTCCATCAAATTTTTTATGGAAAATGGATAACCAATGCCCTTCCTTTTTTGCCACAACAAAAAACAGGCCCCTATTGACTGCTTTTTGATGTAAAAAAATGCCGGCACCATTTTTACAAAAAACCATTTTTAAAATGCAAACAAAACAGTTCTCAATGGAGCAATAAACAGCCTTTACAAAAAAAGCAATGCCATACCTTTTGTAAAAACTTTGCTCTGTACTGGCTTTGATAGAGAGCATATTCTTTGTAAATCAATCATTTCTATGCCAAATACTTTGAAACAGCCATTGCAATGCTTTTCTTTCTGCCTTTTCATAGATTTATGTCCAATTCCACAGGACAATGGTCAGAACCCATGACATGGCTGTGTATTTTTCCATCTATCAGCTTTTCTTTCCATCTTTCGGAAACAATGTAATAATCAATCCGCCATCCTGCATTGTTTTTTCTTGCCTGAAAACGATAGCTCCACCAAGAATATGCCCCTTCCAAATCAGGATAAAAATAACGGAATGTATCTACAAAGCCGTTTTCCAAAAGCTGTGTAAATTTTTGTCTTTCCTCATCTGTAAAGCCGGGGTTGTTTCTATTTGTTTTGGGATTTTTCAAATCAATTTCTTTGTGGGCCACATTCAAATCTCCGCAGTAAATCACCGGTTTTACAGCATCCAGCTCCTTGAGATAATCCAGCATGGCATCCTCCCATTGCATACGATAGTCTAATCTGGCGTTTTCCGCCTGAGAATTGGGGGTATATGCCGTCACATAATAAAACGATTCAAACTCCAGTGTAATCACACGTCCTTCTTGGTCATGCTCCTCTATGCCAATGCCATATGTCACCTCCACAGGCTTTTTTTTGCTGAAAACAGCTACGCCCGAATAGCCCTTTTTTTTGGCATCGTTCCAGTATTGATAATAGCCGGGCAAATCCAGCTCTATTTGGCCTTTTTGCAGCTTTGTTTCCTGCACAGAAAATAAATCTGCATCTATTTCATGAAAAAAGTCCAAAAAGCCCTTTTTCATAATGGCTCTAAAGCCATTTACATTCCAAGAAATACATTTCATTTTTGTTTTCTCCTTTTATGATTCAAATATTTTTGTCTGACGATTTCTTTTTTTTAGCATCTGTTTTTTTATTATAACACAGCCATAGATGTATTCATACCATAAAATAACAAGTTTATGGATATTGTTTATTGGGGTATTTTAAGGTAAAATAAAACTACTTATTATTTTCGTTTACAAAAATAAAAAGAATGTGTTACAGGCATATGAAAAATGGCATGGCATTGTTTCAAAATATAACAATTATGGCTGTTATATGATTGAATCAAATAGCCCAGAAGCTTTTTGGCATTTCTTCTTTTGCAGCCTATGTGCAGAGAACTGCTTTTGGCTGTAAAATCAATGCTTCATGGCCTTCTATTTCATATAAACGTAGCAGATTCCATAAAAAAGAAAGGAGTATTTGATATGAAAATCGGTTTAGCACAACTGGACATTGCTTGGGAAAACAAAAATGAAAATCAATCCCGATGCGAAAATATGCTGCTGCAAGCAAAAGCAGAACAGATAGATTTTTTGCTTTTTCCCGAAATGACACTGACAGGCTTTTCCATGAATCCTGATACATATGGAGAAACATTTGAAAATGCCCCTTCCATACTGTTTTTCCAACAAAAAGCAATAGAATTTCAAATGAACATAGGCTTTGGCATCATCATCAAAAATGGGGCAAAATCAGAAAATCACTGCATGATTGTAGATGAAAAAGGAAAAATAATAACTGACTATGCCAAAATACATCCTTTTTCCTATGGCACAGAATCTAAATTTTACAGCGGAGGCGACCATGTTACATTTTGCGCTGTAAAAGGAATCCCCGTTTCGCCACTGATTTGCTACGATTTGCGTTTTCCTGAAATTTTTCAGGCCTGCTCCCACAAAAGCCATTTGATTACTGTCATTGCCAACTGGCCTACGCCCAGAAGATGCCACTGGATTTCTCTTTTAAAAGCAAGAGCCATAGAAAACCAGTGCTATATTGCAGGCGTCAACCGTTGCGGCACAGGCGGCGGATTGGATTACAGCGGAGACAGCATGGTAATAGACCCTTATGGCAAAATCATTGCCAGGGCCAAAGAGGGACAGCAGCTGGTGAAAGCAGAAATAGATGATGCCATTGTGCAAAAATATCGTGAGGAATTTCCTTTAAAGGCAGACAGAAAGCCTCTGCTTTACAGCCAGCTCTACCAATGCAGAAAATAAATATCTATTTCAAAAGGAGGTCTGTACTATGGATTTTTTAGACATACTGCTGAAAAAAAGACAGGGAAAAAAGCTGACAAAACAGGAAATGGATTATTTTGTATCCGGTGTCACAAATGAAACCATACCTGACTATCAAATTTCTGCTTTTTTGATGGCAGTTTATTTTCAGTCCCTGGATGAAGAGGAAACAGCATATCTGACCACAGCCATGGCAAACTCCGGAGAGCTGTTTGATTTATCCTGTGTTCCCGGTTTCAAAGCAGACAAACATAGTACAGGAGGGGTTTCCGATACCACCACACTCATATTGGCTCCTTTGGTGGCTTCCACCGGGGTGAATGTGGTCAAAATGAGTGGCAGAGGGCTGGGTTTTTCCGGAGGCACATTGGACAAATTGGAAGCGATTCCCCATTTTTCCATTGATGTCACACAACAGCAGGCAATACAATGGGCAAAAAAATCTCACATTGTCATTATGGGGCAAAGCAAAAATCTCACCCCTGCCGACCAAAAGCTTTATGCTCTCAGAGATGTGACAGCCACTGTGGAAAGCCTGCCTTTGATTGCCTCAAGCATTATGTCCAAAAAAATTGCCGCCGGCGCCGACGGTATTGTGTTGGATGTAAAATGCGGCAGCGGGGCTTTTATGAAAACATTGGAGGATGCCCAAAGGCTGGGCAGCATCATGGCAGCCATGGGCCGTCATGTGGGCAAAAAAATCACCGTTGTCATCAGCAGTATGGCACAGCCTCTGGGCAATTATATCGGCAACAGTCTAGAGGTGATAGAAGCCATAGAAACATTAAAAGGAAATGTAAAGGGAGATTTGCTCACCGTTTCCATTACATTGGGGGCCCATATGCTCCTTTTGGCAGAAAAGGTTTCTTCAGAGGAAGAAGGAAAAGCACTTTTGTTAAAACAGATTGAAAACGGACAGGGGCTTGCCAAATTCAAAGAATTGCTGCAACAGCAGGGAGGAGATTGCAATGTCATAGAGGATAAGACCCTTCTTCCCATTTCCCCCTGCAAAGTATGCTTGCTTGCACAAGCGTCAGGCTATGTGCAAAGCATGGACACTGCCTGCATTGGCAGAGCCTCTCAGCAAACAGGGGCAGGCAGAAAACAAAAAACAGACTCCATTGATTTTGGCGCAGGCATTATACTCAAAAAACGCATTGGCCATAAAGTGGAAAAGGGAGAGGTTTTGGCAGAGATATACAGCGCTTCTTTAGAACGCTCTCAAAACGCCCTGGCTATATTGCAAAATGCCATTGTCATTGGAAAGGACTGCCCACCTCAGCCTCCATTGTTATTAGATATCATCACAGCATAAAGGAGTGAAGCAATATGAAAAGAGCAATTATTGTTGTATTGGACAGCGTAGGCATTGGAGAACTGCCCGATGCAGAGCAATATGGTGATAAGGGCAGCAACACCCTTGTCAATATCAAAAAAGCAAAGCCGGATATGGATTTAAAAAATCTCTGCTCCTTAGGACTTGGCAGCATTGCAGGAAAAGACATTGCTATGTTGGGCAAAGTGGATTCTCCCATAGGCTGTTTTGGAAAAATGGCTGAAAAATCTGTGGGAAAAGATACCACAACAGGACACTGGGAAATGGCCGGCGTCATCACAGAAAAGCCTTTTCCCACATTCACGGCCACAGGCTTTCCCAAAGAACTCATAGAAGCATTTGAAAAAGCCATTGGCACAAAAGTGTTGGGAAACTATGCCGCTTCCGGCACAGAAATCATAAAAGTGCTGGGAGAGGAACACGTCAAAACAGGCTATCCCATTGTATACACCTCCGCAGACAGCGTATTTCAAATTGCGGCCCATGAAGATATCATTCCTGTAAAAAAATTATATGAAATCTGCCAAAAGGCAAGGGCTTTGCTGACAGGAGATTGGGCAGTGGCCCGTGTCATTGCCCGTCCTTTCATTGGCTCTGATGGGAATTATACCAGAACAAAAAACAGAAAGGATTTTTCTCTCCCTCCCACCGGAGATACCATATTGGACCTGGCAAAACAAAAAGGGCAGACAGTGCTTGCCATTGGTAAAATAGAGGATATATTTGAACACAGAGGCATTACAAAAGCAGACCATACCACAAATAACCATGATGGCATTGAAAAAACAATACAATATGCAAAAGAAGGCTTTGAAGGCATTCTTTTTACAAATTTAGTGGACTATGATATGATTTATGGCCACAGAAATGATGTGGAAGGCTACAAAAATGCCCTTGAATATTTTGATAAAAAACTGCCTGCATTGTTGGAAGCATTGCAGGAGGAGGACATTCTTTTTATCACCGCTGACCATGGCTGTGACCCTACCACTCCTAGCACAGACCACAGCAGAGAGTATGTGCCTATATTGGCTTATGGCAAGCACATCAAACAGGGGGTTGATTTGGGCATACGCACCACATTTGCCGATTTGGGGCAAACCATATCAGATTATTTAGGCCTGTGTGCAAATTTTTCCGCCACAAGCTTTTTCAATGAAATTTGGAAGGGCTGATGGTATGAAAATTCAAATATTACAGCTATTAGAAGGCGCAAAAAAAGCAAATGGCATTGCTGTCATCATTGATGTGTTTCGGGCCTTTACCACAGAATGCTTTTTTATGGCAAACGGGGCAAAAGAAATATTGGCTGTGGGCGAAACAGAAGCTGCATATGCTTTAAAAAAAGAAAATCCGGATTATATATTGGCAGGAGAAAGAAATGAAGTGATGCTTTCCGGCTTTGACTACGGCAATTCCCCTGCCAATATAGAACACATTGATTTTTCACAAAAAACCATTGTTCATACCACCAGTGCAGGCACACAGGGAATTGCCCATGCAGGCAATGCATCAGAAATATTGACAGGCAGCTTTGTCAATGCTTCTGCCATTGCCAAATACATAACACAAAAAAATGCAGATGTCGTTTCTTTGGTGTGTATGGGAAAGGCCGCCCTTTCTCCCACAGAAGAGGATACCTATTGTGCCGAATATATCAAAAGCCTTTTGTGCAAAGAGTGCTATCCCTTAAATGAAAAGCTCCATGCTCTCAGATATTTGGAGGGAAAACGGTTTTTTCAGCCCCACAATCAAAAGCAATGTCCAAAACGGGACTTTTTGCTGGCAACCACACCCAATCGGTTTTCATTTGTTTTAAAAGCAGAGGCTGATAAAAGAGGGTTTCATAAAATACAAAAAATAGATGTTTTTTAATGGATGGGGGATTTCTGCCTTATATTTTTTCGTTATCAAATTTTTGAAATCATATGCTATACCTTTTTCAATATCAAAACCAGTTCTGTTTTGCTGCTGATGAAGTATCAATATTGTATTCCTTTTTTTTCATGGCTTTGGAGCAAAACATTGCTAAAAAAGGGCAGTCATATATTTTTCATTTTTGGAAATGCTATATAAAATGTATTTCATTTATTGCAGCCATACAAAACCATTTAATCCTATATACATTTTCATCATATAAACACCCATCATAACAAAGCGGGTATAAAACCTCATTTGCACCCACATCAAAAGGGGCTGTTGCAAAATAGCCCCCTTGCAATAACAGTATGCAAAAATCGGTTGCTTTTTGAGAAAATTTCACTCAGAAAACAGCCGATTTTCTATTGTTTTCAAAAATTCTTTGTACAAACTGCTACTGCAATTTCATTTTGCAACGGCTCCTTTGACATGACTTAGCCCCTTTCTTTAAATCTTCTCTAGTACTGCTAGGTGTCATGCTTTCCATCAAACAAGGCTTTTTGTCAACTGCTGCCGTTATAAAATTCCATATCCTTTTTGTGGATTTGTTATATATTCTTTCTCCATTTTTTACTGCTGTATCAACACATACCAAAAAACTCCTTCTAGTACTGCTCTTTCTTTCAAACATATTACAAAAATTCATATGCTTATTTTAAAAGACATTTTCACTAGCATTTGTATATGAGCTAAGCTTTTCCATTTATAGATTTGATTCTGTTGTTTTTCTATGAAATAGAGGACTAATAAACATTGATTTTACAACCAAAATCACGCCTTTGCATTTCTCCTTCTTTCATAGACTGGAAAAGAGAAAGGTATGGATAATACCTTAAATGATTTGGTTTCTTTTTTTAAAAGCAACATCCACACTATTGTTATATTTTCAAACAATATCATGCTTCCCATTCATGTAACACATATTTCGTACTCACTTCTTTTACTCCTATTTCATCCCTTTTCCATTGCACTCATAAAGCACTTCCCAGCCATATTTGGCCTATCATTTTTTACTACACCTTTGCAGACCCCAATTTTATGAGGTGTTTTACTTTAGAAAACCATGCCTCTTATCCATGATTTTACTGGTACAAAAAAAAACGATTCCCCAAAGGAATCGCCTTTTTGCATCATATAATCACATATCTTCCATCCCGTCTTGGAGGCATTTTAGGAGAAACGGCAGGATGGCCCAATGTGACCATTGCCAAATATTGTCCTTTGTCAGGAGCAAATTTTTTGCGCAGCTCTTCTCCAATGCCAACACGCAATGCCGCTGTCAGCCAACAGGTGGCCAATCCCTTGTCATATGCCATCAAACACATATTTTGTATGGCAGCAGAGGTACCTTCCACCACTGTTGTAAAATCTTCATAATCATCCTTGAGCAAAAACACAAGTATACAAACACTTGCTCCTCCCAAGCTGTTTAAAAAATCCTTTGTTTCTTCAATGGTTTCAGGATTTCTGGAAAAACGTTTGTCCAGCACAGGCTTAAACTTTCCAAAAACCTGTCCTGTTATTTCTGACAATTCTTTTCGCTTTTCTTCACTTTTCACTACCACAAAATACCATGGCTGTAAATTGATTCCGGAAGGTGCCATCAATCCTGCATTGATTACCTCCATCAAATCTTCATCAGATACAGGCTCATCTGTGTATTTTCTCACACTTCTTCTGCCATATATGGCCTCTCTTGTTTCCATAAACATACTCCTTTCTGTTTTTAGGATTCTGTTACTTTCATATGAAATAAAAAGCTAGGGTTTACGGCTAAAACCGACTCCTTACATTTTTGTAAACCCAAAGCAAGTGTGTTTGCAGCAGTGCCAAGGGCTTTGGGTACTTTCTTTTCATAAAGCAATGTCAATCTCATTGTTCTGTTTTTAAAATTCATATCCTATCATTTTTCATATTAACGCAACACATCCATTTTTAGATTTTATTAATAGCAAAAGGTGGTGTATTGCCGCCTCTCAAAAGCTCTCTTTATCCAATCTGAGGCAACGAAAATATGAAAACCCCCTTCTTTCACCAAGGGGCCGAAGCCTCCAAGCCCTTTGCTGCCTTTTTTTAAATAAAATAACACCCATATCATTGTGATAGCTATTTTACAATACCATATTATTTTTTTTATGCTCAGTCATGACAAGGCTCTCCCCTATGCATACAGCACAGCTTTTTGAATCATTTTTCTTTTTTTGCTGGCCAAACTTTATATTGCTATAAAAATTCCCCTCAATCCATTCCATTTTGGCTTATCTGCATTTTTGTTTTTCTTTTCAAATACCTGTAAAACACAGAATCATTTTTAACAAAATACCGGCTTTATTGAAAAAAGAGCCATCCCCTTTTTTAAAATTTTGTATATCCAAAAAAATGGATTTTCAGCCGTCACATCTCCTGTTTCTTTTTTATGCATCATACCACATATCTGCACTGTCAAAAAGCAAATTTTTTTCCAATCTCCTTCTGTTGCTATGGCAAAAAAGAATGCTCCATATTTTATGCGTATTTTTTATGTTTTTTTGCTGTTTCCATTGCCAATCATAATCTTATTGCTGCTGCAGCTTTTCTCTCATTGCCATAACTGTTTCATTTTCTAAATATTCATCAAATGTTTCTCTTCTGTCAATGATGCCCCCCGGCAATATTTCAATGATTCTGTTGGCAATGGTATGCACAAACTGATGGTCATGGGAATCAAAAAGCAATGTCCCCTTATAATCCATCAAGCCTTCATTTAATGCTGTAATAGATTCCAAATCCAAATGGTTTGTCGGCTCATCCAATATCATCACATTTGCCCCGGACATCATCATTTTGCAAAGCATACAACGCACTCTCTCCCCGCCGGAAAGCACTTTGGCTTTTTTCATTGCTTCCTCTCCGGAAAAAAGCATTCTTCCCAGCCAGCCTCTAATGTCAGAGTCATACTGCTCTCCTTCCTTGGCATAGGGACGAAGCCAGTCAATCAATGTTTCTTCACAGCCATCAAAATAGCTTGCATTATCCTTTGGAAAATAGGCCTTTGATGTGGTGATGCCCCATTTAAAGCTTCCCTCATCCGGCTCCATTTCTCCCATCAAAATCTGAAACAGTGTCGTTCTTGCAATTTCGTCTGCCCCAACAAATGCCACCTTGTCATTGGGAGAAATGATAAAGCTGACGTTATTTAACACCCTTTTGCCGTCAATGGTTTTGGAAATGCCGCTTACCTCCAGCAGGTCATTGCCCACCTCTCTGTCCTGTTTAAAGCTGGCAAAGGGATATCTTCTGGAGGAGGGCTTTATGGTATCCATTTGCAGGTTGTCCAGCAGCTTTTTACGGGATGTAGCCTGTTTGGACTTGGAGGCATTGGCACTGAATCTTTGTATAAATTCCTGCAATTCTTTCATTTTTTGTTCTACACGTTTGTTTTGGTCCTTCAGCTGTTTTTGTGTCATTTGGGTATAGCCATACCAAAAATCATAATTTCCCACAAACATTGTAATTTTATTATAATCAATATCTGCAATGTGGGTACAAACCTTATTCAAAAAATGTCTGTCATGGGATACCACCACCACTGTATTTTCAAAATTCATCAAAAAATCCTCCAGCCATTTGATGGAGGGCAAATCCAAATGGTTGGTAGGCTCATCCAAAAGCAGTATGTCCGGATTGCCAAACAAGGCCTGTGCCAAAAGCACTTTTACCTTCTGATTGCCTGTCAGCTCTTTCATTTTCACATAATGAAATTCATTTGTAACACCCAAACCATTTAAAAGTATTTCTGCATCAGACTCTGCACTCCAGCCGTCCAGCTCTGCAAATTCCCCCTCCAGCTCTGAAACACGAATGCCGTCTTCATCGCTAAAATGCTCTTTGGCATAAAGCTTTTCCTTTTCCTCCATAATTTCATAAAGCCTTTTATGCCCATACAGCACTGCTTTTACCACTTCAAAATCATCAAACATAAAATGGTCCTGCTTTAAAACCGCCATACGTTCCCCCGGTGTGATAAACACAGAGCCGCTGTTTGGTTCAATCTCTCCGGAAAGTATTTTTAAAAAGGTGGATTTTCCCGCACCATTTGCTCCAATCAAGCCATAGCAATTTCCCTTTGTAAAATTTACGTTCACATCTTTAAACAGTACTCTGCCGCCATACTGCAATGTAACATCCTGTGTACTTATCATATTTGTTCTCCTTTTTTTGATATCCTTATTTCAAAACAGCAAGAAAAAGTTCGACTTCTCAGAAACCGAACTTCCTTCTTTTTTACTTGTTTTATTCCGCTGCCAGCTCTTCTCCGTTTTCCCCTGTACGGATGGAGGCACTTTCAATTTGCTTTTCCAAATCCACAGCATTGTCAAGAACCTCCTGAGGGATTTCTACTTTTTTGATTTCATTGATATTGCTTAATTCCACACTTAATGTATATTGATTGACACTTGTCTGCTGAGGTGGATTTTGGGCATCTGAGCTGTTGAATGTGCTTGTTACATTGTTCATCAGCACCTCCAATGTGTTGGCCAAATCCACTGTATAAAGCATTGGCATTTTGGTTTGGCTGTCTACTATCAATGTGATTGTAGTGTCAGAAATCCCTTCATAATATTCCTCTGTCAAGCCTGCCATACCCATCACCTGCAATGATTTTGTATCCTCCACAAGTGTTTTTAAGCTGTCTGCCAAAAGGGTTCCTTCCAATACGACAGTGTTTTCATCTGCGGAAACCTCCTTCCAGTCCTTGGCAGCATTTAAAAATAAGAGTGCATTTTCTTTTGTATCATACATTTGCAAAGAATCCATTGCTATATTGGTTTCCACAGACTGTTTCATCCATTGGCCGGCATATTGCATATATGTGGTTGCCATGCCGTCTTCCTCCTGCACATAGGTGACAAGGGGATTTTTTTCCAAATTGCTTGTAGTGGAAATTTCCATACCCAAAGGACTGTATACCGTTGTCACCTCTGCTTCTGTTGTGCCTGTGGATGTGGTGTCGGCTGCGGTCATGTCAGATTCTGCCACAATCAAGCTTTTCATGCTTTCTGCATTTTCTAAATTGGACATAACTGCTGCCACCATTTCCTCCGGTGTTATATTATCTGTTTGGTTTGTTTGTGTCTGCACATTTGCCGAGCTGTTGCAGCCGGAAAAAGCAAACAGCAGCATTGCCCCACAAACAAAAGCCATTGCTTTTTTGCCTAAGTTCATATTGCTCCTCCTTCATGTATGCTATGATTTCACTATCCACATTTTATCGAAAACAAGTCTATAATTCAAGTCATTTTTATATATTTCAAAAAAAATAAGATTTCAAGCCCCTTTCTTTTTTTGCCATGCTTTCAGTACTTTTCTTTTCAAAAGCCTTTTACAGAGGCCTTTTGCTCCCTGAAAAAGCCATGGAAAAATTCTTTTTTCATGACAGTGCAGAACACTTTCTAAACATAGTTTATCATTTTGTAAGAAATCATAAAATACCTGCTATGTCTTTTACAACCTCTCCTGCCAGTATCAACCCTGCCACAGAGGGTACAAATGCCACACTGCCCGGAATCTGATGCTTTCCCTTGGCCAATGCTTCATTTGATTTTTGAGGCTTTATGGGCGGCTCCTTGGAATAAACCACCTTTACATTTTCAATGGCTCTGTTTTTCAGTTCCTTTCTAATCACCTTTGCCAAGGGGCATACCGTTGTTTTTGCAATATCCGCCACCTCAAACAATGTGGGGTCTAACTTATTGCCGGCTCCCATGGAGCTGATAATGGGCGTATTTGCTTTTTTGGCCTGCTCAATCAACATAATTTTGGAAGAAACGGTATCAATGGCATCTACAATGTAGTCAAAAGCCGCAAAATCAAAAAGTGCCTCTGTTTCTGTACCATAAAAGCACTGGTATGCTTCTACCACCGCCTCCGGGTTGATTTGTGCAATTCTTTCCTTCATCACCTCTGTTTTATATCTGCCCAATGTGTTTGTGGCAGCAATCAGCTGACGGTTGATGTTTGTCTGGCTGACTGTATCTTTATCCACCAGTGTCAAACGGCCAATGCCGCTTCTTGCCAATGCTTCTGCGGCAAAGGAGCCTACGCCTCCTATGCCAAACACAGCCACATTTGACTGATATAATTTCTCCATTGCCTGTGTGCCTAATAATAGCTCTGTTCTTGAAAAATATGCTTTCATATGCTTTCCTTTCTTATAACAATGTTCCTTTTTTTTCCGGTTTTTGCAATCCCTTTGACCATACCACAGGCTCATATATCTGCCGCATGGTTTTTGCCACGGTATCCAAATCCTGCTTTTTTAAAACATAATCCGACACCTCTTTTGCTTCTTCAATGGATTGCTTCATGGCAATGCTCAAATCAGCGCAGCGCAGCATCTGCACATCATTTTTGTTGCTTCCAAATGCCACTGTTTTGGTAAATCCCAAATGCTCCCTCAGCCTTGCCACCATAAATTGCTTTGTAGCGTTTTTATAATATATTTTTAAATGACAATAGCCCTCCGGTGTTTCGGAAGTGTCTTTGATAAAAAGCAGTTCCTTTGCATACGGCTCCTGTTTGATTCTTTTTTCCATTTTTTCTGCTTCTTTCAATGTATCTACAAAAAGAAAATACACCACCTCCCCTTCCTCAGGCAATTCTCCGTAAACATAATTGCGGTAAGGAGACCTTCTCATATCCATATAAAGCTGTTTTTCCACATCATTTCGAAAATTGCCGTAAAAAATCAAAAGGACATCCTCCAGTACAATGTTGACAAAGCAATGCTTATTTTCGCCTTCAAAAATGTTATATATTTCTTTGGCATATTCTTGGGGAATTG
Organism: uncultured Clostridia bacterium; assembly: GCA_944384265.1. GTDB lineage: Bacteria > Bacillota > Clostridia > Lachnospirales > Anaerotignaceae > Coprocola. Next base: position 23,535 of record CALWSR010000026.1, read on the forward strand.
CTTCACAGCGAATATATCTTTTTTCATTTGTATCAAATATCACAGCCCCGTCCATGGCAATCACAGGCAAATTTAGCTTCACATCCCCCAGTGCAGAAAGCAGAGAAGCCGGCGTTCTTTCTGTGGCAATGGTAATGGCGGCGCCGTCTGCAATCAAATGGTTCAGCTCCATATGGGTATAGCCTCCCATTTTTCCGTCTTCTCCCACCAAGGAGCCGTCCAATCCAGTGACAAGCAATAAATCCTTTTGTCTTCTTCTGGGAAGCTGTGCCACATTGACAGCCAATGAAACCAATATGCCTATGATGGTTTCCATAACACGGTTATATACAAATCCAAAGGGACTGTTGTCTGTACCATGCACAATGGTCAGGCTCATGAGCATCACACAGGAAATATAAGAGGCAGTGGGCTTTTTCAAAAGCAATGTAATATAAATTGTGGGAATAATGGCAAAGGATACCAAGGCATATTTTACCAAAGCCCAATTTGCAGGAATGATGTTTTGTTGTATCAATAATACCAAAATACCCACTGCCGCCCCAATGAGTGTACCAAAAATGCGGTTAAATGCCACCTTTCGGCTGTTTTCCACCTGCGGCTGCATACAAAGTATGGTAGCAATGACAGAGTAAAAGGGGTCCCCCTCCCCTCCTCTGAGCATATGAATCAAAAAACAGATAAAAACTGCCACAGATGATTTTATCATACGCATACCTATTTTTGGTATTACAATTTTTTTCTCTTTCACCAAAAGACATCCTTTCTTTTTTTATTTACAACAAATATCCCGAATTGTTGTTATAAAAAAATTTTAATATCCCTTTTTCTTTATTATTATAATTTTATCATTTTATCACAGTAAAATTCTTGTTACAATAAAAAATTAAGAAACCATTACAAAACTTGATTTTATTGTCATAGTATGTTATACTATTTAAAATCTATACTACAAAAGACGTGAAACGGAGGATATTATGGATGATGCATTATTCCGTCTGCCTTTATACACATTTTGCAGCGGTTTTGTACTAAAAGTGATAGAAAATATTTCTATCAAAATTTTTATTGCCACAGCTTCTACATGGACCATCAGTCAAATAGAAAGCATTCTTTTTTTCATACAGGTCATAGGAAGCCTTTTTTTTATACTCCTCATAGGCTTTTATCTGCAAAAACAATACAGCATGAAGGATTTCTTTTTGTCCTCTTCCTTGCTGGTTGTTTATTCCATTGTGGTGCTGCTGCTGGAAAAAGCATTACTGTTTTTGGGTGTTTATAGCATAGCTATTTATTTTTTGCATCTGCCTACTTATTTATTTTCATTTTTAAATTTGATTTTATTTCATTTTATACAAGGAGAAATACCTGCATTTTTTAATATATTATATCTGTTTTTTCCTTATCTTTTTCTGCTTTTTGCCAAAAAAGGAAAAGAAAACCATGCTTAGCTCTCATAGTTATATCCGGCGTTTTTATAACGCCGGTTTATTTTTATGCCCATATAAGGAGATGTTTTGTTGCTATAAAAAAGCAGGGAGATGCTGGGGCGGCAAATTGCACAAAGAAAGCTTGCAAATAATAGAAAATCGACTGTTTTCTCAGTGAAATTTGCTCAAAAAGCATCCGGTTTTTGCAGGATTTTACAACCCCCCTTTTTTTATACAGACACAGCCCTCTCTTTTTCACTTATGCGTGAACACATAAGCAAATCTGTCAACTGCGCCTCTGTTATCTACTGCCTTCAAAAGTTTTTTCCATTTTTTGGTATTGTTGTTCTCTCAACTGGTTTTCTCTTAATTGATTTGCTATATATTCACCTATCCTATCTGCATTTTTTCTGCTGTATCTGCAGCATAACCCTTATACCAAAATTTTCTGCTTCTATAATTATATATTATTTATATAGTATCATTGCTTTTCCCTTTCAAATTCCCCATAAAGCTTGATACATCCCTTTTTTTGTATCTCTGCTAGTATATGGACATACTTCTCCTTTTGCTGTATTCCCCTTTCCATTCCCATCATTTTCTCAATGGCTCTCCTCTTTTTGTAATAAAAAACCCTTCTTCCATATTTCGGTGCAAACACTATATGATATTTGCAATTCCATTTTGTATATATAGCCATTATTTCCATGTATAAATCCCTTTTTCACTATGCTTTTGCAGCTGCCAGAGCGCACCTTTATGATAACCAACATAAGCTTTTTCTGCCTCATTGCCAAAAGGCTTTTTTTGAACCACCCAACTATCCCATGGTTTTCTCCATACAAAAAAGGATATTTTCAAAAGAAATATCCCTCAGATTATAGAAAAACTAAATTTTATATTTTTTCAAGGGCGCAGAAGGGGTTGAGAAACGAGGAGTTTTCCAACCAAAATCGGCAGTCGGAATTTATTTCCGGCAAGGAAAAGCAGGCATTTCAGGGCTTTTAGCCCATGGAGCTTCTGCTTTATACTTCTGTCTACTCGTCAAAGGCTTGCATAAAAGGAGCCTTTGACGACAAGGTGTCCACTTTTTCCGCACCCTAAAGGATATTTCCAAAGGAAATATCCTTTTTTATATTATTACTTTAGTGCCGAAGGCTGCAAAGCAGCCTTTCACAACCGTCCGCTCTGCGGGTGAAATGAAAAGCTTAAGCAAAAAGCATCGTCCTTGTTGTAAAATAATGGTGTTCAAGCCTAAATATTTTACAGAAGAAAGGACGATGCTTTTATGGCAAACAGTTTAGCACGCACAAAATGGGTATGCAAGTATCCTATTGTCTTTGCACCCAAATATAGAAGAAAGATAATATACTATGAATTAGGAAAAGATATTCAAAAAAATAATAAAAGATTTATGCAAATGGAAAGGAATAGAAATCATAGAAGGTCATATGATGCCAGATCATATTCACTTATTGATAGAAATACCACCTAAATTAAGTTTGTCACAATTTATAGGGCGCTTAAAAGGAAAAAGTGCAATGATGATATGCAATCGTCATGGCAATCTAAAGTATAAATTCGGAAATGGGAATTTCTGGGCAACAGGGTATTATGTTAGCACAGTAGGGTTAAATACAGCAACAATACAAAAATATATAAGAGAACAGGAAAAGCAATATCAAATAAAAGATAAGTTAACTACAAAAGAATATGAAAACCCTTTTAAGGGTAGCCGCCAGAGCTTAATCAGGACCACCGGCTTAGCCGGTGGTTTGCTCCGCCCCTAGAAGGGGCTATTACCAGCTGCGCTTGCAAGCGCATTGAAAGTCCGCCAAGCGCTCTACTTCCTCAACTGCCGCCCTTGGCGGCTATTTTTATTTACTTTTTCACTCGTAAACGGGTCAATGTACTCACTTAAGCTTATTTCATCTGCCATCCAATCTTCTTTTCACTGATTGTTAATATATTCTCGAATCTTTTTTCTATTCTTTCCCACTGTATCAACATAATACCCTCTACACCAAAATGTCCTATTTCCATATTTGTACTTTAGATTCGCATGTCTGTCGAAAATAATGAAAGAACTTTTTCCTTTCAAATATCCAACAATTTCGGAAACACTGTATTTGGGCGGTATACGAATCAGCATATGTATATGATCTGGGCAACATTCTGCTGCTATCATTTCTATTCCTTTTCTTTCACATAATTCTCGAAAGATTTTTCCTATCTCGGCTTTCATTTTTCCATATATTACCTGTCTTCTGTACTTTGGTGCAAATACAATATGATATTTACATTCCCAACTCGTGTGTGCTAAAGGATTCCTATAAAAACCTTCTATGCTTTTTTGTATCTTGGCGGACTCAATATAATGATAGCATAGGAGGTTTTGCTTGAAGCGAAAGCTCACCGAGATTCCTCCGGCATAGCCGGGGGTTTTATTGGATTTACCAAGTAAAAACCAGCGTCATTTAGACACTGGCTAATTGATATGCCCTTATAGGGCTAGTGCAAACCACGTCTTTTAGGCGTGGTTGTGATTTTTATTCCGATATATCACTTTGTCCTGTACCAATAATAATTTTAATATCCGTACCGGCAGACAACAGGCTGTCATCCACTTCTATTCTGCTGTCTGTAAAATAATCCTGCAAATCTGTTCCCATGCCTTCCTCTTTTACAACAATGCGTGTATAAACCTGCTTTTCTCCTGTATAGGTAGAAACGCCGGAAACCGTATATCCATCTCTTTCCAATCGGCTTCCCATTCTGCCTGCCAAGCCTTCAATTTCTCCTCCATTTGCAACCTCTATGGTAAACTCCTTGCTGTTTGGTCCCTCCTGCTCCTGCTCCAAACCAATGCCATAGAATATTCTGTCTACCATTGCTTTTGTTTCTTCCTCATCATAAATATAATACGAAACACCATCAATATTTTCTGGCACACCCGGCAGTGTTTCCATTGTAATTTTGGTTGGGTCCACCATGCTGATATAATTTACATATTTCAAGGCGTCAGACAATGTTACATCCGTCTGCACATCAGAATAAAGCATAGAGATATAATCCGGCAAATTTTTAATAATGGTGTCACTGCTTGTTACTTTTTCTGCAAAAGCCTTCAAAAATTGCTGCTGTACCTCTACACGGGCAATATCTCCCATGGGATAATGGCGAAACCGCACCAGCTGCTCTGCTTTATCTCCATCCAATGTCTGAGGACCTGCCTTTAAATTGATATATAAATCCTGATAAGGGTCAGTATAATACATATCCTGAGGCACATCCACCTCCACACCGCCTATGGTGTCTACAATTTTACGAAAAGCATTTAAGTCCACCTTTACATAATGGTCAATTTCAACATCCAATATATCCTCCAGCTGTTTTACTGTCATTTCCGGTCCTTCTTCTTTTCCTGCATAGGCATGAACCGCATTTAATTTTGTGGGGGACTGATAATATTTTCCTTCCTCCTCCATATAGCTGACCACATCCGGTGCAATTTTAACTCTTGTATCTCTGGGCAAAGACACCAGACTGGTTGTTTGCTCCTTGCTGTCAAAATGCACTACAAACATAACATCTGTACGAGTACCGTCACCATCTACACCAAATACAGCCACATTGATTTTTAAATCCTTTTTTTTCAAAGCATCCAAAAAGCTGGTTTGTTTCGCATTGCTGGAAAGCGGCTCTCCCGTTTGCTGTGTTTTTTCAAAGCCTCCTGTTATTTTATAATAGGCAAATGCTGCACCGCCTGCCCCGATACAAAAAACAATTAAAATACTAAATAGGATTTTAAAAAATGTAGCAATTAAACTAGGTTTTTTCTTTTGTCTTTCTTTTGACATCCCTTTTTTAGGCTGTTGTTCTCTGACGTTTTTCTTTTTTGCATACCTTTCCATTCTTTTACCCATTTTTCTCCACCTTTATTGTTTTGTACTTTTTCACATAACCGTTTGCTCTGTTTCCTCTGCCGGCTGCTCCTGAGGCAAAATGCCATAAAACACTTGGTCTACTAATTGCTTTGTTCCTTCTTCATCGTGGTCAAAATAAGCACCGCCCTCTCCGGGTATTGTCTGCATGGTTATTTTACTTGTATCAATTTCTGTTATATATTTTGCATATTTTAAAACATCTCTTAATGTGGCATCTGTTTCCACATCATTCCAAATCACTTTTACAATGCTGGGCAAATTGCTGATAATGGTGGAAGTACTGCTCACCTTTTCCAAAAGTGCCTTCATAAAATCCTGCTGTACCTGTATTCTTTTCAAATCCTTTTGGGCATAGCCTTCTCTAAAGCGTACAAGCTGCTCCGCCTTGTCTCCGTCAAGATGCTGATATCCCGGCTGCAAATCAATATACAACCCCTGCACAGGGTCATTGTAGTAGAGTCTTTCTGCCACCTCCATATCAACGCCGCCTATGGCGTCTACAATATCATGAAAAGCGTTCAAATCCACTTTTACATAATAATCAATTTCAATTCCAAGCAAATCCTCCAGCATGGCCACAGAAAATTCATTTCGATATCCTTCTCCGGCATAGGCATGGACCTCTGTCAATTTGCACTGTCCTTCCACATTGTTTCTATATGGGATAAAGGCATCCCTTTCCCGCAAAGAAGCAAGCATCTGCTCTGTCATAACAACACGGGTGTCCCTTGGTACAGATACAAAATGAAGCTCTTTGGTATCTTCACGAAAAGAGGCCACAAAATTCACATCTGTTCTAAAACCATCATTGTCCACTCCAAACACAGCCACATTCACAGGCTTTGGCGCTGCTTCCTCCTCCGGCTCCTCTGAAACCCTTTTGGGCTGGGGGTCGATTGCTTTCATTGTTGCGTCCTTTCCCACAGCTTCCTTACCCAAGGAGGCCCGAAAGCCCACTATGCCGGCGCATATTATCATAAAAAGCAGTGTCAGCATCAAAAAGGCCTTTTTTCTTTTTTTTCTTTTGAGTTTCCTTTTATGATGGTATTTTTGCATTCTTGGTCCGTTCACAGCCATTCTCCTATCAGTACTTTACCATGCCACTAACTTCATTATTATAGCAAAATTCAACATACAATACAATAAAAAAACTGCTTTTTATCAAAAAGTGAAAAAATACAGCATAATATCCAAAAATATTTAGACATTGTCATGCCATCAAAAATGGTGTTTTTCATTTTCCTCTCCATTTTGCCGTTTTTTCGTTGGCGGCACAAACAGTCATGAAAATGATTTACACCTTCACATTTTGGTGCTGCAATAAGCTTGATTGTAAAGCCAGGCATCCACCCATCTGTCCCATGGATGTGTAGGTGCGCCTTTCTGCTCAGAAACATACTTCCAATGGGTTTTATGTCTGTTCCATAATTGGGGCTTCTTTCATACTATTTTACATCCTCATCAAATAATTTATAATACTGCCATCCTGCCAAATACTCAATTTGCTGGTACTGCTGCTGTGTAGCCTCCTCTGCAAATGTGCCGTCTGCCTTTAAAAAAGCACCGTTTGCCGCAACAGGCAGCTGTTTTCTCATTTCATTGACATAATCATATAAAGGAGAAAGTCCCTCCAGACCCAACAGCTCCATTGTCATGGCACCCAAATAATGGGAGCTGATTAAATTCCCCTCCGGCAGCAGCAGCTTTTGTTTGTTTTCCAATATTTTGGTACTGTTTTTTGCACTTTCATTCTGCCATATAAAATAGGGTGTTTCATACACGCCCAGTCTTTGCTCTGCCGTTCCTTCTATATCTATATCATAATCCAGAATATCAAAAAAATCCATACCATTTGAAAAACCCGGCAAATGGTCTCCAAAATATACCACTACCACAGGCTCCTCCATTTCTTCCAGCTCTGAGAGCAGACGTGCTATTTCTCTGTCTGCATCCTTTAAACCATTAAAGTAATTATAGAGCATATTTTGTTCCTCTTCTGTCAAAAAAACGTCTGTATCAAAATTTTTTTCTGTTTCGTTATATTTATCCTGATAAGGGCCGTGGTTTTGTATGGTCACTGTAAAAGAAAAAAGAGGCTTTTCACTTTCCTGTATATGCTGCTTGAATGTCTGAAGTATAGCGTCTATGGTAGCTTCCTCACTGATATAGCCCCCTTTGCTTTGTGTTGCTATGTCAAAGGATTCTAAATGGATAAATGTGTCAAATCCAAAATGAGGATACACATTATATCGATTATAAAACCATAAATAACCAGGATGTATGGCCAATGTGTCATATCCGATTTGAGAAAGCCTTCTGGGCAGGGCGTCAAAATTTTTTCTCACAAAATTGTAGGAGGGCAGGGCATTGTCCAAATATCTTGTGGGGCAGGCTGTCAGCACATCATATTCTGTATCAGAGGTTCCTCCTCCATAATTTGGCACCACAATATGGCCTGCAATGGTATCCTCCTGACTGATGATTTTTTTGTAATTTTCCATAGGGTCAATATAATTGGAAAAATCAATATGCTGGTTTATACTCAAATCCGAATAGGCTTCTCCCATAATCATAATAATATTGGGCAGGTTTTCTGTTTGCCGGCTTGTCAGCATAGGAGGCTGTTCTATTTTTTGATATTGGGCCGCATTATAATGTGCCGGCTTTTCCACCTGCATGGTATTTAAACTATGGAAAAAGCTATATACAAAGCCTTTAGAATGGTATTGATTGACTTGAAAATAGATATTGCCCATCACAGGATACTGCTCATAAATGCCATAGCTTGCATACCAGCATTGATTTGCTGCTGCCCCCAGCAGCAGCACCCCTGCCAGTCCACCAATTCTCACAGAACGTTTCATTTTTTGATTTTTAAAAAAAAGCAGTCCTGCCAATAAAATGACAATAAAAAGAAGGATTTGAAGCAAAATTCTTTTTAAAGATGCTTCATCAAAGCCCTGCAATATGCCTGCCACCTCTCGAATCAGTGTAATGTCCGAAGGCAGAAGAGGGTCTTGTCTCATTTTGATTTTCATACCATTTGCAATGGTGAGTATGATAAATAGGCCGCCGGGCAAACAAATGCTAAACAGGGTATGATTTGTTAAAAAATAAAAAAATACCATAAAAAATACGATAGGCAAATAATTGAGCCAAAACAAAGAAGGATATAACTCCATTGTATTTGAAAAAAACAGTTTTTCCTCCTCTGTGGCAATGCTTAAATCAAATATCACATTTGCTACAATGACAGAGCAAATCATCATCCATATCACTGAGGAAACGGGAGTTATTGCAACCCTTTTGGCAAACAATTTCTTTGAGGCTTTAAAAAGCTGCCGCATAAAAACACTCCTACTCTTACAAAACATTTTTTGTATACTTTTAACTATGGTAAAATATTTTTAAAAAATTGTAAAGTAAAAAATAAACACACTCCAAAAAAAACATTTCCATAGCAGTCAAAAATGCAATGGCTCCTTTGGGCAATTTTTAAAAACCTGTTTTTTATAAAAACATTTTTTTACAAAATAATCATGTTTTTATAAAAAAGGTATTGACAAACCATTTTATTTACTGTATTATAACCATTGTTCTTAAAATTGTGTGAGCATAGCTCAGCTGGATAGAGCGTCTGACTACGGATCAGAAGGCCGGGAGTTCGAATCTTCTTGCTCACACTAAAAGCCATATTACATTGTAATATGGCTTTTTTTTGACAGAAATATAAATTTAAAAATTCATTTTGGCAGCTGTAATCCCAGAAAATATATCACTCATATAGAAACAGCATATGCAAAATCAATTTTTTTCAAGCAAATGCCTAGACCTGTTTATGAAAAAAGAGGAAATTTTTTTCATGCGATGCATGAAAAACCACTCATTTCATTGCTAGAAACTGTTTTCCTGCGTTCCCTAAGGGAACTGCTATGTCAAACAGTTTCTAAACAGCATGAAATTCGTTAATACAGACAGAAGCAGTGTAATTGAAAAAATTGCAATATTTTTATTCTTCTGCAAACCGGCGGAATTGATTGCATTGCTTACAGACTTACAAATTTTGTAGCAATTTTTTTTGTAAAAACTGCATCATGCTCTACAAACAGCATGGTAGGCTGATATTGCAGCAGCAGCTCTTCTATTTGCATTCTGGAAATCACATCTATAAAATTCAATGGCTCATCCCAAACATAAATATGGGCTTTTTGACAAAGACTTTTTGCCAAAAGCACCTTCTTTTTTTGTCCTTGGCTAAAATACTGCATTTTTTTATCAAATTGCCCTCTTTCAAATCCCAGCTTTCTGAGAATGGCCAAAAAAAGGCTGTAACAAATCCCCTCATTTTGTGCATATTCTTTTAATGTTCCATTCAAATGGCTTGTGTCTTGGTTTACATAGGAAATGATTAATCCACTTCCCTTTTCTGTCTGCCCCGTCAAAGGAATCTCCTTCCCTGCTATCCATTTTAAAATGCTGGACTTTCCTGTGCCGTTACCGCCTTGCAGTGCAACTCTTTCCCCTCTTTTCACAGAAAAAGAAAGCTTTTGAAAAACTTCTATTTCTCCATAGCGCAGCGCCGCCTGCCTCAGCTCCAAAAGCACCTCTTTGTGGTATGAGAGGGGAAAAAGCTTTAAGCTCTCTTCTTTCTCTACGTCCTTTCGCAAGCTTTCTTTTTCTGCTATGGCATTTTTTATTCTGTTTTCTATGGTTTTGGAGCGTTTCATCATTTTTGCCGACTTGTGGCCAATATAGCCTCTGTCCGGCTTGTTGCCAGAGCTGTCTTGATAACCTACTTTTGTTTTTTCCACCTGATTGGACCAATTTGCTGTTGTTTTTGCGGCCGTTTCCAAAGAGTGTATTTGTTTTATCAATTTTTTATGCTCCGATTGTTCAAAAGCATATTGTTTTTGTTTATTTTCCTGCCAGCTTGAAAAATTGCCTCTTTCTATTGTGATGCTTTTTCTGTTGATAGACAGGATATGGTCCACCACATCATCCAAAAACTGTCTGTCATGGGAAACCAGCAAAAATCCCCTTTTCTTTTTCAAATATCGGCTTACTATTTTTCTGCCTGGCATATCCAAATGGTTTGTAGGTTCATCAATGAGCAGAAAATGATTTTCTCTTAAAAAAAGTGCAGCCAAAAGCATTTTTGTCTGTTCTCCGCTGCTCAGCTGTGAAAAGGGCCGCCACAGTGCCTCCTCCTCCACATCCAGCAAGGAAAGCTCTCTTTGCAGCTGCCAGTATTGGCATTTTGGTGCCAGGTCCTGCAAAATTTCCACAGCATTTCTCTGTTTTTGCGCTACCTCAAAAGGAAAATAATCAAATGCAACAGAAGTGCTGATACTGCCTCTATATTCATATTGCCCCAGCAGCAATTTTAAAAATGTGGTTTTTCCTCTTCCATTTCTTCCCACAAATCCCAGCTTCCAGTTGGTATCCAGCTGTAAAGAAACATCATCAAATATGGTGTCACAGCTTCCGTCATATCCAAATGTTAAATGAGAAATTTGTATCAAAGACATATTCCTTCCTCCTTTGTGTCAAAATTTTGGCACAGCAGAAAAAAGTTTTTTTATACAAAAAAACCCCTGAGAAAATACACAAGGGGTTTTGCCATGGTCAAAAAGCCTTTTATTGAGTCAACGTGTCATTTTCCTGCTATGCATAACAAAGCAAAGCCGCTTTTTAAAGCTGCCTTCCTTTACCAATATTATGATTATCTGCAAGAAAATGTAATAATCACACTGTCAACTCCTTTCTTTTATGTTGTATTGATTATAGCAATGTCATTTTGTTTTGTCAAATTGATTTTTTAATTTATTGCTATGCCCCAAGCAAAAAGCTGTATTTGATTTGAAAAAGCATTGCAGAGCCTTTTTCATTTGTACAAAAGCTTGGCATGATGTCATGCTCTATTGCAATTTTCGGGGACAATATACACTTTGTTTGATGTACCCATCTATTATGACATATCCTCAAAAAGTCCTTTTTTATGATATGCCTCTTTTTTTTGAAAAAGCTTCCCATTGTACAAACAATATTACATACTTTTTACCCCATATCTGCTGCAAAAAGGCCCCTTTCCTTTGAACAGAGGACTTTTTGCAACACCTTTATGACACTCTGCTATACTGAAATGCAGTGCCAAATTCTATAACACATTTTCAATGTATGGATATTGCTGTATACCCCATTGCTTTTTTATTCTCTAATCTGGCCATTGCCATATATGATATACTTTGTAGTGGTCAATTCCTTCAATCCCATAGGCCCTCTGGCATGAAGCTTTTGTGTGCTGATGCCGATTTCTGCACCAAAGCCAAACTGTCCCCCATCTGTAAATCGTGTAGAAGCATTGACATATACTGCCGCCGCATCAATTTCATTTAAAAATCTTTGGGCATTGGTATAGTTTTCCGTTACAATGGCTTCGGAATGGCCTGTGCTGTATTTTCTGATGTGTTCTATGGCTTCCTCAAATGTTTCTACCACCCTTGCAGAGATAATATAATCCTCATATTCTGTACCCCAATCCTCTTGTGTGGCGGCAACAGAGCCTTCTATCAGCTGCAGTGTTTTTTCATCTCCTCGTATTTCCACTTTTTTTTGCTGCAATGCCTTTCCAATTTCAGGCAGAAAAGCATCTGCAATATTTTTGTGTACCAAAAGACTTTCGCAGGCATTGCACACACCGGGTCTTTGTGTTTTTGCATTGATGACAATATCCATTGCTTTTTTGAAATCTGCACTTTCATCCACATAAACATGGCAGTTTCCAATCCCTGTCTGTATCACAGCAACGGTGCTGTTTTCCACCACATTTTTAATCAGTCCTGCACCGCCTCTTGGTATGAGCAAATCCAAATATCCATTGAGCCGCATCATTTCAGAGGCGGTTTCTCTGCTGGTATCCTGCACAATTTGAACACATTCTTTGGGCAGGCCTTGTTTTTGTATGGCCTGCTGAAACACCTCCACAATGGCTTTGTTGGAGCCAATGGCTTCCTTTCCTCCCCGAAGTATCACAGCGCTGCCTGCTTTTAAACAAAGGCCAAAGGCGTCTGCCGTCACATTGGGGCGTGCCTCAAAAATAATGCCAATGACCCCCATGGGAACCCTTTTTTGGCCAATGATTAAACCATTGTCCAGCGTTTTCATAAACGTCACTTCTCCCACAGGGTCGTCAAAGGAGGCCACCTGTCTCAGCCCCTCCGCCATGGATAAAATTCTGTCCTTTGTCAATGTGAGTCTGTCAATAAAAGCATCTTTTACACCGGCTTTTTTGGCATTTTCCACATCCTCTTTGTTTGCCTGCAATATTTTATCCATGTTTTCCAAAAGAGCTTCTGCTCCCTTATGCAAAGCCTCATTCTTTTTTGGCCCAGGCAATGTGGCCAATACCACAGACGCCTTTTTTGCCATTTTTGCCATTTCCAAAACATTACTCATATGCACAGCCTCCTCTAAAAAAACAAATGCCGCATTCTGTTACCATGCCGTCCAAGGCAATATCTGTGGGCTGTATGTCATAGATGTGCTTTACCACCTGCATTTGAAACAGATATCCTATTTTACAGCCCTTTTTTTGTTTTTCAAAATAGGTGTCATAATACCCGCCTCCATAGCCAATGCGGTTTCCTCTTTTGTCCATTGCAACAGCAGGCACCAAAAAAATACTTTTTTCGTCAGGCAGCATGACAGTGCTTTCTTCTTTTTTGGGTTCTGGTATACCCCATTTTATTTGTGTCAATTCTTTTTTATCATTTAGCAATACAAATGTCATGATGCGGTTGTTTTCTGTAACAGGCACTGCTATTTTTTTGCCATCCTCCCACATTTTTTCAAAAAAAGGAATGGTTTGTGCCTCTGTTTTGACAGAAACATAGCTAAATATCACATTTGCATTTTTATAAACGGCTGTTTGTGACAAATTCTGCCATATAGCCATGCTTTTTGCTTGTATGCTTTTTTGAGAAAGCCTATCTCTTTTTAAAAGCATTTGTTTTCTAAATTGCTTTTTTTCTTCCTTCAAAAAATGTTCCAATGTCCTCTCCTTCTAAAATGCGGTGTATGATGGTTGGGTCCTCTCCCGAAGCCACCACCATATGAACCCCTGCATTTTGGCAAATCTCTGCCGCCTGTATTTTTGTTGCCATACCGCCCACACTAAATTTGGAGCCCTTTTGCCCTGCCATGCTGTGTATTTCCTCTGTCACTTTAGGTACATAGGAAATTCTTTTTGCATTTTCACAGGTTCTGGGGTCTTTTTCATAAAGTCCGTCAATATCTGTCAGTAATATCAACAAATCTGCCTCAATCAGCTCTGCCACCATAGCAGAAAGATTGTCATTGTCACTAAATTCAATTTCATATGTAGAAATGGTATCATTGGCATTGACAATAGGCACAACCCCCATCTCCAGCAGTGTATGCACTGTGTTTAATGTATTGAAACGTCTTTTTTCGTTTTCAATTTCTTCCTTTGTCAGCAATATCTGTGCAATGGCTTGGTTATATTCTTTAAAAAAATTTTGATAAATCTGTATCAAAACTGCCTGCCCCACTGCCGCTGCCGCTTGTTTTTTTCTCATTTCATCGGGTCGCTGTGAAAAAGACAATCTGACAGAGCCAACGCCTATGGCGCCGGAGGTAACCAAAAGCACCTCTTTTCCCTGGTTGACCAAATCTGCAAGCACCCATGCCATGCGCTCTATTGTTTTTAAATTCAATCGGCCATTTTCATAGGTCAATGTAGAAGTGCCTACCTTTACAACAATTCTGTTGCTTTTTTGCAATGTTTGACGCATATCCAATTTCAACCGCTCCTCATTTGTGTTTTATAGATATTCTACTACAAATACGCTTTTCAATCAAATAAATGTTCTATAAATAATATTGTAAAAAAAGGCATCTGCATTTTCTCTCAGGCACACTGCCAAAAAAAGAGCATCCCTTGCCGGCTGCCCTTTTTTGGTGACTGTCAACAAAAGCATTCCGGCTTTATTTATATTGCCCAAAATATTTTTTGACAGTATTTGCATCGTTTCTGCTGGAGCATATTTTTATTTCATGCTCATTTCATCAATCAATTTTAATTTTAAAGCCAGTAATTTTTCAGACAAATCTACCGGTACCACATGGGGATTTTTATTTCTTTTATGCTCTTCCCACAATGTTTCTTTTTCCTGATTGCAGTAGGATTGTATTTCCATTACTTTGGGAGAATTGTAAACACATTTTCCCTTTTGAAAAACAGGTATCAATAATTGTCTGACCGTATAGGTGCCAGGCTGCAATGTCATACGTTTCCATGTGGCATTGTTGTCAAAAAGGGTCAGCACATTTGTTTCCTCTATGCTTTCTTCCTCCAATGCAATCACATCTGCTTTGATTTTGCCTGTTTTTTTGTCATAAATGCGAAATACCTTTTTGATGCCTGGGTTGGTTACTTTTTCTATATTATTGGACAATTTGATTTTTGGTATAAAATTGCCTTTTCCGTCGCTTTCTGCCGCCAATTTATAAACACCGCCAAAGGCAGGGCAGTCATCACTTGTAATCAGCTTTGTACCAACGCCCCAAAGGCTTATTTTTGCTCCCTGCAGCTTTAAGCTGCTAATCAATGCTTCATCCAAATCACTGGAGGCACTGATGATGGCATCTGCAAAGCCGGCTTCCTCCAGCATTTTTTTGGCTTGCTTGGAAAGATAAGCCAAATCTCCGCTGTCTAAGCGAATGCCGTAATTTTTTAACAAAATTCCTTTTTCTTTCATTTCTTGGAATACTTTAATGGCGTTTGGCACACCTGATTCCAGTGTATTGTATGTATCTACAAGCAGTGTGCAGGCATCGGGAAACAATCTGGCATATTCCCGAAATGCTGTAATTTCATCGGGAAAGCTCATCACCCAGCTATGGGCATGGGTTCCCTTTACAGGCACATCAAAAAGCTTCCCTGTCAAAACATTGCTTGTACCACAGCAGCCTCCAATCACAGCCGCTCTGGCACCATATGTGCCTGCATCCGGCCCTTGGGCCCTTCTTAGTCCAAATTCCATCACAGGGTCGCCCTGTGCCGCCCAAACCACTCTGGAGGCCTTTGTGGCAATGAGGCTTTGATGGTTGATGATGTTTAAAAGAGCCGTTTCTATCAGCTGTGCCTCTATAATAGGCGCATGAATTCTCATCAAAGGCTCATGGGGAAACACCACTGTGCCTTCTGGTATGGCATAAATATCTCCTGTAAATGAAAAATGTTCCAAATATGCAATAAAACTATCTGAAAAAACATTTAAACTCTTCAGATAGTTGATATCCTCTTTAGAAAAATGTAAATTTTGAATGTATTCTATGGCCTGCTGCAGCCCTGCTGCAATGGCATAGCCGTTTCCGCTGGGATTTTTTCTGTAAAACAAATCAAACACAACGGTTTTGTTTTCCAGCCCCGTTGCATGATACCCCTGCATCATGGTCAGCTCATATAAATCTGTTAAAAGTGCTAAATCATTTGTATTCATGAGAATCAACTCTCCCCTTTATCAATTTGTAGATACTGCAAAACACATATTTCAAAACAATACACGGTATAACTATGCCTATTATACACATATTTGCTGCAAAAATCAAACAAAATTTGTGGAATATGTCAAATTGACAGCTTTTGCAATCTTTTCAAAAAATTACTTTACAAAAACAAAAAGCCATTGTATAATACTTGCGTGATAATAGAGGATATAAAACACTGTGAAAGAGAGAGTAGGTTCTTTGAAAGAGATGCAGAGAGTCAGCGCTTGGTGAAAGCTGAACCTAGTAAAAGAAGCCGAACATCACTCCGGAGTGGCAGCCCCAACGGCCTTTGGCTCAGTAAGTGCTGACGTTTTTCCCCGTTACGGAAGGCATATTCTTATGCACTAAGAGATATTCTGATTGGAATATAATTCAGGTGGTACCGCGAGTCTTTTCGTCCTGTAAAGGAAGAAAAGGCTTTTTTATTTCTCTATTGAAAAGCAGACAATATCATTTTCATTTAGGCAAAATATATAAGGAGGATTTTTTATGTATGAAAAGGTATCTACCAATCTCAATTTTGTTGAGAGAGAAGTAGAGGTACAGAAATTCTGGAAAGAAAACAAAATTTTTGAAAAAAGCATCACATTAAGACAAGGCGGACCTGTATTTACATTTTATGACGGCCCTCCCACAGCAAACGGCAAGCCCCATATCGGCCATATCATCACCCGTGCCGTAAAGGATTTGATTCCCCGTTACAAAACCATGAAGGGCTATCAGGTGCTGAAAAAAGCCGGCTGGGACACCCACGGTCTGCCCGTGGAGCTGGAAGTGGAAAAAGTGCTTCATATCAGCGGCAAGCCTCAAATCGAAGAATATGGCGTGGAGCCTTTTATTGCAAAATGTAAAGAAAGCGTTTGGAAATATGAATCCGAATGGCGTGAAATGAGTGACCGTGTGGGCTTTTGGGCCGATATGGATGACCCTTATGTAACCTATCACAATGATTATATCGAATCTGAATGGTGGGCATTAAAACAAATATGGGACAAAGGACTGCTTTACAAGGGCCACAAGGTTGTGCCTTACTGCCCTCGCTGTGGTACAGCCCTTTCCAGCCACGAAGTGGCACAGGGCTATAAGGATGTAAAAGAAACCTCTTGTATTGCAAAATTTAAAGTAGAAGGCAAAGAAAAGGAATATTTCCTTGCTTGGACCACAACTCCTTGGACACTGCCTTCCAACATTTCTTTGACAGTCAACCCAAAAGAGGAATATTCCAAAGTAAAATATCAGGATTATACTGCCATCATGGCCTCTGCTCTTTTGGATGAGGTGCTGGGAGAGGGCAATTATGAAGTCATTGAAACAAAAACAGGAAAAGAATTGGAATACACCAGATATGAACCATTGTTTGACTTTATCCCTTCAGACCCAAAGGGTTTCTTTGTCACCTGTGACGACTATGTTACACTGACAGACGGTACCGGCGTTGTACACTCTGCTCCTGCATTTGGTGAAGACGATGCCCGTGTGGGACAAAACTACGGCATTCCTTTCCGTCAATATGTAGACAGCCAGGGATTGATGACGGCAGAGGCAGGCCCCTTTGCAGGCAAGTTTGTAAAGGATGCAGACCCTCTTGTGATTGAATATATGAAAGAACATGGCACACTTTTTGCGGCCATTCCATTTGAACACAACTATCCCTTCTGCTGGAGATGTGACACACCACTGATTTATTATGCAAGAAGCACATGGTTTATCAAAATGACTGCACTGCGTGATAATTTGGTGGCAAACAACCGTACCATCAACTGGTATCCGGACAACATCAAAGAAGGCCGTTTTGGAAACTTTTTGGAAAATGTTATCGACTGGGGTCTGAGCCGTGAAAGATACTGGGGTACACCACTGCCCATTTGGGAATGTGAGTGCGGCCACAGACACACCATTGGCAGTATTGCCGAATTAAAAGAAATGTCACCGGACTGCCCGGAAGAGATTGAACTGCACAAGCCTTTTATTGACGCTGTTCACATCACCTGCCCTCAGTGCGGCAAGCTGATGACAAGAGTGCCTGAGGTAATCGACTGCTGGTTTGACTCTGGAAGTATGCCATTTGCCCAGTTCCACTATCCTTTTGAAAACAAAGAGCTGTTTGAATCCCACTTCCCTGCTGACTTTATCAGTGAGGCTGTGGACCAAACAAGAGGCTGGTTTTATACGCTGCTTGCTGTCAGCACACTGCTTTTTGACTGCTCTTCCTTTAAAAACTGTATTGTATTAGGCCATGTACAGGATAAGGATGGTCAAAAAATGAGCAAGCACAAAGGCAATGTGGTGGACCCTTGGGATGCCTTAAACAAACAGGGCGCCGATGCCGTTCGTTGGTATTTTTATGCAAACAGCGCTCCTTGGCTGCCCAGCCGTTACTATGAAGAGGCAGTCAACGAAATGCAGAGAAAATATATGGGTACACTTTGGAACACATATGCTTTCTTTGTGCTTTATGCAGAAATTGACCAATTTAATCCAACAAAATATCAGCTGGAGTATGATAAATTGTCCGCTATGGATAAATGGATACTTTCCAAACTGCAAACATTAAACAAATTTGTAGACGAATCTCTGGAAAGCTACAAAATCACAGAACCGGCAAGGGCTATGGCAGAATTTGTAGACGATTTGAGCAACTGGTATGTCAGAAGAAGCAGAGAACGCTTCTGGGGAAAAGATATGCCACAGGACAAAATCAATGCTTACATGACACTGCACACAGTGCTTGTGACAATGGCAAAGCTGACAGCACCATTTACACCATTTATTGCAGAAGAAATTTACAGCAATATTGTAAAAAATGTAGATGAAACTGCAAAAGAAAGTATTCACCTTTGCGACTGGCCCCAATACCATGGAGAGTGGGTTGACAAAGAGCTGGAAAGCAATATGGATTTGGTATTAAAAGTGGTTGTAGAAGGCCGTGCTGCCAGAAATGCGGCAAACATCAAAAACCGCCAGCCTATGGCCACCATGTATGTCAAAGCGGAGCAAGCCCTTTCAGAAGATTACAAAGCCATTGTTATGGAAGAATTAAACATCAAATCTGTAATATTTACACAGGATGTGGAAAGCTTCACTGCTTATACATTTAAGCCACAGTTAAAAACACTGGGCAAAAAATACGGCAAGCTGGTTCCAAAAATCGGAGAAGCATTGAAAAATGCAGACAGTGCTGCATTTATGAGTACACTGAAAGCAGAAGGAAGGGTTGTACTTTCCATTGACGGGGAAACCGTAGAGCTGGAGCAGGATGATGTGCTTATCAGCACTGCCCAAAAAGACGGCTTTGTTACCTCTTCAAGCAATACGGTCACAGTTGTATTGGACACCAATTTGACGCCGGAGCTGATAGAAGAGGGCTTTGTCAGAGAAATTACAAGCAAGGTGCAAACCATGAGAAAAGAAGCCAACTTTGAAGTGATGGATAAAATCAAAGTATATCATAGTGGAAGTGCTAAAGTTGCAGACATACTTTCTCGCAATGACATCAAATCCGATGTGCTGGCAAAGGAAATTGTTGCCGGTGAAGGAGGAAGCTATGTAAAAGAATGGAACATCAATGGAGAAAAAGTAACACTTGGTGTAGAAAGGATTTAAGCACAACCATAGCTAAAATCAATGGGCCAGCGTCTTAAATGACGCTGGCTTTTATTATTACTTTAGTACAAAGACTGCAAAGCAGTCTTTCACAACCGCCCGCTCTGCGGGTGAGATGAAAAGCTTAAGCAAAAGCATCGAGCTTTGGTGTAAAATAGAGATGTTCAA